>JAYPDO010000024.1:29903-35813 GCA_038125285.1 Opitutia bacterium
GTTTTCTACTGAAGGAGAATTCGTTTCATGGTTGCCACGATGGCATGGCCATGGCCAGATCCCCGGAAAACCAAAACTAGAACAAAGATGACCCACAAATTCAACTTCCTCCTCTTCGTAATCCTGGCCAGTTGGGGATACGGGGAAGGTCTCCCAAAACTCGCAAACGACAACCTCGACAAGGCCTCCATGGCCGAAGTCCTCCCGATGCTCACGAAAATGGTAGGGACAACGCCCGCGCAATGGCGTGTTGTCTGGCATGGGGATCCTGCCACCCAGGCCGGGATCGCTTGGTCCACGGCCCAACCGGGGAAAGTGCACAAACTCTATTACGACACGGAGGCGCATGGGCTGGAGGTTTCCAAGTACAAACACACGGCCATGGCCCACAGGAGCGGCAAATACCGCAATGATGAAAAAAGCAAAGAAGACGAAGGGATCCTGGACCAAGTCGCCCACTGCCACCATGTGAAGTTGGAAGGGCTGGAACCCGGTACGGACTACCACTTTGTGATCGAGTCCGACGGGGAATTCTCAAAACCCCTATATTTCCGGACCGCACCGGCGGGTGACGAGCCATTCTCGATCCTGAACGGCGGGGATTCGCGGTCCGGTTTGGTCAACCGCTGCCGGATTAACTTGCGGATGGCAAAAATGGTCGAAGACAACCCGAAGATCCTCGCCTTGGCCCATGCCGGGGACTACGTCAACAAAGGCAACACTTGGCATGACTGGCGCCTCTGGCTCAGCCACAACGAACTGCTGACCTGCAAGGACGGCCGTGTCATCCCCATCATCCCGACCCGTGGGAACCATGAGCGGGCGGAGCAATCCGGGATGTACGACGACGTGTTCGACGTCCCGGAATGGCACCACACGAAACTGCCATTGGGCCTCGACCTCATCACCCTTAGCTCAAACAACCCTGGCCGTGGAGGACAATTGGACTGGCTCAAGGCTACAAACGACAAGGTCGGCCCGGTCAGCCATTGGCTCCTGACCATGTACCACGCCCCCATTTATCCGGGAGTGAAAGACACCCCTGCCTGCAAGGATGACTGGGCCAAGGAATTCGACAGGTACTACACGGACATCGCCTTCGAAGGGGACGGCCACTGTATCAAGAAGTCAAAATTCATCAGGGCGGATAAAGAGGACAAGGACGGGGTGGTGTACTTGGGGGAAGGCGGCCTGGGCGTTGGGCAACGCGAGCCCAAGGAAGACCGTTGGTGGATTGGCCGGGCTGGACGGGGCACCTTCGTTTTCCTCCTCGATGTGACCAAGGAAACCCTGCGGTGCCGCACAGTCCTCCTGGACGGCACGGTTTGGGACGACCTCACCATCCCCAACAAAGCCCACCTCCGGAAAAAAAAGGGCTGACACCTTCGCAATGGACAAACTTCCAGAAGATAATGCGGTCGACCGGGTCCGGCGATGGCTCCTGGTGGGGCTATTCGCGACCCTGGCAGGGGCAAGCGTCCACACCTTCCTGTTCGACGGCTCCCAACTGCACAAATTCATCACCTCCAAAGACGTCCGCAACCGCGTCTACGACGAAGAATTCGGAAGGATGAGCGCGGATTACCTCTTTGGTGTAGGGGAGTTGGACACCAAGAGGTTGCAAGAAATCTCAAAACCTCCCGGACAAGCTGCCGAGGAAAGTTTCGCCCTTCTCAAGAAAATCCTCCGTTTCGAAGGTAGGTTCCTCGCGAGCCTATTGGCCGTGCTTGGCTTAGTCCTGGTACTCGGGCCGAAAGCGAAGGATCACCCTGCCCTCGTCGCCTTGTATTTGGCGGCAGGCTTGTATCTCCTCCTTCAGGCCATGGCGGCCAAACTCAACGGCGGAAAGGGTTTTGCGGAATTGATGGTTGGTGCCCACGCAACCCGCTATGCACTGGCATTCCTGCTGATGGGTTTCATCGGCCAACGGTTTGTAGGCGAGCAATGGAAAACGCGATCTAATGAATGCCTCTTCCTCCTCGCAGCACTCGCCTGCTCGGCCACCTTTGCAATCCACGGGTGGGAGGCATGGAACCACAAGGCTTCGTTCCTCGACTTGGTCATCGGGAGTGCCAACCGGATCCATCTCCACCTAGGAGAGGGGTTTGTCCAGAAACTTTTGTCCTGCATCGGCATCATGGACATTGCGATGGCCTGCCTCGTCCTGCTATACCCTAACCGAGAGCTCTTGCTCTGGATGGCAATCTGGGGGCTGGTCACGGCACTGAGCCGCCCCCTCAGTATCGGGTTAGGCGCATGGTACGAAACGGCTGTCCGGTCAGGGAATTTCGTCCTCCCCTACTGCATGGCATTGCTTTTGGCTGCAGGTATCGGCGGGCCAATTTGGAAAATCTTCCCAGGCTCGAACAAATCTCAATAGTACCCCTAGCCCGCATTTCAAAGGGAATTTCGTCGCTAGGCGAGGCGAACGGCTTTCTACCAAGGCGGTTGCTGTTGAAGACGCTCGGTTGGCTGAGTACGCCCTGCTAAATAATGAAACAAGCACAACGCAGGCAGGGAGACATGCAGCAAAGCGAAGCAGGAATTCTGTGAGAAATGCGGTCTAGATGGAGGGGATTTCAATTGGAAATTAATCCTGAGAATCGCTGTAAGCGGTGCGTATGTAATTCCCGAATCGGTGTTTTGGAACATCCATACGCCGGTTCCCAAGACTAATGCGACTGCGAGCCTCGCCCAGAGAAAGAACCACTTCAACACCAGACGCCAAATCTGCAACTGCTGATGAGTTTCCCCTTGCTTGATGGCCAGGCTCAAAACGACGATTGCGAAAAATGAACCGCCGACCCAAAAGTTGATGGCCACAATACGAAGGATTCATGCTATACTTTTGGACAACGTAGGGAAAAACATACGGTCTGCCGGGGGGCATCAAGTAGGAAGGAGCTTCGTCTGCGCACGGGGTCTGGGACGTTTCCTGGTGATTTTCTCAAGTAAAGATGCCCAGGAAGATAGGGCTCCCTCACCGATTTCGTGGTTTACTCCTATTCGGTTTAGAAAAGATGTGGATACCGACCAAGGATTTGGATTTCCGGCGTTATGCCCAGCATCACCCTATTGATTTGGTTCGTGAATGAACTTGTTTAGCATTCCCGACTGACTATGAAACCCCTGCTTCGTTACATGGTTCTCCTGGTTGCCTTTGCCTGGATAGCTTTCTTTTCTCCCCAATTTGCCAAGTCAGCCGAAAACCTTCCGCTTCGCACCTTTTTCGTAACCCGTTCCCTTGGTCACGAAAAATTGCTTCCGTACTTGAGGGAAGCCCGGCCACAGGTCGTGCAAATTGGGAACTACGGGGCAATGTTCCACGGGTTTGCGGACGACCCGAAATCAACGGGCTGGCCGATGCAGCTTCCGGTGGCCGGGGAAAGGGAGGCTTTGGAGTTCCAGCGAGGGTTAAATGCTGAGGTGCATGCCTTGGGCTTGAAGGTGGTGGGGCATTTCCGGTTGGGAAAGGTGATGGGGGACTGGGAAGAACAATCGGGCTATGTAGAATATTATTATAAGAGGTGGCCGGAGGACTTGCTGGGCAAGAAGCCGCATCCAGACTTGCTGGAGTTGTTGCAACGGGATGCCGATGGGAAACCCAACCAGACCGGCCGCTATGGGAAGGCCCAGCTTGAACTTTGCCTTACCAGCCCGCACACGAGAGAAATGTTCAAACGGATGCTCAAGGTCGCGGTCGACAATGGTGTGGACGGGGTGATGACGAATTTCAATTACTACGACAACTGCGCCTGCCCCTATTGCCAGGAGTCCTTCAAAAAGTGGTTGGAGCCGAAGCTCACAAAAGGGGAGTTGGAGGCGCAACTGGGGATTGCGGACTTGTCCCGGCACACCTTTCAGCATATCCCGGCCAAGATTCCCGGGTATCCCGACCCTGAAACCGCTGGCGAAATTGAATGGCTGGCGTCCCAATGGGCGGCCTCGAACTTTAAGGAGGGCTTTGACGAAGTCTTTATCAAATATGGGAGGAAATTGAAGCCCGGGCTGCTCGTCGGGCAATGGAACCACCTTGGTAACGTCGGGATTTCGGAGGAGCGGATGTTCCTACCTTTGCCCGGTTGGAACCGGGACGAGGACTACTTTTGGTATTCCGGCGGGGCGTCCTTCGTGGGGAATAACCTCAATTTATTGGAACACAAAGCCGGGGATGCGTGGCTTAGTTGCCTTTACGTCCGGGAGTTGGCGGGAGGAAAGCCGTTTGTCCTGGGTAAGTACGAAGGCATCCGCCTGGCTGCTAGTATGGCCGAAGGCTTGGCCACCGGAGGAATCGGGATGGGGCGGTACATGCGTTTCGAAGACCCGGTTGGCTACGAAGTCCTTTCAAGGTACACCCGCTTCGTCCACCAAAATCGCCAGCTTTTCGACAATTTGGAAGTCCATGCGGATGTCGGCTTGGTCCTTCCCCGGCAGTCGGTTTGGAATCGGCACCCGGAATCTTTGGATGCGTTTCGCAGCATCGGCCAAGCCCTCCTTGAAAAACAAGTCCTGGTCGATGTAGTGGCCGACGAAAACCTCACGGACGGGCGCTTGGCCCGGTACCCAGCCATCATCCTGCCACAAACCCATTGCCTCTCGGACTCCCAACTCCAGGCGATCCGTTCCTACGCATTGGCCGGTGGAAAAGTCCTTTCCGTGGGAGTGCCGGGGCTTTTTGGCATGGACGGCAAGCCCCGCAACCCTTCCCTGGTCGCTGGCTTGGAAGCCTTCCTCCCAAGCCAGCAATTTGGAGTGGTCGGGGCGACCCAATCATTTTTGGAAACCCACGGGACGTTCCACATCGAAGCCCCCTGGACTGTCCGTGCCGCAGCGTATTCCGGGCAAGGGAGGTTTGTGCTCCATTTGGTAAACTACAACCGGGACGAAGGGGATACCGGCAAGCGTTCCCGCGGACCGATTGACGAAAAGCCAATTCCAGTAAGTTCCATCCCGGTGCGACTCCGCCTGCCCTCGAGTGTAAAGGCGGCCAAGGGGATGTTCCATTCACCAGATATTGATGCACCGGTCATGGTCGGAATCGCCGTCGAGGAAGGCTTGGCTAAGTTAGAAATCCCTGGATTTACAGTTTACGGAGTTGTGGAGGTTTTACTCGGCAACTAAAGGTGACCATAAGAGGCGTTTATTTGAAGAGGGAAGCGCCCCAGGTCAACCCTGCGCCAAAGGCGATGCAAAGCACGAGGTCGCCATGCCGGACGAAGCCTTTTCGGCAAGCTTCGTCAGGAGCACAACGCCCAGCATGCATGGCTCAATTACCAGCCCGATGGTTGCGCCGCCCCCAAGCTCTTCGCGTTCACCCGGCACAAGCCCGTGGACGGGGATTTGTTCTGGCGTCATGCCTTCGTGTGCTGTGACCCCGGCGAGCCTGGGCGCGGGCGGAGGAAATATTTGCTACCGCCTTCCAGCAGTTTGCCGATGAATTTGCGCCACCAGGCAAGACAGTTGGTGGAAACACAGCAGACAGCTTTGACGCTGCGGGCATGCCGTTTGAATTGCACTGCGACCAACATCAGGACTTGGATCAGGCTGCGGGTACGAAGGGCTTGCTCCTCGTCAGGCATGTGGAGCAACTTGATGGCGTGGAGCAGGTTGTGGGCGATCGAACCTAGCGCATAAAATGCATTGTTAGCCCCCAGCGAGTGGCAAGGGGGGTGGTGCAAATCCAGGTCTCTGAGCACCTGGGAAAACAACCGTTCCTTATCCCCCTTGAGTTGGTGGCGTTCGATGGCCAACCCCGGACTGGATTGGCGACCCGCCCCCCGTAAGGGCCTGCCGAAATGATGATGCAACCACTGGCTGCGTTGGGGGTGGGTATTGCCATGGCCATTGAAATAACACGTTTCCACGGCGTTTCAGGTGGAATTACCAGCGGATTTGGCTCTCCCAACGAGG
>JAYPDO010000025.1:0-30197 GCA_038125285.1 Opitutia bacterium
GGCTGGGACAGGAGGGTAATTTCAATGTCGGGCCGGCATTGGCGGAGGGCGGCAATGAGAGGCAGGGACATGACTACATCCCCCAACCAGTTAGACATCCGGATCCATAAACGGTATTTGCCGGGAGGACGGCCGGTCGGGAAATTGACCCGTTTTTGGTAGATCCTGAACCTAGCTGTCGGAAAATGGTTGGCCCGCCAGCGGTCATGGAGCCATAGCCAATCCCGGCAAGCATCCGGATCCATGCGCAACTTTTCCTCCAGCCAGTCATTGGACGCCTGGGGCAACTCGTTAGGGGCGGCCTGGAGTTTGTGGATCTCGATGGTGGCATGCCAAAAACGGGTGCGACGGGCATGGAGGATGTAGGTTTCCGCCTGGTGGCGTTTTGCAAGCAGGGCGGGAAGCTGGGTCGTGGAACAAACCCGGCCAAAAAAGGTGTTCAAGATCCCGGAAGCCCCGGCATTTTGGTCAGGGAGGATTCCGAGGACGGCTTTTTGGGAAAGAAGGTTTTGGGCTTGGCTGAACCCTTCGTTCCTGGAGAGGAGCCGGACACCATGCCGCTCCCGGGATTCCTGGATCCAGGCATTGAGCTTGGGGTTGTTGAGCGGGCGGAAAATTGCGGCTGACACGATGCCCTGGCACTCGAACAACGAAGGAACCATCGTGATGTACTCGAACAAAGAAAAGTGTGGGGTCAGGAGGATGGCCGGCTTTTCCTGCTCCAAAAATTCCCTGTACTTTTCCCGGATCATCTTGGGGAGCCGGACGCGCTCCAGGAGATTCCGGTGCGAGAGAAAAGGTAGCGCCAACAGGAGCATGGCCATTTCCACAGTCCTGCGGCAGGAGTCCAGGCCGAGTTGGCACCGCCAGGATTCAGGCTTTTCCGGGAAGGCATGGTGCAAGTTGAGCAAGAGGGTATGCCTTCGCTTGCCGGGGAGGTGGAAAAGGACGTTGCCCAGGCAGGTGGCCAGGAATTCATTCAAAGGCAGCGGGAAACGAGCCAGTAACCAGCCGAGGATTTTGATCGTCAGGAGCACAGTTCCGGGATTTTAAAAAGCGAATCAACCTATAGTGAAAATCCTTTTCATCAAGCCTTCCTCCCTCGGGGACATCCTGCATGGTTTGCAGTTGGCGGAATCGCTGCGCCAAGATTTGCAGGGGTTACACATCAGCTGGGTAGCGCGGGAGATTTTTGCCCCGCTGTTGGAGGCATGCAGGACAGTCGACCACGTGTATGTTTTTAAACGGAAAGGTGGCGTGGGTGGTTTTTTGGGTTTGGCCAAGGAGATCCGTGAAGAGGAATTTGACTGGGTAGTCGACCTCCAGGGCTTGTTCCGCTCAGGGTTGCTCACCTTCCTGGCCAGAGGAAAACGTAAGGCCGGACGGACGGACACCCGGGAAGGCGCAGGCTGGTTTTACCGGGAAAAAGCTCCCCTGCCCCAAGGCGGAAGGCAGGCCCATGCCTTGGACATCCTCTTACAGTTCCGAAAACTCTTCGGCCTGGAACCGGTGTTGAAGGGCGTCTTGGAGTTCGACTCTGGCCTGCCCCAGGGTTTCCATTCACCGAAGGACGGCTCCAAAACTTACCTGTTGTTCCCGGAAAGCCGTCGCCCGGAAAAGGAATGGCCGCATTTCCCTGCACTCAGCCAAGCCCTGCTGGAAAAGGATCCCGGTTGCAAAGTCGTATGGGCCGGGAGCGGGAAACTGGAACCACCGCCCGGCCTGCATGCAAAACGGTTCGCCAACCTCTCCGGCATTACCCCTCTGGAAACCCTACCGGCCATGGTCAATGCATCCGACTGTGTGCTAGCCAATGACAGCGGCCCCATGCACCTCGCCGCCGCACTGGCCAAGCCCGTTATCGCCCTTTTCGGCCCGACTCCGCCAGAACGCTTCGGCCCCTACCCAAACCCGGCAGGCAAATCCAAAGTCCTACATGCACCGGATGGCGACTTGGCCAAGTTGCAAACCGGGGAAGTTTTGGAAGCATTGGCGAGTTTGGGCTGACTGGGCTTACCAAATCCGCTCGACTGGATAGAGGTCGAACTTTTCATCACAGGAGACAATTGGGCACCGGAGTTCGACTGCCTGGGCGATGAGCATGCGGTCGAATGGATCCCGGTGGTGCTTGGGGAGATTAGCGACCCGGGAGCAATGGTTGGGCTCGATCCCGATCCTTTTGAACCCACGCAATGCCATTTCCCCTGGAATACTCCGGCTCCAATCTGCTTCCAGCTGGAAATCCCCCCTACCCAGGCCCATCTTGATCCCGATCTCCCAAAGGTTGACAGAGCTGTAAAACCTCTGTTGAGCCCTTTTTATCACGGCACGGGCCTTGTCGGACAAACGATAGTCATTGGCCAAAGCCCAAAGAATCACATGGGTATCCAGTAACATTGGAAAATCTTAATCTTCCCCCTTGGCAGGGGTTGGCCAGCCATCGTCCCAATCGTCGAAACTATCGTTAAAATTATCATCCATCTTGATAATGAGGTTGGGCAGCCTCCCGATTATGCTACCTTCGCCATCGTCCTCCTCCAACACCTGGAGTTTGACCAAGGGCTTGTTGCGACGGGCAATCGCGATCTCCTCCCCCCTCAAGGCTGCATCCACCAATTTCGACAGATGGGTCTTCGCTTCGTGCATATTTACCATTTGCATACGGACAGGACTAAGTCTTCTTAGCTAAGTTGTCAATTAACCGGGGGGCGATTTGGCCAAGTTGCAAACCGGGGAAGTTTTGGAATCACTGCAAGCAATAGGGTAAGCCGACGTGTGTATGGATTGACCATTGCTCCGATTCCCGTTTCCCATGCAGTCCCGAAATGCTGAAACGATGACAACCATGACAACGGAAACGCCCCCCGGAACTCCAAGGCCAATGAAGGAAACAAGCATGATGACAGGACGGATCGTCCTATTTGCCATGGCAGTACTGGTTGCAGGTTGCGAGCAGGAAGCGGAAGCTGACGCCAAATCATCCCACCAGCCGATAGAACTGCCCGCTGGTGTCGGGCAACTGGAATCGCCGCCGGCCCTTTTCAAGGGCGGTACGGACGAAAAGGGACGGGAGTTTTTCCTGAACGGGCAACCTGCCAAGAGCGGCATGTTGGTCTTCACCGCCAGCAACGGTTTCTTCACTTCCGGGGTCTGCAAGGCAGACGGCAATTCGAGCCTGCCAAGCCTAGACGACGGCGGGCTGATCGGGGCAAATTTCGAATATTTGAAAAATTGGAAAGGCACCGACGGCACAATCCGGTGGCACGTCTGGCTGGCAAAGCCCGGTGCGGTACGGTTCAACGTCAAGATGCGTGTGGCACCCAGTGAAGCAGGTTCTTCTTTGCGGTTCACGTTTGCAGGCCAATCCATGGATGTGAAGACTGTCTCCGCCGAGCCCGGCGAGCCCCAGCCCTGGAACCTCGTTTTCGATGCGGCTAAAGCGGGTGAGCACACGTTTGCCGCTTCTATTTTGAAGGTTGCCGACTCGAACCCTGCCACCGGTGTGGGCGAATTGCACAGGGTGGATGTGTACGGCCCTGCTGTCGAGGGCGCCCAATTGCTGCGAGCACGCTGGAGGCCCGCTGCAGTGCATGGAGGCTATGCCTGCTCAAAACTGAAGACGAGCCGGATGTGGGTTATGGCGACGCGCAGCTTGTGCGATTTTAGCAGCTATTCCCCGATCACTACCCCCTTCGGGTATTACGGGACTTCCTTTACTGCGGACCGCCGATCGAACGGCGGGTTCAATTTTTCCATGTGGGCGGCAGGCAAGGGAGGAAAGGTCCCGCCACTGGAGCAGATGCCACACCTATTGGCCGCCGGTTCGCCGGATGCTGAGTTTGGCGGGTTCGGCCACGAAGGATCCGGGGTAAAAATCCGTGGTTCCTGGTTACCGATGCCGGATAAGCCCGAAGTCTGCGTACAAGCGTTGCGAGTCGAAAACGAAGGCAACTACCACACTTACCACGGTTACTTTTGGGATCACCCCACAAAGGCATGGAAACTCTACGCCGTCGGCCGCAAATGGGGCGGAGGGAAACCGATCCAGCACCTGTATCCCGGTTCGTTCTGTGAAGTGCCCGGCCCACCCAACGTGCAACGCTCGGGTGACCAAGTGCGAGAGGTGCGCAGAAGGGGCTGGTTCATAGGGAATGACGGCCAATGGAAGGCGATGGATAAGTTTGACCTTAGGGGCGCCAAAGGGACAATGAATAAGTTCTGGTCCATTAGTGACGAGGGCGAGTTCGCCATGGGCACGGGCGGCATGCGGTTTTACAATCCCGAAGAACCCACACCACTGGAGGCAAACACCACGTTGCCAGAGTACCTGTCCCCAGAGGCGACAAAGCAACTCTACCGGCTACCAGCGGAGTTTGCCGGGGTTAAAACGGTCAGGACAACAAATACCGAAGCGGAATTGGACATCTCCATGCTCAGAGCCGGCATGAATGCCCGTGCCGAAGTTTATTTCGGCAAGACCGACTGCCTGACCTTCGCAAAACGCAGCCTCCATGGCACAGAACGCGGTTCCGCGGTAAGCCAGTCGACCCAGGCCGAAGACCGGTCTTGGTCGTCCAAGGTTGGTATCGAAACCCTCAAAGATGGCAGCAACCAGGTGTCGATCAAGGGGTTGGTTCCCGGTTCCACCTATTTCTACCGCGTCCTGGTAACGAACAGCGAGGGCAAACTCTGGACGTTTAGCACAGGCAGTTTCAGAACCAGTAACGAAATAATCAGGCGAAGGCGGGGAAGAGCCCGAGAAAACGTTTGAAAAGCTCCCCGGTCCTTCTATCCAAATGGAACGCAATTCCCACCACCCATGCTAGACCTCACTTTCCTTAGAGAAAACCAGGACGCCGTACGCGAAGGACTTTCCAAGAAGAAATTCGATTGCGACCTTGATGCCTTTTACCGGCTGGACGAGGAAAGGAGAGCCTGCATCTCCCGTTCCGAAGCCGCACGGGCAGGCCAAAAGACGGCCAATATGAACATGGCCGCCCTTCCCAAAGGCTCCCCGGAATTCCTGCAAAGGGTGAAGGAGATGAAAGCCTTCTCCGCCGAGGTCAAGGAACTGGAGGCAAAGACGACGGAGATCGAGGCCAAGTGGAAGGAGGTTTACCTGAACATCCCGAACGTGCCGGATGCCTCGGTACCTTTTGGAAAGGGGGAGCAGGACAACGAAGTCGCGGACACTTGGGGCAACCCGGCATCTGTGGAAGCCGGAGGTACACCCCATTGGGACATCCCTTGGTTTTCAAGACTTGTGGATTTCGAACGGGGCACGAAAGTGACCGGGGCGGGTTTCCCATTTTATGTGGGGGACATGTCCCGCCTCGTCCGTGCCCTCATCCAGTTCTTTTTGGACGAAGCGGCGGAAAACGGTTACGAGGAAGTCTCCGCACCCCTGCTGGTCAATGCGGACAGCGCACGGGCCACCGGCCAACTCCCCGACAAGGAAGGCCAGATGTACCTCGCGACAGAAGACGGGCTTTACCTGATCCCGACCGCCGAAGTCCCGGTCACCAACTTCATCCGCGACGAAATCCTTCCCCTCGAAGACCTCCCGCTCCGCCGGGTCGGCTACACCCCTTGCTTCCGCCGGGAAGCCGGGAGCTGGGGAAAAGATGTGCGCGGGCTCAACCGCCTCCACCAATTTGACAAAGTGGAACTCGTCCAGTGGGTAGAGCCGGACAAAAGTATGGACGCCCTGGAAGAGTTGCGAGGGCACGCCGAAGGCATCCTCAGAAAATTGGAGATGCCCTTCCGTACCCTCCGCATGTGTTCGGGGGACATGGGTTTTCCCCACGCCAAACAGTACGACCTGGAAGTCTGGTCGGGCGGCCAAAAACGCTGGCTAGAAGTCTCCAGTTGCAGCTGTTTTACCGACTTCCAAGCCAGAAGGGCGGCCATCCGCTTCAGGGATAAGGAAGGCAAAGTCCAGCCCGTCCATACATTGAACGGTTCCGGCCTTGCCATCCCCCGCGTACTCGCGGCCCTGTTGGAGAACAATTACAATCCCGAAGACCAAACCGTGAGGATTCCCCGAGTCCTCCAAAAATGGTTTGGCAAAAAAACCATCCACGCCTGAACGCCAATCCCGGCCATCAGGCTCCCCTCTGCAGTGCGAGCAGAAATCACCCCCATCCTGCAAGCGCTCCCCAAGGAAAGCTTGGATCCTACGGCCCTCGCCCACTTAGAAGACCACAAGGACGAAACTTGGTTCCTGGCCTGCTCCGGCGGGGCAGACTCCGTGTGCCTCGTACACCTCATCGCCCGACTTTACCCAAAAAAGGCAGGATCGCTCCATGTGGTTCACTTCAACCACGGCCTGCGCGGAGAAGAATCGGAGACGGACGCCATCTTTGTCCAAGGCCTGGCTAATGAATACGCACTCCCCTTGCACATCGGCAAAGGGGAAAACCTTGCCGGGGCAAACGAAGCCACCCTCCGGGAAGCCCGCATGGGCTATATCCACAGGGTGATGGAGCTCCACAAGGCGAACATCCTGCTGCAGGGACACCACTTGGACGATGTTGGCGAGACCCTCCTGATGCGCCTTTGCCGCGGCACGACCCTTTCCGGTTTGGCAGCGCCTCGCCCTGTCCAGCCGTTCTACTTGAGCGAAGTGACCCATGTGCGCCCCTTTTTGACTATCCGCCGGGAAGCAATCCGCAACGCACTGGACTTGGCCAATTTCCCCTGGAGGGAAGACGCCTCCAACCACACCGGGCAATATTTCCGCAATCGCATCCGAAACCAAATCCTGCCCCAGTTGGTTGAAGTCTCCCCGAACGACCCGGCCCTCGCCATGGCTCAAACCCGCCAAATTCTTGAGGAGGACGACGAGGCACTGCACCAATGGGCGGACGAAGCCTTCCAAAAGCTCCACGGCCATTTCCCTGACACCCTGTCCTGGCCGGAATCTCTGCCCTCCGCTGTGGTCAGGAGGGTGCTGCACCGCTGGCTCCCGGGCGGTTCCATCTCCTCCCACACCATGGAACCGATCATCCACGCCATCCTGAACCGTTATTCCCTCGATATCCAAATCACCCAGGAACGCCACATCTTGGTCGATCCGGACAATGGCGAACTCAAGCTCCGGCACACGGCCCATCACAAAGCTCCATCGAGCTGGCCAACCGTACACCTTGCACCCTCCGCAATGCTATACCTGCCAGAAGGCAACTCCATCGGGTGGGAGTACCTGCCGGTCACGGATAAAGTGCAAGAAGACCTGGACAACGGGAACATCGACACGAACCGCACCTGTTGGCTCGACCCGGACAAGTTGACCTCCAAGCCCACCTACCTTAAAATCCGCCATCGTCAACCGGGGGACATGTTTCAACCACTGGGCATGGCCGAACCCGCCAAACTTCAGCACATTTTGGTAAACAAAAAGATCCCGGCCGGAGTTCGCGACCAACTCCCTGTCATCCTCTCACCGGACGAGCAAATCCTCTGGTACCCTGGGTGCCCGGCACCGGAACTACAAAAAATCGGCACCCCACCAACCAAGGCCATACGTATAACCTACCACCCACGGAAAGCCTGGGTTTGAACAAATACTTGCTATCCCCAGTCCCAAAGGCATGCTTTTACGCCTTTTGACCTTGCGGGGGCGGGATAGGATCATCCGTGTGCCCCTGCCCCCAACTCACACGCACTTACAAAAATAAAAAACGCCCAATGGATAACAAGGAACAACCGAACAAACCCGGTAAGCCCCCTGTAGGCGAACGCTTCCAGCCCAAGGTCCTCATGATCTGGCTGCTCATCGTGATGGGGATCTTCTTCCTCTGGAAAATCCAGGGCAACAACCACACCGGTAGGAAGATCCTGCAGATGGTCGACGTGGTCGAAGCTGCACAGTCCGGCGTATTTGATGAGGGAGCAACCAAAGGGCACTATATCGAAGGCGCCCCGGGCAGGGGGGAAGGCTGGCACTTGGTCAAAGGTAGCATCAAGCAAGAATTCCTCCAACAAAGAGGCCTTGCATTCGACCAATCCATGTTGAAGGACGGCCTTATCTTGTTCCAAGCTGAAGGCAAGTTGTCCGATGAAAAGTACGACATACTGGTCAAATATTTCAAAGAGCAACCGGCCAGCACCTGGATGATGGCTCTGCTCTTCCAGTTTGTCCCTTTCCTCCTCATTGTAGCACTCCTGTATTTCCTCTTCGTCCGCCAACTCAAGATGGCAGGGCGAGGCGCTCTAAATTTCGGTAAAAGCAAGGCTCGGATGCTAACCCGCGAGAAGGACAAAGTTACATTCAAGGACGTCGCAGGCTGCAACGAAGCGAAGGAAGAAGTCAGCGAAGTTGTAGAATTCCTACGTGACCCGAAAAAATTCCAGCGCATTGGCGGCCGCATCCCCAAAGGCATCCTCATGGTCGGCCCCCCGGGAACAGGCAAGACCCTCCTGGCACGTGCTGTTGCCGGGGAAGCCGAAGTCCCCTTCTTCACTATTAGCGGTTCCGACTTCGTGGAAATGTTCGTCGGCGTCGGCGCCGCCCGTGTCCGCGACATGTTCGAACAAGGCCGTAAAAGCGCGCCCTGCCTTATATTCATCGACGAAATTGATGCGGTAGGCCGCCAACGCGGCGCAGGCCTTGGCGGCGGCAATGACGAACGCGAGCAAACCCTCAACTCCCTCCTGGTTGAAATGGACGGGTTTGACGGCCATGAAGGCATCATCATAATCGCCGCGACCAACCGTCCTGACGTCCTGGACAAAGCCCTCCTACGTCCCGGCCGTTTCGACCGTCAGGTGGTCATCGACCTCCCTGACCTCGAAGGCCGAAACGAGATCCTCAAGGTACATGCCAAAAAAGTGAAGCTGGACGAGACTGTCGACCTCACCCTCGTCGCCCGCAATACCCCCGGTTTCTCCGGCGCGGACCTGGCCAACCTCCTCAACGAAGCCGCCCTTACCGCCGCCCGTTACAACAAAAAGAAAATCTTCCCCGAGGACATCGACGAAGCCCGGGAAAAAATCTCCTTTGGCCGGGAGCGCCGCAAGCTCATGGACGATGAGGACAAAAAGCTCACCGCCTACCACGAAGCCGGGCACGCCATTGTCCAGGCCGTCATTGACGATGGCTACCTCCCTGTCCACAAAGTGACCATCATCCCACGCGGCCAAAGCCTGGGAAGCACCATGTTCGCCCCGACTAAGGACATGCTCAGCTACGCAAAACGCCGCCTGCTCAACCAAATTTGCTGCGCCATGGGAGGCCGGATCGCCGAAGAACTTAAGATGAACGACATCACCAGCGGTGCGGTCGGCGACATCAAAATGGCGACCAAGATCGCCCGCAGCATGGTCTGCGATTGGGGAATGAGTACCCTCGGCCCCATCGCCTATGGAGATAACCAGGATCATGTTTTCTTAGGCAAAGAGATTGCACGGAACCAGAATTATAGCGAGGAAACCGCACTGAAGATCGATGACGAAATCCGCTCCATCATCAACGAACAATACCAAAGGGCAACCAAGCTCCTCAAAGAGTACGATGCCTCGCTAGAAACACTCGCCATGGCTCTTCTCGAGTACGAGACCGTGGAAGGCAAGCACGTGAAGGAAATCCTTGAGACTGGCAAGATCCAGTCCGAAGTCCGCACCATCAATGTGGTAGAAGAACCACCGGAAGAAGAAGCCGAGGAACTTGACAAGCCGGAAGTAAAGGACAATCCCAGGGACGAAGGCCTCGGCCCCGAAGCCACCCCGGCAGGCGCTCCCGCATAAGGGCAAAACAGGAACCTTAGCCGATCAACTCTAATACATTGTGGAGTTTGGTACGATCCTTGATCCCCGGCTCAGTTTCAACGCCGGAATTAAGGTCGATGAAGTGTGCCCCGGAGGACTCCATGGCCTCCTTGATATTCGAGGCTCTTAACCCGCCGGCCAGGATCCATCCTTTTTCCTGATGGGTATCCTTCAAAGCACGGAAATGCCGCCAATTGGCCGTAGTCCCTGTGCCCCCGAAGGATCCGGAGGAAAAACCGTCGACGACGAAGTGCCAAGCAAAGGGGAGGATATCCAAGGGGAACGCGGCATGATGGGGCAACCTCGGGGCCAACCAAAGGTTCTCAGGCTTCACGGCATCGGCCCAGTCCTCGATTTTGGATTTCGTGGTTTCATTGTAATCGAAATGAATTTGGTAACGGTCAAAACCCATCTCCACAATCGTGTGGAGTTTGGATAAGGACGGGGTGACATCGACATACACCCGCTGGCCAACAGGGATATGTTTGAGCAATTCCTTGGCCTTGGCGAGATCCACATGGCGGGGGGATTCATCATACAAATTAAGCCCGATCCAGCGCACATCTTTCGAAAGGCACATTTCTGCATCCTGGGCACGGGTAATCCCGCAGACTTTGACGGTGTAATTAAGAGGGTTCATTTTCCACTGGCCTCTCAGGCCTGGATTGGGTTATCGATTCCAGGAAAAAGCTATTATGGCACCCCGGGAGATGCAAACCGGCAATGCCCCTGGGAGATGTTAGAGTTTGCATGATTGGCACCCCTCCTACTGGGTGGCAATCCAAATTGCCATCCAGGCAGGAAGCGGGGAGAATACCTCCCGGTTCGCTCAGAGCGTTTTACAGAGGGATTTGACCAACCCGTCAACGCTGGCTTCCCTGGCCTCCGCAGCCAAAGGAATGCCATGCTTTTTCATGGTGCCGGTAGTCTTTGGACCGATTGAAAAGTAAAGGGGTGGTTTGGGAACAGCGCTGAGTTTTGGGGCAAGGTGCTGGACGTAAGAATGCACCGTGGAGGAACTGGTGAACAGGACGGCGTCCGCCCCTTCGGCACGGAAGGATTGTGCCTCCCAATGCCCGGACGGGTCGTAATAGTCCGTGCTGTAGACTTGGAGTTCGTCCACGATGGCATGCCCTTTTTCGATGAGGAGCTCCACAAGTTCGGGGCTATTGCGGTTTCCGGTCACGACGAGGACTTTCAAGTTCTCCACATTTTCCTTTTTCAGCAATGCCTTGCCCAGTTCTTCTGCAAGGGCAGTCCCAGGAAGAAGGTCGATTTGCAGCCGGTGTTTCCGGATTTCCTCAGCGGTGGCTTCGCCGATGGCCGCGATACGCATCGGGCCGAGGCAGCGGATGTCGTCGTACGCTTTGTGGAAGAAGTCGAAGAAATAACGCACCCCGTTGCTACTGGTAAAGAGGATCCATTCGTATTGTGCGATCCCGGCGAACACCTCCGTAAGGGTTTCGCGGGTGGTATCCTGGCGGATGTCGATCAGCGGGATTTCAAGGACTTCGGCACCGAGGGCTTCGAGCTTGTCCCGGAGTGTACCGGCTTGCCCACGGGACCGTGTGACGACGACACGCTTGCCATCTAGCGGTCTTTCTGCGTCCTGGCTTTTCGGGGGATCCAAGTGCAGCGCCGCTTCCCCAACAACCAGGAGCGCGGGGGATTTAATGTTATTCTTGGAAACCAGAGAGGGAAAGCCGCTGAGGTTGGACAACCATGCCTTTTGCCGGCGCAAGGTTCCCCAACGGATAATGGCGACCGGAGTGGAACCGTGAAGCCCGCCAGCCATCAAATCCTGGGAAATCCTTTCGGACTGGCCGATGCCCATGTAGATGCAAAGGGTCTGCCCCTCCTTTGCGTATTGGCGGAAATCCAGCCCGGGCTCCTTGCGGTCCGGCCGTTCATGGCCAGTCAGGAAAGTAAGGGAGGAACTAAAGTCGCGGTGGGTCAAGGGGATTCCATTGTGGGCTGCACATCCGAGGGCTGCGGTGATCCCCGGCGTAATTTCCACTGGGATCCCCTGATCCACCAAGGCTTCCTTCTCCTCCCCTCCACGACCAAAGACAAAAGGGTCTCCCCCCTTGAGCCGCACGACCATTTTCCCTTCTTTGGCATGCTTGGCCAGGACGGCCAGGATGTCTTCCTGGGAAATGGAGTGGCGGCCGGGGGCTTTCCCTACATCGACCATTTCACAATCCAGGCGGCAAAGCCTGCGGAACTCAGGGTTGGCCAGATAGTCGTAGACCAGGACGTCGCATTTCGAAAGCAAGTCTGCAGCCCGGAGGGTCAGGAGGTCTGCAGCCCCAGGGCCTGCACCTACCAAATGGACTGTTCCTGGGTGTAATTTAGGCATAGTGGCGTACTATTTAGCAGTCAGCCGGGAGTTGAAACCATTCATCGGAAAGCATCTTGACAATGCCAAGAGATCCTTACCCCTGGTTCCCGGATGCCTTGCCGAGCAATTCCTTGGCAATCACGGCTAATTCATCCTCGTCTGCGGTGTTGACCTTGAACTCGTAATACCGGGTATCCTCATGGAATACCAACATCCTGCTCCCAGTGACATGGGCACCGATGCAGGAGTGGCAGCCCCCGCCCAAATGCGCCATCAGGGATTTCTCCGCCTCAACTGCCCTACGGGTCGCTTCACAAAACATCCCTGCCGGAAAAATCCCGGACTCCCCCGCACGGCATTGCACGGCGATAGCACCTTGGCCAGGCGAAGGCACCATTTCCGTAATCGGTAGGGGGACAAACTTGAGGTTTTCCCATTGGTGGATTCCGAGCCGGTTCAAGCCCGCGGCGGCAAGCAAAGTGCCTTCGGCGTAGCCGTCCCTAATTTTATTAAGCCGGGTTTCCACATTCCCGCGGATTTCCATCCACTCGACCTTCGGGTAGAGAGCGGACAACTGCTCACGGCGCCGGGGACTACCTGTGGCAATGGTCGAGGGGATATCCACATCAGCCCGGAGGACCAGTACGTCGTGGGCTTCCTCGCGGGGCAAGTATCCGGCTACTTCCAGGCCATCCACAATCTTCGCGGGCAAATCCTTGGAACTGTGCACTGCCACATCCGCTTGATTATCCAGAAGTCGTTGTTCCAACTCCTTGGTAAACAAACCCGTGCCCCCTTGCTTTTCAAGGGACCAGCCGACTTGGCGGTCCCCGGTAGTGGCGACTTCGATCAGCTCGACAATGGTTTCACGGGCTTTGGAAAGAAGGGTGTCCTTGACCAATACGGACTGGTACAAAGCCAGCCTGCTGCCTCGTGTGACTAGGCGCAATGTTGCCATCGGAATGCGCAGGAGGTAGGCGGAATACCCGCCAACCCTCTAGCGGTAGGATGCCTGCGCCCCCTTGATGCTACGCTTGGGAACCCAAGGCATCAGGTCGCGGAGGTAAGCCCCGGTGATTTCGATTTGGTGCTTTTCGCCCTCTTCGAGGAGGCGTTTGTATTCGGGCAACCCGGCTTTGTACTCGTCCACCCACTGTTGGGCGAACTTGCCTTCCTGGATTTCCTTGAGGATTTCCTTCATCGCGGCCTTAGTTTCGGCTGTGATGACGCGAGGACCGCGGGTGATATCGCCGTATTTGGCGGTCTCGGAGATGGAGAAGCGCATACCGGCAATGCCGGACTCGACCATGAGGTCGACGATGAGCTTCAGTTCATGGAGACACTCAAAATAGGCCATTTCAGGCTGGTAGCCGGCTTCGACCAAAGTTTCGAACCCGGCTTGAACCAATGCGGAAGCACCGCCACAAAGGACGGCTTGTTCGCCAAAGAGGTCAGTCTCGGTCTCTTCCTTGAAAGTGGTTTCGATGACCCCGGCACGGGCACCGCCGATACCATTTGCCCAGGCCAGGGCGATATCCTTGGCGTTGCCTGTGGCATCCTGCGCCACAGCGATGAGTGCGGGGACGCCTTTGCCTTCCACATATTGGCGGCGGACAACGTGTCCTGGGCCTTTGGGGGCAACCATGATGACATTCACGTTGTCCGGTGCCTTGATGAGGTTGAAATGGACTGCGAACCCGTGGCTGAAGAGGATGGTCTTCCCGGCAGTGAGGTTGGGGAGCATGTCATTCTCGAAGACTTCGGCCTGGCGCATGTCGGGCACGCCAATCATGATGACGTCCGCCTTTGCGGTGGCTTCGCCGGAATCATAGACTTCGAAACCGTCTTCTTCGGCGACTTCGCGGGATTTGCTTCCAGGATAGAGGCCGATGATGACCTTGCATCCGCTGTCACGAAGGCTTTGGGCGTGGGCGTGGCCTTGGGAGCCATAGCCGATGACGGCGAGCGTTTTCCCGGAAAGGGGTTCGAGGCTGGTGTCCTCTTGGGTGTAGACTTTAGCTGGCATGGATGGTCAGTGTATTAATCGGTGGAAATTGTGGGGTTGGTTAGGAAATCAGGCTTTCTGGAGCCCTGGGCTGGAACCCTTTCGTTGGAGGGCGACGCGGCCGGTCCGAGCGGTTTCGAGGATTTCAAAAGGTTTCAGGAGATCCAGGAAGGAGGTGACTTTATGCCGGTTGCCGGTCATTTCGAGGATCATGTCTTGCGGGGTCACGTTGATGACCTGGGCATTGAAAAGGTTGCAGATCTCTACGATCTCAGAACGTTCGTCCCGGCTGGCAGCGACTTTGGTCATTACCAGTTCGCGGTCGACGGCGGAACCTGGCTCGAATGGCTGTATGTCGATGACGTTTACCAGTTTCTTGAGCTGCTTGAGGACTTGATCCAGGGCGTGGGCATCGCCAAAGATGGTAAGGGTGATCCGGGAAAGCGCCTCGTCGTGGGTGGGGCCGACGTTAAGGGTGTCGATATTGAACCCCCGGCCACTGACCATACCTGCGATGCGTGCCAGGACGCCGAACTTATTTTCGACGAGGGCGGAAATGGTGTGACGCATCATGGTGGGCGTGGGGATTGTGAAGTTGTAGTGTGGAAGCTGCGGCTTTTCTGGGGATGGTAGACGGCACAGGACTCGAACCTGTGACCCCCTGGGTGTAAACCAGGTGCTCTAACCAACTGAGCTAGCCGTCCGCAGATCTTGAAAAACGGATCGGCATCAAACGGATCGAATCCAGCATGGCAAGGGTTTTTCCGGGTTTTTTAAGGAGGGCCGGAAGAGGGACCCACCTTATATCCTTGATGGGGTGCCTCCGTGGAGTATGTTACGGACAGAAGTTGTAAACCAGCAGCGACACCCTCTATTACCCTGGCCGAAGGGTTCTAATATAATTACCGTCTTTCATTGCAACCCAAACGACCCATGACCCGTCACTTGAAAATCGCCGTCTGGCTCTGCTCGTTAATCTTGGCTGCCTGTGCCAAACCGCCTTCCGGCACATATGTAAGCGGTGGCCAGCGGAAGCAGGTCGGCACTGGGAAGGAAGCCCAAATCATGGAGCAAAACAAGTTCCAGGAGCAAGAGTACATCACATTCCTGGATGGCGGGAAGCTACTATGGAAAAAGGATGAGGATGGGGTTGCCCTCCAATCGGAAGGGACGTGGAAAATGAAGGACGACATCGTCACCGTCCATTATATATATAGTGGCAAGGACAAGATGCGGGAGGAGGGGGATACGATCGTCTACAACCTAAGGAAGTCTAAGGACAACGAAGGCAAGGAGGAGTTCTCCCTCAAGAGCATCAAGCACAATGACTCCCCTTTCCGTCCTGTCCCGACTGTGCAAAACCTCTGGCATACAGCCTTCCACAAGGTGGACTGAGGGACGATCTTTTTACACTTTGGCCTTTTCGTCGACCAAGGTCCGGTAAATCTGCTGGTATTCCTTTACGGAAGCTTTCCAGCTAAAGTCCTTGGACATCCCGTTGTAGCGCAAATTCTGCAAGGTGTCGGGCTGGTTAAATACCTTCACCGCTTCGTTCATGGCTTGGAGGAGCCCCCATGCGGAAGGTTCTTCGAAAACAATGCCGGTGCCGCCCCCTGCATGGTAGGGGGGAAACACGGTGTCCGCCAGCCCGCCGGTTTTCCGCACCACGGGCAGGGTGCCATAGCGCATGGCATACATCTGGGTCAGCCCGCAGGGTTCGAAACGGCTGGGCATAAGGAAAAAGTCTGACCCGCCAAAGATCCTACGCGCCAGGCCTTCGTCAAACCGCGTCGCAATGGAAACATTGGCAGGGTGGCCGTGGGCATAGCCGTTGAAGCGTTCCTCCAGTTTGGAGTCCCCGGATCCAAGGATTACGACTTGTGCGGTCTGGTGCTTGGAGATGAAGTCCCAGAGGCAGTCGGCCAGGAGATCCAGGCCTTTTTGTTCGAACAACCGTGCAACGACACCGAAGACCGGTACATCCGGCCTGGCGGGCAAGTTCATCTCCCCTTGCAAAGCAGCCTTGCACTGGCCTTTGCCAGAGAGGTTTTCCAGGGAATAGTTGGCTGGCAAGGCCGGGTCAGCAGCAGGATCCCAGGATTCCGCGTCGATCCCGTTCAAAACCCCCCACAAATGGTCCCCTCTCTTCCGCAAATCACCCTCCAGGCCACAACCGCCAGGAGAGCCTTGGATTTCGAGGGCGTAGGTGGGACTCACTGTGGTCAAACCATTCGCGCTCAAAATCCCGTTACGCAAAAAATTGACATAGCCGCCCAAGGTTTCGACTTCATGTGCAACCCTGGCAAAGTCCTTCACATCTTCCTTAAAGCCGCCCTGGTGCTTCATGTTGTGGAGGGTAAGCAGGGTGGCCGCATCCCCAACCTTATGCTTTGCATGGGACTCCCTGTTCACCATGGCGGGAAGGAGGCCTGTCGTCCAATCATGGCAATGGATCACATCTGGATACCAATCCAAGTGCCTGCACATGTCGATGGCCGCACAGCTGAAAAGGGCGTAACGCCACTGGTTGTCCTCGAAAATCCCCCCCGCAGCCGGCTCGTAAACCCCCCTCCGTTCAAAGTACTCCTTGTACTCCAGGAATACGATAGGGACATCGCCATCAGGATGCTTCCCTTCCCACAAACGGCCGAAAGTGCCCGCCCCGGCATGGATCTCCAAAGGCGCCGGGTGGGCATCCCATCCTTCCCCCATCTGGATCCCCCCATAAAGTGGGGTAAAGACTTTCACATTTTCGCCGGCATCGACAAGTGCTTTGGAAAGCGCATGGACGACATCCCCCAAGCCTCCAACTTTTGAATAAGGAGGCAGCTCCGGCGCGACGAACAGTATTTTCATCAGTTTCGTGAAAAAAGGGTACTAAGTTGTCCAAAAACCAAATCGGTTCAACCCCGAATCCAACGGCCCTCGACCAAGGGGACGAGCATGAACAAGCAGAGGCCAGTAAGTCCCAGCACCGCGAAACCCGTGACGTCATGGACTGTGCCCTTGATACTGGCAGCACCCCATTTGTAAGCCCAGAATGTGAGGAACAAACTCCTCCCAATATTAAATACAAAGGCAAAGACGCAGGCCAGAACCACGAACAACCCCTTCTTCCAAAGCTCGGCAAAATAGACCGCCCCTAGGAAGGATCCGGCAAAAATACAGGCCATCAGGGAGCGGATCCCGGAACAAGCGTCCGCCACCCCGACCACCCCTTTGGGAAGGAGCAATGTGTTTCCCCGCTGCTCGACAAACAACCCCAACACCTCGAAGACGGTGAACACCACCACCGTGACCTTGCGGAGCAGGAACAAACTCAACTGTTTCTCAAGGAACGACAGGATAGGGGTGGTCATCAACCAAACCAAAGCCGGGAAGGCCAGCAACCCCACCAACTCCAACCGAGCCTGGGGGGGAAGAGGCCTCCCGTCTTTCCCTTTCCCATAGAGCCAAACCGAACTGAACACTATACAGGGGAAGGCTAGGCTGAAAAGCAGGGAAGCCGGTTGGGAATGCCCCTGCGCCCAACGGACGAGCGCACCCAAGGCCACAGACGCCAATGCACCTCCGAACAATACCCATGCGATGAAGTCACCCAGCCGTGAACTCGTCCAATGGGGACTCCCTTCACCTTGTAAAATTCCCAATATTTTCCCCTTCCTCTCCCCCAGTACAAACCATGAGAAGGGCAAAGCCAAGAACCCGAACAGATAGTCCTCCCTGATCCTCCACCAATGCGATTGCTCCAAACATACCAGCAACAATACCCCCGCCCACAACCACAAGACCCAACGGGTTTCAGAAGAAGTTTCCCTGTACCAAGACAACATGCCATCCCTTTTGAAGGAATCGATCATGTAAGCAACCCAAGAATTTGAAGTTGCGTCCAAGCGAATGCCAATCCAAAATGCGCGATTTTACCTCAGCTACTCATCGCAGACCCAGGAATGAAACCTAGCCTGACCCGGCACCATCCCCTAATGCCAACCCCGTAACCGGAGCCTTCCCCCCTCCGCAAACGAACCCGCCCTCCCTGCCAACGGTTCACCACGGCCTATCGCAACCAGCCTTCCTCAGTCCACGGCGTTTCCCTGCACGCATCCCCTATGAAGCATTTGCATTCCTATTGGCGTATGGAGTACATCCAGGCCCAAAAGGATCCAGAGCCCTCCAACAAACCCAGGAACAGCAACCCGTTTGCCGAGTTGTACAAGAATCCGGACGACAAAGCGGCGCACATTGTCCACCGTGGCAAACTCACCCTCATCATCCTCAATAAGTTCCCCTACAACCCCGGCCACCTCCTAATCCTCCCCTACAGGGAAGTGCCCACCTTGCCAGAACTCACCCAGGAAGAGCGCTCCGAACTCATGGCCAACATCATCCTTGGCCAACAAATCCTGGAAGAAGCTATCCAACCCCAAGGCTTCAACATTGGCTTCAACATCGGCCCCGCCGCAGGCGCGGGTATTCCTCGGCACCTCCACGCGCACATCGTCCCCAGGTGGGAAGGCGACACCAACTTCATGCCCGTCATCGGGGACACCCGCGTGCTGCCGGAATCCATGGACCGCATGTGGACCAAGCTCCACGCCACGGCCAAGGAACTCTACTCCCGACAATGAGTGCCACCACCCCCCCTAAGGACCACCCCATTTTGCATTTCCAAGATGCACGGTCCCTATCCCAACTTTACTGCTCCGACGAAGCACAGCTGCTTCTAATAGAAGGAACTCTCGGCATCACCATCGTCACGAGGGACAACTGGATCCAATTCCAAGGGGATCAGGACGCCTCGGCCAAAGGCCTCCAACTCTTCCAAGCCCTCGACAAAGCCCGCTCCCAGGGTCTCAAAATCCGGGATACCGACATCCGCTACATCTTGCACCTCCTCACCGAAGGCGAACCCAGCCAAATCGACGCACTCCTGGACTCGCCCCTAAAGCTAAAGGTCCGCAACAAGACCCTCGTCCCAAAGACCCTCAACCAAAAACTCTACCTCACCGCCATCCCCTCTCACAGCATCACCTTCGGCATCGGCCCGGCAGGCACTGGCAAGACTTATCTCGCCATGGCCTCCGCCATCCAATCTCTGCTCGAAGGCGGACACCGCAAAATTGTCCTCACCCGCCCAGCTGTAGAAGCGGGGGAAGCCCTTGGCTACCTCCCAGGCGACCTCCAAGAAAAAATCCTCCCCTACCTCCGCCCCCTTTACGACGCCATGGAGGACATGCTTGGCAAAACCGACACCCAAAAACTCATCGACCGAGGCCAAATCGAAATCGCCCCTCTTGCCTACATGCGCGGGCGCACCCTTGCCAATTCCTTCATCATTCTTGACGAAGCACAAAACACCACAACCGAACAAATGATGATGTTCCTGACCCGCCTTGGCGAGGACAGCCGCATGGTAATCACGGGCGACATCACCCAGATCGACCTCCCCCGTGCACGCCAATCCGGCCTCACCGAAGCCGTCCGCATTCTGCGCGGCATCCCCGGCATCCACCTCTTCACTTTTGAGAAATCCGACGTTGTGCGGCATCCCGTCGTCCAACAAATCCTGCTGGCCTACGAAAAAGCGCGTGCTAGCGAACAAACCAAGGCCTGACCCATGCCAGCACCTTCCAAAAAACCTTCCGAGAAACGGGCAGAAGCCCGCACCCGCCGCAGGCAAGGGGAGCCAAACCGCTTCCTGAGCTTCTTTGAAAGCAGCCGCCTGATCGCAAGTACCCTCTTCCTACTCCTCGCCGGGCTCATCACCGTCATCTGCTTCTGGAACCCGCCCACCCGGTCAACCAGCGTCGCCGTCGGCCAAGTCGCCATGGAGAGCATCGTCGCCAACTTCCACTTCCATTACGAAAGCAAGATCGAGACGGAAAGACAACGCAGCGTCCTGCGCCTACGTGTCCCCCCCACCCTCGCTCCCATTCCAAACATTGTAGATAAGTTCGAGCAGACCATCACTAGCCTAGACCAAGCCTTGGTCGACGAAGAGAAAAAGTTGGCCAAAGCCCCTCCCCTACCATCCCCGGAACCCGTTCCCGTCCCCGTTCCTGGGACAGAGGCAGAACCCTCAACCCCTCCTAAGCCGGGAACACCCCCTCAACCAAAGGACTTTCCCCCTACTCCAGGAGACCTGGTGCCCCCGACTCCGGAAACCTCACCGCATAACGTTCCCCAAGACAAGCCGGAACAAAACCCGGAAGCCCCTGGCAACCTCGCCCAAAGCCCAAGCCTAGAGCCAGAAAACCAGTCAAGCAACCTACCCGCGGAAATCCTCCAAGTCCTGGCAAACCCACGCTACAGCAAATTCCCCGCCCCGCTCCTCAAGGATCTCGTCCTGAAAACCAACCAGGAAGAGCGCACCGACTACTTTACCCGTTGCATCCACATCCTCCACGAAATCCACTCCCATCCCATCCTTCCCCAGCAAAACGAATTCCTTGCCTCGTCTGATCCATCCTCCCTATCCCTTTTCTCCATCCTCCCCCAAGGTACCGGGAGCCCCGACGACCCTAACCGCAAAACCGTCCTGACCCTGGCTTCCGCCCAAAACCTCTTCAGTTTCCGGATCCGGCAAGACCAAGAAATCCCCATGGACCTCAGGGATACCCTCATCGGGATCTCCTCGGTGGCCATTGTCCCCAACCTCCGTTACGACGCCGCGGCCCACAGGCTGAAAATCCAAAACCTGGAGGCCAGCACGCCCGCCATCATCATCACCGTAAACCAAAACGAAGTCATCCTCAGGGCCGGTGAAGAAATCACCAAGGCCGATTTCGAGAAATATGACGCCTATTTGAAAGAAGAGCGCCAACAAGGATACACCGCGAAAGATAGCCTAAAGATCGTCCTCCGGGGTCTCTTCATTGCGTCAATCCTGATCGGCATTATCTGGTTCTGCCTCAAAATCGGATACCGCCGCATCTCCGGCCGCAACCGGATGTTGGGTCTGGCCGCATTGGTCATCGTGACAAACCTCCTCCTCATCCGTTTCATCCTCCAACTGGTGGAAATCCCCTCCTTCCAGACCCACGACCAATACCTCACCCTCCTCCCCTACCTTTGCCCCACAGCCTTCGCCCCGCTTATCCTCGCCATCCTTTCCGGCTCTACCCTCGCCATCCTCGGTGCCTTCGTCATCAGCCTCCTGTTCTCCTTCATGCTCGAAGGCTCGATGGAGATCTTCCTAGCCTCCTTCTGCGCAACGCTCGCAGGGGTCTACCTCTGCCGTAACATCTCCCAACGCTCCCGCCTCATGCAGGCCAGCCTGGCGACTGGTGCCATCAACGCACTGCTCGCCCTGTTCATCGGCCTCATCAGCGATACAAAATTCGATCTCATCGGCATCCAAGCCCTGGCCTGCTTTACCGTCAGCGCCATCACCGGCATGCTCGTCATCGGTATCCTCCCCATCCTCGAAAACACCTTTAAATTCATCACGGACATCCGCCTGCTGGAACTGACGGACACCAACCACCCGCTCCTGCGCCGCCTCCAGATGGAAGCCCCAGGCACCTATCACCACAGCCTCATGGTGGCTAACCTCTCCGAAAACGCCGCCCGCCAACTCGGGGCAAACCCACTCAAATGCCGTGCCTGCGCCCTCTTCCACGACGTCGGCAAACTCGCCAAGCCCGAATACTTCATCGAAAATCAAATCCCGGGCAACAACCCCCACCATTCCCAGAACCCCTCGATGAGTGCCCTCATCATCAAAAGCCACATCCCCGAAGGAGTGGAACTTGCCAAGGAACACAAGCTCCCCAGGGACATCATTGACGTCATCCGCCAACACCACGGTACCGGCCTCATCCATTACTTCTACCGGCAAGCCATCAAACAAGCCGTCGACCCAAGTGTCCAAAACGACCAGCACCCCGACGAGACCCAGGCTCCTCTCCTCCCAGAGGAGGAAGTCGAAGAATCTACCTACCGCTACCCTGGCCCCAAGCCCCAGTTCAGGGAAAGTGCCATCATCTTTTTTGCAGATGCCATCGAAGCCGCCAGCCGCAGCCTCCACAAACTTAACGCCCAAAGCCTCGAAGAACTCATCGACACCATCTTCGAAGACCGCCTCGAGGACGGCCAGCTCGACGATACCCCACTCACCTTCCAGGAAATTGCAGAAATCAAGAAAAGTTTCACTTTCACCCTCCTCAACATGGCCCACGCCAGAACCAAGTACCCAGGGTTCGGGGAAGGAAAGGATATCAAAGGAAAAAAAGAAAACCGCCCCTTCCTCCCTGCGGAACAAACCCTCAAAGTAACCTCCACACCATTCCCTACGGAAAACCCCGGCAACCAACCCAAGAACCAAACCGTGGGCAAGTTGGCAGGCTCCAAAAACCAGTAACCTGGAACACCAATGCCACCTGGCTCCACGGACAACCCAGTCCAAATCCACAACGCCCGTCCAGGCCTCCAATTTGACTGGAAAGAAGTCCAAAAACTCTTCCTCTACCTCTCCAAACTCCCCGTCCACCCCCAACCCACCGGCGAACTCTCCATTGCCTTCCTGCCTGCGGACGAACACACCCGGCTCCACGTAGAACACCACAACAACCCCGAGCCGACAGACGTCATAACCTTCCAAGGCGACCCAGCCCACAACCACGCCGGGGAAATTTGCGTCTCCCCCGATTTCGCCCAGGAATACTCAACCGCCCTAGGCACCCCTTTCAACGAAGAACTCACCCTCTACCTCGTCCACGGCTGGCTCCACCTCTGCGGCTTTGACGATCTCACGGAAATTGACCTCCAAGCCATGCGCAAAGCCGAAATGGACGCCATGGCACATTTGGATGCGCACGATGCCATCCCCGGTTTTCGGCTATTAGAGAGTGGAGAGTAGGGAGTAGGCAACCCTCCCCCATCTTTGCAAGTCTGCGTGTCCCGACCCAACCGTGTATGTCCTTGTCTGTCCATCCCCACCCCCTTACATCAGACCCATGAAAATCTCCAAAATTCCCCTCTACTCGCTACTCCCCAGCCTCTACTCCCTACTCCCCACTTTCGCCCTCCAAGCCAACCCCCGCTGGGCCATCCCCGCCGATTCCCCAGGTAGCGAACTCCTCCAACAATATTTCGAAACCGAGACGGCCCAACTCGAAGCCAACTCCCTGTCCAGCATCCATACCAAGGAAGACTGGCTCCGCGAACGCCCGCAACGCTTGGCCAAAATGAAGCAAATGCTCGGCATCCCCGACCTTGCTGAAAAGCCGCCCCTCAATGCCACCATCACAGGCACCGAGCAGTCCGACGGCTTCATCGTGGAAAAGCTCCACTATCAATCCCTCCCCGGCCTCTACGTCACGGGGAACCTCTACCTCCCCAAAGACCTCCCAAATGGCAAAAAACTCCCTGCCATTCTCTACGTCTGCGGCCACGGCCGCGTCAAAATCGACGGGGTCAACATGGGGAACAAGACCCACTACCAGCACCACGGCGCCTGGTTCGCCCGCAATGGCTACGCCTGCCTTACCATCGACACCATCCAACTCGGCGAAATCGAAGGCTACCACCACGGCACCTACTCCGGCAAAATGCCCTGGTGGATGTCAAAAGGCTACACCCCGGCGGGAGTGGAGGCCTGGAACAGCATGCGCGGAATCGACTACCTCGTCTCCCGCCCGGAAATCGACCCCGCCCGCATCGGCATGACCGGCCGCTCCGGGGGTGGTTCCTACTCCTGGTGGACCAGCGTTATCGACGACCGCATCAACGTATCCGTACCCGTCGCCGGGATCACCAGCCTCCGCGACCATGTGATCCACGGCTGTGTCGAAGGCCATTGCGACTGTATGTTTGCCGTCAACACCGCCCGATGGGATTTCGGGGACGTTGCCGCCCTGGTCGCCCCCCGCAAACTCCTCATCTCCAATACCGACAACGACTCCATCTTCCCCCTTAACGGCGTTGTCCACACCTACAACAAAGCCCGCCGTATCTACGGACTACTCGGCGTGCCCACCAACATCGGCCTCCACATCACCGAAGGCCCGCATAGTGACACCCAACCCCTCCGCCAAGGCGCTTTCCATTGGTTCAACAAACACCTCAAGGGCGAAACCGGCCTCGTCTCCACCCAAGCCACAAAATACTTCGAACCCACAGAACTCAAAGTCTTCGACCAAGTCCCCAAGGACGAACGCACCTCCACCATTCACGACACTTTCGTCCCCCCTACCCCGTCACCAGTCGTCCCAATAGACGCAAAGACGTGGGAACAACGCCGCGATAACCTCCTCCAAAACCTTCGCCAAAACACCTTTGCCGGCTGGCCCGCAGAAAACTCCATCGCCGCAGACCTGAAAACCCATTCCCAAGCGGCCCACGAAGGCGTCCGCCTCCGCCAATACACTTTCACTGCCCAAGAGCCCTACCAACTCCCCCTCTTCCTCCTCCACCGCGATGGTTTGGAAATAAAGGACATAGACCTCGTCGTCCTTAATGTCCTCGACGAAATTGGCTGGAAGGACTTCCTCGCCTGGGCGTCCACAGGCTTCTCCAAGCCACTTAACAACTACGCCCCCGACTTTTCCCCAGCAGACAAGGACGGCTGGGAACTCCAGAAAAAAATGTTCCAAAACTTCAAATGGGGCATGGCTTACATCGCACCGCGAGGCATCGGGCCGACACGCTACACCGACAAACCTGGAAGCCCTAAGGACATCCAAATCCGCCGCCGTTTTTACCTCCTGGGCCAAACCCTGGAGGGCATGCAAACCTGGGACACCCGCCAAGCAATCCATGCCCTCCGCCAAATCCCCGGCTTGGACAAAACTCAAACCTGGTTCCAGGCCGAAGGCCTAACCGCCGGCATTGCCCTCTACGCAGCCCTCTATGAACCAGGAATCCACCGGCTCGACCTCCACAACCTCCCAACCTCGCACATGGCCGGCCCCCACTTCCTCCAAATCCTCCGATACACCGACATCCCCGAAGCCGTTGCCCACGCAGCCACCTCCTCACAAGTCAGAATCTACCACAAAGGCCAATCCCACGACTGGGACTTCGCCGCCCAAACAGGCAAGGCGCTAGGCTGGGACGAAAAGCAATTCAAAGTAGTCTCCCAGGAAGGGGAACATTGACGCCCTACCGGAGCGGCGATCTTTGGTCGCCATAAAAAAGGCCTGCATGGAGTCCTTCCAAGCAAGGTTCACATACCTGCCAAGGGCTGAGGCAGGTTGTCCCAAATTTCGTAAATATCCTTAGCCGAACCCACGATCTGCGTGTCGAACGAGGATACCAACCTCTCGTTCTTGCCCTTAGGGGAATACTGTTGAGCAGGAACTTGATAGCATTCAATCGGGCGCGCTTCTTGACGTCCGACCGCACCACATTTCAGGGACAACGCAGTATCAGAGTAGAACAGCATGGCCTCCTTTGCCTTCTTAACCCGCTCCACCAACTCCGGCGGAATACTCGTCCTGATCTGCTCGTCAATCAAGCCAATCATAGGAAAAGCTGCCGCCAACAAACCCTCGGGTTCACTTGCCTCGCCCCCTTTTGTGAGCCCTGGCCTTTTTCCGCTTTACCATGTTGTCCTGCCACTTCTTTGTTTCAGGTTTGGGTTCGTTCGTTTTTTCTTCACATTCTTCGATAGATTTGTCGATTACTCGCAAATGCCAACCTACAACCGTAAAAGACAATAAACCTCCCAAAAGAGGTTTTTCGTGCATGCATACCCAGGTGAATTTAAGCTATTTTCCAAAGAGATTTGACTGGAAACCTCTCGACATGAACAGGAAAAATCTAGGAAGCTAGGAGAATGGAAAGACTGGCCTTCCCCATCCCCCTTTTGGTCCTGACTAGCCTCCTGAACGCAGAATGGTATAAAGGTAACACCCACGCCCACACTGTCCTTTGCGGCCATGCGGACTCAACCCCGGAAGCCGTCGCAGGGTGGTACCACGACCACGGCTACAACTTCCTCGTGCTGAGCGAGCACAACAAATTCATCGACCCAGCCACCGTTGACCTCGGCAAGGATCCAAGGAAGGACTTCCTCCTTGTCCCAGGCCAGGAAGTCACCGGGCACAAAGTCATCCACACCACCGCATTAGACATCGAAAAACTGGTGCCATGGGATGCCGATGGCGAACGCTCCCACATCATCCAAAGCCATGTCCATGGGGCTCGGGAAGCCGGGGGAACCACCATCCTCAACCACCCCAACTTCAAATGGGCTGTCAAGCCGGAGGACATCCTCCCTGTCGAACACCTCTACCTTTTCGAACTCTATAACGGGCACCCCGCTGTCGCCAACTTTGGCGACGCCCACCACATGTCCACTGAGAAAATGTGGGACCAACTCCTGGACGCCGGGATGTCAATCTACGCCGTCGCCTCAGACGATGCCCACCACTTTGCCAAGTTGGGTGAAAACCATTCCAACCCAGGACGGGGATGGGTCATGGTCCAGGCAGACAAACTGGACTCCCACGCCATTACCCACGCCATGTTGGACGGGGATTTCTACGCCTCCAGCGGGATCATCCTCAAGACAATGGAACGCACCCGCAAGACAATCTCCGTGGAGGTCGATACCTGCGCCACGGACAAAGAACTCGCCTCCCCGGATCTTTACGGCAGCAAAGTCCGCGAAGGACAATCCGGCTATAGGATCGAGTTTCTCGGCAAAGAAGGGAAAACCCTCGAAACAGTGGAAGGAACCAGTGCCAAATTCGACATCCCGGACTGCCAGCCCTACGTCCGCTGCAAAGTAAGCCTTTTGAAAGAGGCCGAGGAAGGCCGCTTAAAAGGTTACTATGCTTGGATCCAACCCGTGTTCACGGACAAACGGTCAGACCCCTTGCTGGGGGAGTGATGCAAATCTCCATAATCTTGAACACAGTAAAGCCCATGCTACGTAGCACAGGATTAACAGCCCGCGTGTAGGAAGAAGCAAACATCTGCAGACAGGATAAATATCCACACCACCATCTGAGCAACTTCAGGAAAGCACGGAGTGCCGGCATTCCAATAGCCGAAGATGGTCGGGCTGTATTACCTGGCCAGACTTAGAAATTTGCCAACCTGACCAAGGCGTTATCGCAATGGCGAAATCAGTCCGTCGTGAACGGGGAGGCCGGCAAGCCTTCCTTGTTGTAGAGGTTGATGCCTACGGGGTTGGATTGGTAACCGAACCGGACATGCTTAGGATTCTTCACCCCGTCAGCACGGACAACCACGGTATCACCATCGATCTCGGCCTTTGCCCAGTGCCAGTTCCCGTCATTGGACTGGATGGCAAAATGGGAAAGGGGTTCCTTCACTACCTTGGCCGGGGCGAGGCCTTCTTTCTTGGCCGTGACCAGTCCGCCACCAACGTGGTCGAAGGAAATACGGATGGAGTCTCCCTCGACCTTCATGCATTTGTAGAGGGGACCGGAGTAGACGATGTCCTTGCCATAATCATTGGCCAATGCCCAAAGGGCCAACCTGGCACCAACATCCTGTTTGTTCTTCGGATGGATGTCGCGCTCCTCGCCAATGTCAATGATGACAGCCATGCCGGTTCCGGGGATGCGGAGGGCGCGACGCTGGCCTTCGCGGACAGGCCCCCAACCGCCACCGGACGGGTTGTCAGAAGGGGATTGGAAATTGGCCAACTGGACCCAATAAAAAGAAAGGTCGTCATTCCTGAAAACTGAGCGCCACCCTTTAACCAGAGCTTCTTTGAGGTAATCGTAGCGCAAGCCATCCCCGGCGTTGGATTCGCCTTGGTACCAGATCGCCCCCTTCACACTCATGGGGAGGAGCCCGTACACCATGCCGTTGTATATGTGGGTGGCCCCGCCTTTGGGGGACAGGTTGAATTGCGGGGGGGAAGAGATGGCTTTGCCCGCAGCAACATTCCCTTGGGCTTCCTTCAGCCAGGCTTCGGCTTGGGCAAGGTACCTTTCATGGTTCGCCTTCCCGGCTTTGGTGGAAGGGTCGACAGATTCGATGCTTTCCCGGTAATCCTTCAAGTCGGGGACTTGCTCGAAGCCGACAGGAGGTGTCCAAGGCTCAATGCGTGTCCCGCCCCAATTGGTTCCGATAAGGCCAACAGGGACACCGAGTTCCTTTTGGAGCACCCGGCCGAAGAAATAACCTACCGCCGAAAACCCGCCGATAGTCTGGGGCGAGCAAATTCGCCAGGATCCGCGGGGATCTTCCTGGGGAACCGGGCCGGAGACATGGCCGGGGACATCGAATATCCGGATTTGGGGATGGTCCGCCGCCGCGATTTCTTTCCCGGCGTCAAGGGTGCCACTGACCGACCACTCCATGTTCGACTGGCCGGAGCAGATCCAGACCTCCCCCAGCAAGACGTCCTGGACGGAAACTGTGTTTTTCCCTGAGACCTCCAGGGTGTGGGCTTTGCCATCGGCGGCCATTGCGGGAAGTTCGACCAGGAATTTCCCACTGTCACCGGCAGTAGCGGTGGCGGACTTCCCGTTCAGTTTGGCCGTGACCTTCTCCCCGTTGGACGCAGTGCCGAAAATCCGGATGGGCTGTCCCTGCTGGAGTACCATGTGGTCACCAAAGGCGCGGGAGAGTTTTACATCGGCCCGGGCGGATGGAAGGACGGCCAACGCGGCCAAGATCAGGTTGGGAAGGAGGGTTGGTTTCATAGTTTTATGGTAATGGGAAAAAGGTTCATGGAACGACCATGTGGTACTGGCCAAGGGCGGGGGATTGGATTGTTTTAGAATCCCCGTTTTGCCAGCGGACTTCGAGGGAATCCAAGGCACTGAGCTTGCCAAGGCCGAAATGCACCTGCGCTGGATGCTGTGCAGTGAAAGAGTCGCCTGTGACGACTTGGCGCGTCCAGGTCTTCCCCCCGGCTTTGGCCGTGACCACAGCCCCGGGAGTCGTCCTGCCCGGTGCATCTTCCAGGCGGACTCCTACCCAATTGCGCCCAAAGTCGCCTTGGTTCCGGTAGATGTGGAGCCGGAAGGCGTAGGTGCTGGTGTCGTAACGCCCTACCAAGAGGTCAGGGTTGCCATCAAGGTCAAGGTCGGTGGCGATGACAGCGCGTGCGTCGTACTCGTGGGCCATCCCGGCAAGGAAAGCGGTGTTGCGGAAGCCTTTGCCGTTTTGGTTGAGATAGAGGTGGTTGTGTTCGAAACCGTTCCAGGAGACATTGCCCCCGATGTTCCAACCGCCTTGGCCAAGCACGGTCGAGTAGAAGGCGTGGAGAAGAGGGCTGGGTTTGGAGTCCCCGGTGTAGACGTCGTGGCACCAATAGCGGGTGCAATAATCCCGGGCGGATGTTCCGCTGAGGTGTCCATTGGCGACATAGAGGTCGCGGTCACCGTCGTTATCAAAATCGGCGGAGGCACATCCCCAGGACCAGCCTGTGCGGGCGAGGTCGTTGCGGAACGGGGGTTCCTCGAATTTGCCATCACGGCGCAGGTAGAGGCGGTTGCCGAAGGTCATGGCCATCCGCATGGCATCGTGCTTCTCAAAGCCTTCGCGCTTGATCCCGAGGCGTTCGAGCCTGCGTGCTGTGGTGGAACTCATGCCGACCATGTAGAAATCCTGCTGGCCGTCGCCGTCAAAGTCGTCCAGGACGTGGGACATGCCGAAGGCGTGCCGCTCCCCTACCCAACTGGAAGTGACATCCTCGAACTTCCCGCCCCCCATGTTCCGGAAGACATCCAGGCCAGAGAAATCGGCCACGGTCAGGAGATCCAGGTTACCATCCGAATCGAGGTCGGCGAAGGATGCGCTGAAAGTCCTGTGGGTCCGTTTCGGGGCCATTGGTGTACCCTCAGTGGCATCGGTGAATTTCCCTGTACCGTCATTGAGAAGGAGGTAGTCAGGGTGGCCATCGAGGGCGTCGTAGTAGGGAGTGGGCATCGAGCCTTTCTCATAAGGTTGGCGCCACTGGCCGAGGAAAAGATCCAGGTCCCCGTCTTTGTCTATGTCCCCCGCAGTGATGACATGGGGATGCTCCAGAGGAGTGGGGAAGGCGATTCCGGATGGCTGGGAAAAATCCCCGTTTTCCCCGCCGGGCCAGAAGCGAAGGACTTTTTCGTCCTCCCTGGCAGTAATGAAGTCGATATGCCCGTCCCCATTGAA
>JAYPDO010000025.1:30207-35804 GCA_038125285.1 Opitutia bacterium
CCATTGAAATCCCCCAGGATGGCTGCGTCCATATGGGGTAGTTTGGTTTCCTTGAGAAATTCCGCTTTTTCGAAATTCCCACCGCCTTTATTTTTATAAAGGAGGTTGCTCCCGGCCAGAACGACTTCGGGCAAGCCGTCCCGGTCAAGGTCGTAAACCAGCACTGGGCCGACCTTGGGATAGACCTGGGGCTCCATCTTGAGGGGATTGACCTCAAGGATCTCTTTAAAGAGCGGGTCGCCGGTTTGTTCCAGGACTTGTGTTTTCCTGACTTCGATGGTACCGGGATAGGGGGTTTTGTCCCAAGTCTGGAAATCGGTCCAAGTGACACCAAGCTCGCCCTTTACCTGGATCCGACGTTGGGAGGCAGGGTGTTCCAAATGGATTTCAAAGGACACTTCAGAACTTGCGGGCTGGTCGTTACGGGCAGGCCGGTAGGTACTGTGGTGCCATTCGGTCTGTGCCACTTTCCAACCTTGCCCAGAAAACTTCCGGATTTCGGCCAGATAATCTTCATGGGTCAGCTTTCGTGTGTCCCCATCCAGTTTGGCCTCGCGCAACCCCGGCATGCCGTGGTCGAAGGGTTGCCAACCTGGGAAGGAAGGAAGCTCCAGTTCATCGAAGTGGAATTTTTCAAGGACTTGCCAAGGGTCGTCCCTCCGGAGCCGGTCCCACAAGTTGACAAAGGTGGCCTCATGCTCCTGGGCCTGGGTTTCAAACCGGTAAACGGACTCGTCCAGCTCGACCTGCTCGTCCATGAGTTCCTGGACCTTGCTCTCCGTAACGGCAGGCTTCTGCGGGGCCGCATCCTGTGCAGCACCAGGCTCGGTGGCTGGTTCCTGGCGAACCGGTTCGCTTGTACATCCAGGCGCAAAGGCCAAAAGCCCAACGAGGATGGACAGTAAACCAATAGTTTCCAGGCGAAGGCTCTGGCCGGATTTCTGGGTTGTTGGACTCAAAGTGATTCTAGTGAAATGGATGGTTTCCTGGTATCAACCCTAAAGAGACACCAAGACCCCATTCGGATTGGCCCGGCTTCCATGCGGGACATGAAATCCCATGTTGCATCCTTGAAATGGAATTCCATGATGGATGACATGAGAACCACTTCGGTTTACGCAATGCAGCAGGATGCCCACTTACCCTGCGCTGTAAGATTTGCAGGATAAAATGGAATTGGCCTGCTCTGAAATCCCCCACAATTCTGGGGAATACTGGGATGCCGTCCAGATCCGGGATTCCGTGTTACGCAAACCATTAGGCATGGAATACAGGATGGAAGACCTGCTCGCCGAAGAGGGATCCTACCACTTTGCATGCCGTGTGGACGGGAAATTGGCCGGAAGTGTAATCCTTAGGCCAAAGGAGGATGGGCTCGTGCAAATGCGTCAGTTCGCCGTCTGCGAAGAACTCCAGGGCAGAGGGGTCGGGAGGGCATTGGCAAACTATGCCGAAGGCTTCGCCAGGGGAAAGGGGTTCCGGGAAATTATCCTGCACGCCCGGGTCTCCGTAATGGAGTTTTACCGGAAACTTGGCTATTTTGAGGAAGGCGAAGGCTTTACCGAAGTTGGGCTCCCCCACATCTTGATGAGCAAACAGTTGGAAACCTTTGCTACCTCCTACCAGTAATTTCTGGTCGAAAAAGGATTGTGTAAACCAACATGCTGGCTGGCGGACCAGGCATTCGAAAACGCAATCCCTAGCGAACCAGGAAATCGTGTACCCAAAGGTGTTTGAGGTTTACGAGAACCAAGGCCTAGCATGGCTCTACAAGCCGTGTAATATGGTTCAGTAAGGTGAACTGCATGGCCAGGTAAACTGGCCTGACGCTAACTCCGGTTCAGCGGGATCATCTCCCCGCCACGGAAAAGGAGGACTTTGCCCGTGGAACTGGAGATCGTGATGGCCAGGCATTTGGTGACGGAAGAGATACCTGCCGCAGCAGCATGCCGCGAACCCAAGCCACCAGGCAAGTTGTGGTTGTAGTACGGGACATTGATGAGCGTCCCGGCGGAATCCAGTACCCCGTTGCCCCGGATCACAAACGCCCCGTCGATCGTCGCGAGTTCCTTGACTGTCTCGTCCATGAACGGGTTCAGCAGGTTGCGGTCTTCCGTCTTGTAGCCATGGAAAGGGTTCAGGATCAAAGGTGTGGCAAAATTCCTCACATTTTCCGTGTCCCCGAGTACGAACAATGCCCCGACCGGCTTGCCCTCTCGCCCTTCGACGGCAAGCTCGATCGCGATCCCCAGGATCCTCTCCAGCACATCCGCGCCGACATCCGGGGGCAAAAGCTCCACGTTGTGATCCGCCATCTGGCTGAATTCCTCGTCCACATCAGCCACCACGATGGAGTCGAACTGGTTGCTCCCGGGCAAACCGCCCAGACACAGGATCCGGTCATCCTTGGTGAAAAGACCCCGGATCAAGCCGATCAACACCGCACTGCGGAATTGCGCCAACCTGCCCTGGAAACGTGAACGTAGCGTGATCACCGCATCCACGTCTTCCTGCTTAACAATCAACTCCCCCTCGGCCTGGACAACCAGTACTGTCTTGAAATCCTTGAATGCGATCACCGGTTGGACGGGGCTGGAAAAAGTGTCCCCGAAAGCCAAGATCGCGGTACATTCCGTCCCCCGGGCGATCTTCCGTGCCTCTGCCAAAATGATGCTGTTGAAACGGGAATTCAGATAACGGGAATGGAACGGTTCCCCGGCCAAGACCTTTTTCACGCGCTCCCGAAAGCCGCCTAACGTCGGTTCAGCGATCAACTTCTCCATCACTGCCTTGACATGGAAAATCCGCGCCAAGTTTGACAACGTGTTCAGGTAATCCGGCGCACTGTCCGATACCAAGAGCAAAAACACCAATCGTAACTCCTGGTTATGCTGCCCGTTGTGAACCAAACCGCAAGGGCACCGCCCCACAGCCAACACATACTGCTTAGAGTATTTGAATTTAAAGTGTGGTAAGGCCACCCCATTGCCCAAGTAGGAAGTGATGGCATCCTCCCTCTTCAAGAGGGTCTTCTTCAACAGTCGTGCCTTCTTCCCGTCCTCGTTGTCATCCAGTGGACAAGTGTTCAGCAATTCCTCGATCGCCCCGCCAAAATCCTGCGAAACAAGGTCGATGACCCGGTTTTTAGCAAGAATCCTGTCCAGTCGCATTGATTTCTTTGCCATACTGTCCCTAAACCCCCTTGGGAATTATTTTTCCCACTCCAACGCGCCTTTTTTCAACTCGTAGACCAAGCCAACCACCAGCACCGCCAGGAAAAACCCCACAGGCAAAAGGATCGGCAAACTCGCCGCGAGAAAATCCCGGAATACCATCACCCATGGGATCATGAAAACCACCTCGATATCGAATAAAATAAACAACATCGCCGTCACATAGAACTTCACCCCGAAACGAGATTGGGGCTTCCCCGCAGGGTTCAGGCCACACTCGTAAGGCGAGTCCTTGAACTTGTTCCCCTTGCTGCGCTGGCCAAAAAGATGGCTCACAATCAGGATCCCGAAAGCCATTGCAAAAGCCAACAAGACCTGGATCAAAATGGGGAGGTAGTTCTGGACGCTTTCCATGTTGCCCGGAAAATGCCCGGGTCATCCCACGGGTACAAGCTTAAAGGTTACGCAGGCGAAAAACACCCCCAAAACACGCCTCCGGCCAGAAGGGATTGGTTCCCAGAAAGCCTTGGGCAAAGGGAACTCCCATTCCCCGTCACAACCACTTCAAAAATCAACAATCCCTAGTCATCACTCTTTGGTTAGCCAAAAGTCACACCAACGACCAAGCTTACTCTCCATCGTGCCTACGTCTCAACGCCTCTCCCTGCCTAGTTTCCCCATCAAAGGGACCAAAGCATCCATCCACTTCCCCGCCATCTTCTTCGCCCCGGCGGCATTCGGATGCACCTTGTCCGCAACCGTGTCCGTCCTCCAGTCGAATCCCCTAGCCTGGTCCACCAGTACGACCCGCGCCCCTTCCTTTTGCAACCGGCCCGACAAGGTACAAAGCCCCTCGTTCAATTCAGGGATGTAGGAATATTTAGGCAGCTTCCCGGCCGGAATGACCTGGGCCAACAAGACCGTCGCAGAAGGGTTCACCTCCAAAACCGTTTGGATGATCGCCTCCGTATCGGCCAAGATCCCTGGCACAGGCATGTCCTTGCTAAAACTGTTGTGCCCGGAATGGAGCAACACGTAATCAGCCGGATACAGCCCATACACCTCCCGGCAAACCTTTCGCAAGTAGGAAGTATTTTTCCCGCTGTACCCGGCATGGGCCGAAACCCTGTCCCTCTTCGGGCCGATGAATTCATACCCAACCCCCAATTCCTTCAACCCGGGCACCAGCACCTCCCGGTAACAAACGAAACTCCCCCCGCCCTCCGTAATCGAATCCCCGAAAGCCAGGACAGTCGGCCTGTCCTTTCCGGATGCTACCAAAACCGTCAGCAACATGCCAACAAAGGAGTCAGTCCAATTTTTCATGTTTTACCCTTTGACTCATTTACCCCAAAACCCTATTCATTCCACCTATGGCTAGAAAAATACGCATCGAATACCCTGGGGCTTGTTACCATGTGATCAACCGGGGCAATTACCGTTCCCACATCTTCGAAGGCGCAAACGCCCGGCGCAAGTTCATAAAAACCCTCCAGGAATGCTGCCAAGCCAAAGGTTGGGTCCTGCACGCCTGGTGCCTGATGGGGAACCACTACCACCTCTGCATCCAAACCCCGGAGCCCAATTTAGTCGAAGGGATGCGGTGGCTGCAGTCGACATTCGCCAACCACTTCAACCGGGTACGCAAAGCCAGCGGCCATGTTTTCCAAGGCAGGTACAAAGCCATCCTGCTCGACGGCGGCGCATTGGGTCCGGTCTGCCATTACATCCACCTCAACCCCGTACGGGCAGGGATAGTGGAAGCTGGAAAACTGGAGGACTATCCCCATAGCAGTTTCCACCAACTGGCCAACAAGGGCAAACGCTGGCCCTTTTGCGACTACACTACCGCCCTGGACGCCGCCGGACATCTCGCAGACACACCAAAAGGACGGGAAATGTATAAAGCCTACCTCGCTTGGCTCGCCGAAGAAGACGTCTCCCAAAAACGCATGGGGTTTGAAAACATGTGCAAAGGCTGGGCACAAGGCACCAAGGAATTCAAGGAACGCGTCCTGGCCAACATGGATGCCGGCGACTTCGCAAAGGTCGTCGAAGGAGAAGCTTCCGAAATCCGCGAAGCCCTATTTTCCCGTTCCCTGGCAGAGATCCTCACAATCCTTGGGAAAACCGAGGAAGACCTTGGTAACACCAAAAAAGGGGAACCCTGGAAAGTCGCCGCTGCCCGGTACCTCCGTGACAAGTTCCTGGCTCCGAACAAATGGATCGCCGAAAACCTACAAATGGGTGCGGTCTCTCATGTCCAAAGCAAGGTCAGTTGCCACCGCAAACTGAAACCAGGCGAAGACAAGTACTGGGAGGCTCTGGAAAAACATGAATAATTGGACTGTCCCCAAGTCGCGAAGCGAACCTCAACCCCGTACGGGCAGGGATAGTGGAAGCTGGAAAACTGGAGGACTATCC
>JAYPDO010000026.1:0-28252 GCA_038125285.1 Opitutia bacterium
CGTTTGGCGGTCGCTTATTTTATTATTACAAACAAATCATAGACGGAGATTACACCGCCGGCCCCAGCCGTGGAAGAGGTATGGTAGTACAAGGTGTCCGGGGCGGATTCCGGCACGGTAAAATCAACATAGCCATTGGAGAAACGGGAACCGGTTACCCCCTCGATGAACTCGCCTTCGTAATGCCCGGTCAAGTCCGCGTCTGGGGACGTGCTAATGTAAAAAGGATGGCCCGCCATGTCCTTGCTGTTGAGGTTGAACCTGTAAGCGGCGCCCCGGACGAGCCTGAATTCCCTACGCTCCCGTCCTTCGGCGAACAAGGCGGTCTGTGTGTTGTCCAGTCTAGGAAGGGCCCGGACAATAAATTCTACATACCCGCCTGGAGACCAATTGGCCAACTCCCAAGTATCGGCAGGAAAAGCGGTAAAGACGATGTTATCCGCAACAGTATACGTCCCTGAACCGGACGGGGGGGATTCTTCAAACGCCTCGTCCCCAATGACATCCATTTTATAAAACTGCTTTGTAAAACGGGCTGTGCGGGTAAGTGCGGATTGGACGGTTACATGCAGAGGGTTGCCGTAATGGAAGTTACCGGAGCCATCCACCCACTTGTCCAAGTAGTAACCAGGAGCTGGGATGGCAACGATGTCTACTCCCGTTCCCGTGGAATAAATGCCGCCGCCGGAAGTGCTTCCCCCTGCCGCCGGGGTTTCCGAAACCGTCAACTCGAAGGCCTGGCCAGGGAGTGGCGCGAATTTTGCCACCAAGTTCAAATCCGCGGTGACCGACACCGACGTGGAAGCGGAATTGGGATCCAGGATCCCGGGGCCTTCCCACTTTTCAAATCCGAAACCCGTAGCCGGGATGGCGGTAATGTCACGAACAGTACCATAGGTAAACGTGCCACCGCCAGTCGCGGAACCCCCGGTTTCCGGATCCTGGGTAATGGTCACTGAGAAAAATGTGACCCCGAAATTTGCCTTCACAGTCCTATCCTGGTTGATCTCCAGCACCAGGTCATTCCCGTCGGCTTCGTTATTGGGGACAATCTCCCCGTCCAAAGACCAATACTGCAAGTGGAACCCGTTTGCGGGGATGGCAGTAAAGACCGCCAGCTCCCCGTAATCGTAGGTCCCCCCTCCAGAAACGGAACCACCTTCAGCGGGGGAAATTCCCGTGGACACATCGAAAGTTTGGATCTGGAATTCCGCATTCACCACCTTGTCAGAATTAACGACGAACGACCCGGTATTCGCTTCCCCGGCCAAGTCGCCGCTCCATCCTATGAAATCGTATCCTTCCTCCGCGACAGCCTGGAGCTGGGCAGTCGCCCCTTCTTCATATTTCCCCAGCCCCTTTACTTGGCCGCCGCCCGTGATGTTGGCCGACACAGTGCGGTAGGGCTGGCCGGCAAGATCGGTGTTCATACCCACGGAAGCGACGTAAGGGTTGTCAGGATCTTGGAAAGCCAGCCCTGGGGAATCTTTGTTCACACTGTTCAAGAGGGGAAAAGGGAATTCGGCAAACGGCCCCCAAGACCAGGAGGTATCCGCTATGGTGTTGTACTTGACCCCCGGTTCAATCGACGGCCTGTCAAAAAACCGGATCGCCACCAACTGGTCGAAACTGGGGGCGGAACTGGTGATCGTGAATGGAGCCACGACTTGGTATTCGCCAGGGGATTTTGGGTAAAGGGTCACAATCGGGGAATTCTCCAGGAACAACATGGATGCCTGGAACGTCCCAGGAGTCCCGCCCGAAAGGGAAGGGCTGTCCCCGATATAAGGCCCGTCGGTCAAGGGGATCCAATCCCCGGCAAAAAGGTCGCTTGAAGTCGCTCCGGAAAAATACCCGAACTGCACAAGATCCCCATCCTTGTTCACATTGGCGGTGCCCCTGCTAAGCGGTAACCCGTCGGTATCCTTGAAAACCTGGGAGCTAGTGATGACAATCTGGAGTTGGTTCGCCCCTGATGCCGTCAAGCACCAAATGGCAAAGGCCATCAAGTGCAGCAAGATAAGTCTTTGGTATCCAAAGGCTGTCATGGGCTACTGGGGAAGCGCCTGGCTTAACAATGCTTTCCGGGGGGAGGGAGGTTAGCTAATGGGAATGAATGCCTCCAATAATACAACCGATGTAACATTTGTGTCAAATCTAGTGACGCGCACGAGGTGCGGGTGTAGTCACGAAGGAGCGAGGCACCGGTACTTATACCACCTCTAAGAAGTAATTTCCGGATCGGGGCAAATCGTAGCATGGCTCTCCTAGGCCGTGGCTGGATTCTTGATCCGAAGATTTGGAAACTACTTTCAAGAAAGGCTTTATCCTTCTCCAATCCCGTCAGGATTTTAGAGAACCGGCTCGGTTATTCCAACCGCCAGATCTTCAAATCGTCGATTACCGCTTTTTGGGGGACGGATAGCCGGAGCGTCCTCTTGGTCGGGTGGGCGATCCCTTCCGAGGAAAGGGAAGCCACTTCCGTCCCCTCGATAGCCACGGATAGGGTGTCCCCAACCACTTTCACTTCCAACCCATACCATTTCCCGGTCTCCAACTCCTGCTTTTTCCACTTCTGTTTTGCCTTAAGACCCTTTTGCATTTCAGGGGTCAGCTTTCCCTCTAGTTTAAGGGTGCGAGTCCCTAAATCCATCACCCCGGTCTTCAGGTCACTAAGCTGCACGAACTTAGTCCCGACCCTTGCGATAAACAAGTGTCCAGCCCAAACCTTCTTGTATTTCAAATCTGCAAAATTCAGGCCCAGGCTATCATCCTTGTTTTCAAGCATGAAACGGAGCCGCACGATCCCGTCTTTAAACTCGGCCGGATGGGTCACGGAGACGGCATGGTCAGCCTCTTTGTGGATATAAATATGCATCGCCCCGTCCCTCAGGTCCACCTGCTTTTTCCCCTTCGCCCGCTTCTCGCTGTTGGTGCCCCAACCATTGCCCGGCTCATCCTTCTCCTCCTGGGATTCCGAACGTTCGAAATCGTCCTGGAAGATCAGCTCGACAGCGGGTTCTGCTGCATTGGCAAACGGGATGGCAAAAAACAGGATCAACGAAAGAGGGTTAGGGCGTGTGTTCATTAGAGGGGGTCTACGTGCGGTTGCCTGGGGATGTCGCAGGGTTGCGGCAAATTAACTACCGGGATCCTGGGTTAGGTTGGCTAGGCTGTAAAGGATTGTTCCAGGACAAAATTTTCCCAAAAACAGCTTGCCAAAGATTTTTCTATCACCATTTTCACCCACCTTCCAGTGCTGTCCCGTTCGTCTAGCCAGGCCTAGGACACCGGGTTTTCATCCCGGCAACAGGGGTTCGAATCCCCTACGGGACGCCAATCTTCTTACCGGCGACGCTAATTTTTCCCGCCGGTTTTTTTTGTGCCCGCGCTGTACACAGGATTGTAGTCCTCCCCTCCCTATAACATGTGCATGGCCGCACTCTGGGAAGACGTTTTTTATTAACGGCCATAAGCGGAACCATCGACTTGCAAGTTCTGTGGCAAGGTTTGCGGCACTTGCCCCAAAGGCAGGGGACTCCCAGGGTATACGCAAAACTGACTTATGTACAATATATCATGATACTATACTATTTTTAAGGGAATTGTGAGATATACATAAAAATTTAAACAATATTCTAATTAAAAATCGATATGATCAACACAAAAAGACCCTGGATGCGGCCGGTTTTCCCAAAGGAGATCGATGAGGTTTTCCTCCAAAAAAGAGGCCTTAACTAGTACCAAAAGTATTTATTTCAAACAAATACAGCCGAATTTAAAAATTGGCACGGGGTGGCGGGAAAAGATTTTTTTGGGGAAAATTCCCCATTGTATATTAATACCATACAGGCGTAACACTTATGGGGATATTTTAACGATAAATAAGAGGTGAAAAAACTTTGTAAGAGCATGCGAAACAAAGCCGACCCAATGGTCTCCACATTATCCCCAGACCCATGAAAAAAATAACTGAAACCACTACCACTGCCGCGTCGGCATCGAAGGCCACCTTGAGCGCCCTTTTTGCCGCCGCGTTTTTTTACCACCTCCATGTCGTTTCCCAGGTCGCCGAAGAACCCGTCCCGGTCGAGGAGCCTGAAGAAGCAGAGACCCCTGCCATAACATCTCAACCTGTCGTCCAGGCCGCCCGGATCTCCCGGTCTGCCCTGCCCAGCATCAACCGGCCCGACCCAAGGGCAACCCTGCCAACTGGAAACCGCCCAAGGCGGTCGGCCCCAGTAAGGGAACCCCAACTGAAGATAGTTCCCTCCAAGGAACTGATGATCACGGACCTGAAAGTAGTCGAAGACCCGGTACGCACGGATCCTGCCCAAGGGGAACTGGCAGCCTGGACCTTTAAGCACCTGATGGAAAACATGTCCGGGGAAAACGACCCCTCCGACTTTACCCTGAAGTGGCTCCAGGAATGGGAATCCGACCAGGAAATTAACGGGAAACTTTCCCCCGCCCGGCCAGGGATCCGCCAGGCGGTCATCGATCCATGGCTGGCGGCGAGCGGAGGGGAAAAGCTGGATCTTGCCAAGGCACCGTTCAAATTGCTGGCCATCGTGAACCGCCTGGATTTGCGTGTCCATGACGCCGACTCTGTCACCACCGCAGGGGAGGGTCGCTTCATCTTCGGAGTCCTCAATGATGAAGGCTTGCCCTTGCCACCGGTCGCCGGCCCGATAACGGGAGGTTTCGTGGTGATCTTTGAATACGAACTGGAGGCGGAGAGCATGCGTGACCTAGCCCGCTGGAGCCGCCAATGGCACGCATTGGGCAAGCACCGCAAAGGCAGCCCACAGTATAACGAAGCCCTGGAGAAAATCACCCGGAGGTTTACGGATGCTGGGAACGCCCCAGGGAAGGTAAACGGGAATGCGATCAACCAAGTCCGTACCAACGAGTTTGCCTTCGGGCCGAACTGGGAACTCCGGGAATTCGTACTCAACTCCGATTCAGGCCTGCTCAAGCAACACACCGTCGCCCAAACCCCGGACACCATGCTCCTCAACGGTACAGCCGGGCTGGCCACCCTCATCAACGACCACGAAACCGACCTCCTGGAGGGGAACTTTTCCTTGCCGGGGGACCTGAACGGCCCAGCCTCCGTGACCGGGCCCTTCCTCCCAACGGACTTCGATGACTTCGAGGAACGCACCTTTACCACCATCCCCCTGATCGACGACTTCATCGACATCCCCTGGAGCGCGGAAGGCATCTTCAACAACGAAGCCCGGCATACCTTCGCCCTCAACACTTGCAACGGTTGCCACAGGCATGAAACCGACACCGGGTTCCTCCAAGTCGGGTTCCCCGCTGAACACAGCCTCCCCGGATCCCTGGGCAAAGAGGCGCACCTGGCAGGGTTCCTGACCGGGGTGGACGCCCCTGACCCTGTCCTTTCCGAAGGGGAGGCCCACAGCTTCAACGACCTGGAGCGCCGGGCCGATGACCTTAAGGAACTGCTTGAACAGATCCAAAACGAAGGCCAGATTCGCCCGCCAAGCAAATCCCACCGCCCCAAATTCATCCACTAACCTGAAACAAGATTAGATGGCAGCGCGGGGGTCACAGGGAAGAGGTAGGCAAATATCCTGGTTCCCCCGCAGCCGCCTAGGCCCCGTGCAGCAAAAGCTCCGCTGGGCCTTTCTTTTTGGAGGATTTGGATTGAAACTCGGCTCCCTTGGATTTTTTTCCTGGGTCATGGAAACCGAAACTTGGCGCTTACTCCTCCTTCCCTTTGCCGGGCTATTGATCGGCTGGCTGACGAATTACCTGGCTATCAAGATGTTGTTCCACCCCAAGAAGCCGATCAACTTAGGATTGGTGTCGATCCAGGGGGTATTCCCCAAAAGGCAGGATGCTTTGGGGGATAAGTTGGGCGAGGTGGTGTCAAAAGAGTTGATTTCGACAAACGAGATCCTGGACAAGGTGTCCGCGGAAGTGAAGGGGGAGGAAGTTCATGGCATCGTGGAGCGAAGGATTGGCGAGGGGCTTGAGAAGCTAATTGCAGGGATCCCCATGGCCAGCATGTTTATCGACGCATCGATGAAACAAATGGCAAGGAAGGCCATCCTGGATGAGTTCGTGGAGGGCTTGGACGAGTGGATGGCGGGATTAAAGCCTAGGATGGAGCAAAACCTGGACGTGAAGGCGATCGTGAAGGAAAAGGTGTCAAAGTTCTCCTCGGACAAACTGGAGGAGGTACTTTACCTGATCATGAAGCGAGAGTTCCGGTTTATCGAATTTGCAGGTGGGGTGCTGGGCTTCCTGATCGGCTGCCTACAGATCTTTATCCTGACAGCGGGCGTACGTTAACTCAGTTCGCGGACAATTCCCGGCGGGCTTTCTTCTGGAGGTGTACCCAGAAGAGGTTACGGGCGATCGGTGCGGCAGTCGTGCCCCCATGGTAGTTGTCGTTCGGGTCAGTGCCTTCCACAACCACGGCGATGGCAATGGAGGGGTTGCTGACCGGGGCAAAACCGATGAACCAAGCCAAGGTCAGGTCTTCCCCGAAGGTGGGGCTGTTGCGGTCGCTGTCACGGACTTGGGCCGTGCCAGTCTTGGCTGCAATATCTATCCCAGGGATCTTACAAAGCTGGGCAGTCCCGTATTCGACCGCTTTTTCCATGCCGCTGACGATGAGTTGGTACTGCATGTCGGTAATACCGATCGGCCCGCCCCCGTGGTCAACGGAGTTCCTTTGGGCTTCCGGGATACGGATAATGGTCGGCTTAGTATGGGTTTCCCTGCGGGCGACGGAGGCGGTGAAGCAGGCCATTTGGAGCGGAGTTACTAGGATGTAGCCTTGGCCGATAGAGAAGTTTGCCGTGTCACCGGGTCGCCAAGGCTCCCCCTTTTTCTCCAGTTTCCAGGGTTTGTCAGGAATAAGGGTATGCTGGGATTCGTAGGGGATTTCAATGCCTGTGGGCTCGTCGAACCCGAAACGGCGTGCTTCTTTGGAGAGGATGTCGATGCCGGTCCCGACTCCGAAGTGATAGTAAAAGGTGTTGCAGCTCAGGGCGATGGCGCGCTCGATGTCGATGTCCAGGTGTCCCCTGGGATTGTGGCAGGGAAAGGGGCGGCGTCCGATATCCTCTGCCCCGCGGCATTGGTAGTGGTTGACGTCTTTGATTACACCGCTCCGCATGCCTGCGATGGTGGTGAGGATTTTGAAAGTGGAGCCGGGGGGGTAAAGGCCTTGGGTACAGCGGTTGAGCCAACCGCCTTGGGCTTCGACCCGCCGATAAACATCCGCCGGGATGTAGGGGGTGAGGTCGTTGAGGTTGTAATCCGGCTTGCTGGCCATGGCGAGGATCTCCCCGGTCTGTACATCCATGGCCACGACGGCTGCCTTTTTGCCCTCAAGTTGCAGCTCGGCGAGCATTTGGAGGTCGATGTCGATGCTGGTGAAGAGGTTTTCCCCGGGCTCTGTCTGTTTCTTTTCTTCCAGCTCGAATTGGAAGCCCATGGGATCGACACGCCAGATTTCATAGCCAGGGACACCGTCCAAGCGGTCGTTGAAGCCATACTCGAGACCGGTTTTCCCTTTTTTGCCCCTGAGCCGGAAGGTTTTTAGGTTTTCCCCGGCGAGGAGCTCGTGCTCCTGATCCTCGACCTCTTCGAACACAACGTACCCTAGAGTGTGGGAGGCGGCGGAGTGGAAGGGGTAGTAGCGGGTGCTGTCCGTATGGATCTGGATAGGGGAGTCGAGGGGAAGCTGGTCGATAAGGCGCGCATATTCCTCTGCGGTGAGTTTCTGGACTAGGGTGAAGGGCAGGAGGAGCTTGCGGTTGAAATGGCGCTCGAACTTCTTGCGGCTCACTTGGTCGTTCCGGCCAGTTATGGAATTGATCTGGGTGACGTACTGCCGGATGACGTCCATACGGGACTCCCACTGCAACTCGCTATTGTTTATACGAGTTTTGACCAGTTGGCCGTTTTTAAAGACTGCGGTGAGGAATTGGCCGAATTGGTACAGATCCTGGCCTTCTTCCTGCCAATGCCCGCCAGGTTCGCCCAAGAGGTTGGTAAGGAACTCCAAGGAAGCTGCCTCGGGGAGGCTGTCCCGGATTTCGCGGATGTTACGGACATTCCCAAGGTACCGGATCCGGAAGTCTTCCCGGATTTGGTCCAGGAAGATCACTGCAGAATGCCGGGACTGGTTCCCTACAAGGAGTTTGCCTTCGCGGTCGAAGATTTCGCCCCTGGGTGCGGGGAGGAGGATACGCCGCCGGGTCTGGAGTTCTTCCTTCTCCCGGTACTTCCCAATCTCCACGACTTGTAGCCAGAAGAGGAAACCTACCAGGACGAGGAAAAAGATGGCGCAAATCCCTGCCAGGGAAAGGATCCTCCACACTTGGGAGGCTTCCTCTAGTTGGTGCTTGCTCATAAGGCACGGGCTTCTTCGTCATTCAAGTCTATACCCAAATAGGAGGACAAGGCGACCTGGGAGGCCAGGTGCAGGGGGGCAAGGACGAGGAGGGTTACTTGTGAGGCAAGGATTTGGAGGAAGTTGGCCAGGAAAGGAGTGGGGAACTGGCGGCTGAAATGGACCGCGAGGTAGAGGAGGGGTATGAAATTGAGCACTTGGGCGAGAAGGAAGGAATCCAAGCCGCCTTCTTTGTGGAGTTTGGGGCTTACACGATGCAGGATGAGGTGTTGGATGGGAAGGAGGATGGAAAAGAAACTTTCGGGGGCGGGGATGGCACTATCGAGCATCAACCCGGAGATCACGCAGACGACGAGGCCTTGGAAGTACCCAAGGCACAAGCCAGGGTAGAGGATGAAACATGCGGGAAGGAGGAGCTGGATGGAGCAGACCGAGGCATAGTGGTTCAGCTCGGCAATGCACAGGGACAGGACACCATTGGCCAACAGGGCGATCAGGGTGGGGAAATGGCGCCGGGGGTGCATGTGTCCGTTATCAGTTCGGCAGTATCGGGACGAGGATGGCGACTTCGTGGAGGTGGTACAGGGCGGAAGGATATTGGACCGCCCCTTCTTGGAACAATCCGTTGGCAGATTGCTCAAGGTTGTGGACCGTGCCGATATGGAGCCCGCTGGGGAAAACGCCGCCCAGGCGGGATGAAACTAGGATCCCGGGGTCTTCCGGTGTGACTTTCAGGCTGATGGGTACGTTCCTCACCCGCCCGACGGGGATGACGAATTGCTTGTCGTCTTGCCAGCCCTGGATGAAAAGGGGGCGGGTATCCCCTTGCAGGGTGGCGACCATGCGGAAGTTAGGGCTGGTCACCAAACGGATGACGCAAGTCCCTGGGTAGACTTTCCGGACTTTGCCAACCACGCCGCCGGAGTACACGACGCCAGCACCTTCTGGGATGTCATGGTCTAGCCCTTTGCGGACGGTCAATTCATGCCACCAAGTGCCCATCTGGCGGTGGATGACCCGGGCCACTTCGTAGCGGAAGCCAGGTTGGCCTTGGAGGCCGAGGAGCCCTTCCAGCCTTTTGTTTTCTTCCCGGAGCGTGGCATTTTCGTCCGACTTGAGCCGGTAGACCGCACAGAGGCGGGAGATGTCCCGGCCTTGTTGGATTAGTTGGCCGTGGGTGTAGGTGCGGTCTGACCAGTAGTCCTGGAGTTCACGAATCCTGGATTCGGCTTCCCAGGACGGAGCCTGGAATTCATAAAAGGCGTCGTCCAAAGACCGCTTGATGGCGATGGGGAGGAACATCCAAAGCGCTAGGATGCCGAGCAAAGGGAGAAAAGGCTTGAGCTGGTTGGAAGGTTTCCTGGCCAATGTAAGTGTCCCCAGGCGGTTGGAAAGGTGGATTGGCCGGCCAAGCCCGACTAGCTGGAGATGTCCTTTAGGAGGAACCTCAACTCGTTCAGGGCCTTGCCTGTACCCCGGACAACCGCGGTCAGCGGGTCGTCGGCCACCATGACGGGAAGCCCGGTCTGGTCGCTGATAAATTTGTCGAGGCCAGGTATAAGGGCACCGCCCCCTGCCAGGACCATGCCACGGTCGACAAGATCCGCCGAAAGTTCGGGCGGGCACCTTTCTAGGGCTTCCCTGACGGTATTGACGATGGCCTGGAGGGTTTCAATCATGGCCTCGCGGATTTCCGGGGAAGTAATGTTGACGGTCTTGGGCAGCCCCGCAACGGAGTCCCGCCCTTTCACATCCATCGTTTTTTCCACGTTCAAAGGGGAAGCGGAACCAATGGTAACCTTGATCTCTTCGGCCATCCGTTCACCGATGAGGAGGTTGTAGGACCGCTTCATGTATTGGATGATGGCCGAGTCCAACTCGTCGCCCCCAACCCGGATACTTTTTGTAAATACCATGCCGGCCAGTGAAATGATGGCCACTTCCGTTGTCCCGCCCCCGATATCGATGATCATGTTTGCAGTCGGCTCTTCGATGGGAAGGCCGACCCCGATTGCGGCAGCCATCGGCTCCTCGATGAGGATGACATCCCGCGCCCCGGCGTTAATGGCGGATTCCTTTACTGCACGGCGCTCCACCTCGGTGATTCCCGAAGGAACGGCGATGACAACCCTGGGCGGAACGATCTTCAGGCTGCTCTGCATCTTCGAAATGAAGTGGCGGAGCATGGCCTCGGTCGTTTCGAAATCGGCGATCACGCCATCCTTCATCGGGCGGATGGCTTCGATGCCTTGGGGGACGCGGCCAAGCATTTCCTTGGCCTCTTGCCCAACCGCGCAGACTTTTTTTGAGCTTTTCTGGACGGCGACCACACTGGGTTCGCGCAGGACGATGCCTTTGTCCTTCGCGTAGACGAGGGTGTTGGCAGTACCGAGGTCGATACCGATATCGTTGGCTAGGAGATTGATCACGGGTTTGAATCGGGGATTAGTGGCTGATGCCTTCGGGAGAATCGTCCCGAGGGCTGGGTTTATTTTTTGAAAAAATGGGGTTGTCAAAGGATATTTGCGGGGGCTTGTGGGGACGGGCCCTGGGAGGGGAATGTTCAAAACCGGGATTCCACAGGATATGCCGCTTGAATGGTGGAGCCCGGCCCTGTAGTCGGTAGTGGGTCATGACCATTAGAGAGCGTGTTTTTGTATTGGCAACCAGCAGGATTGGCCAAGCCTGCCTGGCCTTGCTGGCCACCGTACCTTCCGTCTGGGGGGGAAGTTCGGTTTGGGAAGTCGGTTCCGGGGTAAACTCGGTGTATATCGCCGGGGCAGTAAACTTACTCCAAGAGACCGACTACCCCTTGCCCGCCGAATATTATGCGGCCTATGCCGATTCTTCCCGGCTGGTTTTCGAGGTGGACGCAAGCGAGAAAATGAACCCAGGGGTGGGCGGCTCCATGATGAGAATGGGCCTTCTGGAAGGAAAGACTTTAGACAAAGTCCTGTCGAAGGACGTTTACCGCATACTGGAAAAATATTGCAAGGAGGCGGGGTTGCCAATGGAGACGGCCAAGCATTACAGGCCTTCCCATGTCATCGGCGCACTCTTCCTCAATGCGAAAAAAGAACTTGAGGTCTTCCAGCATGGTGCGGAGACCCATTTCTATTTGCAAGCCGTGCAAGACGGGAAGAAGCTGGGGTACCTGGAAACCATGGGCGAGCAGGTGGAATTCCTAGTTAGCCTGGAAGGGAAGGACGACAACGGGTATGTCATGCATTCCTTGGCGGAGTTGGATAAGCTCAAGGAACACTACGAAGACACTTTCACCGCATGGAAGTTCGGGGACATTGAATATTTCGACCGGCATTACATCCAAGGGATGAAAGAAGCCTACCCTGAACTGTACAAAACCGTGGTCGTGGACAGGAACTTGAAGTGGATGTCAAAAATCCTTCCCGCCTTCCGGACGCCAGAGAAGGAGTTTTTCCTAGTCGGGATTTCCCATCTTGCCGGGGAGGACGGCATATTGGAAAGGCTTTCCGCACTGGGCTACAATGTCCGAAAGTTGAAAGTACCGCCGGGGCGGGCAATGAACAGGATACGCGGCTATCTTCCAGAGACCCGGGAAATTGAAGACGCCCCTGCCGAGGCTGTGGACATGGAAATCGTGCCCACGGGAGGCTTCCCCTTGGGATATCCGGAACGTTTGCAACGGGACTTGGAGGAGCGCTTAGGGCTTTCCTGCAAGGTAACCCAACCAATGCCCTTGGATCCAGGGATATATTCCTATGGGAGCAGGCAGATGGACGCATTCGCAATCGGGAGAGCGGGATTGGCTTGGGTAAAGAGGGGGGCATACCCTTCACAAAAGCCTTTCGTGCTGGTCTTGACGCAATACGAAACGAACCTGCGCCCCTTTGACTCCCCTTTTCTCTTCGCAAGCGGTTCCGGGGAGGTCGCAGTGATTTCTGTGGCGAGGATGGATCCTGGGCAAGCCGCTGGGTTTGAAAGGGACCTGATGTACACCCGGCTAGAGAAGATCGCCAGACGGGCGATCGGGCAAGGGTACTACAGGTACGAGTTTTCAAGGGACAGGCGATCGGTCATGTACGCGCCCTTGGAAGGGGTGGAGGACCTGGACAGGATGTGGTCGGGCTACCCGTTGGACCGGCATGGGGCTTTGGAGTTTTTTAACCGCTACGTGGTGCTTTCCGGGCAATACAGCGAGGAGTTGGCCGACATGTATTCGGACAAGGCCCGGATCATCGCCAAATGGTACGGCCCTGAAGGACGACAACAGGGAATGGAAGTCATGATCGGCAGGGAATACAAAGCTTTGTTGGCTAAGCAGGCCCAGCCGAGGGAAACTTCCAAATACTCCCATGTAAACGTAATCCTGGATGGGATGAACGCGATGATTAGGGCGCAAAGGCGGGTTGGGGCAGACGGGTTTGTAGACCTGGATTTCCACTTGATGGTTTCCAGGCAAAAGGACGGGAGCCTGGCCATCATGGAGGAACAAAAGGAGATAAGAGAAAGCAAGGAGGCATTTGTGATCGAAGAACCGAGCCTTTACGAGCTTCTGCAAGCCCAAGAACGGGGCTTTGCAAAAATCCTCCCCATGATGGTCGCCGCAAACACCCGCCTGGATTCCGTGCAGGCCACTGCGGACACCCTCGTGTACCGCCACACTTTGCTCACTGCGGAAAAGGATGGTCTGGACATCACAGCTGCCAGTGAATTGCTCAGCAAGGAAGTGACACGGAAAGCCTGCGGGGATCCCAGGATCCGGAAAATCCTCCGCCTTGGGGGCAAGGTGTTGTACTTGTACATGTTTGCCGATGGGTCGACTGTCGCCGTTGTCAGGGTCGACCAGAAAAGTTCAGGGGAAACGGTGGCGTCGAAGGACATTGGGGAAAAACCCGGAGGGAAAACCCGAAGAACCATACCCGTCCCGGCACACCACCAATTCTTTGCCCCAGTCGACCCATGAAAAAGATCCTGCTACTAAGTTTCGTCCCCTTGGCACATATGGTTGCGTACGGAGCCGAAGCCGGCCACGCAGAAAGGATGAAGGCCGGTTTGGCCATTTTCAAGGAAGCCGTGCGCCCGGCCATGGTGGAGAATTGCCTCAAGTGCCACGGCGGGGAAAAGGTGCGGGCGGACTTTGACCTCAGCAGCAGGGAACTCCTCCTCAAAGGCGGGGAATCAGGGGCGGCCGTGAATTTGGAAAAGCCCACGGAAAGTTTGCTCCTCCTTTCCCTGAGGCATGAGGAAGAACCCTACATGCCCCCTAAAAAACCGATGCTTCCAGCCACGGCCATCGGTAAGTTTGAAGAATGGATCCGTCTTGGGGCACCTTATGACAAGCCCCTTGTCGAGAAAACCAAAGACGGGGAAAAGGGCTTGGTCGTTACGGATTCGGACCGGGAGTTCTGGTCTTTCCGCCCCCTGGCGGCAAAAGAAAAGCCCAGTGGCAACCCGGTTGACCACTTTATCGGGCAAAAACACATGGAGGCATCGGTCACCCCAAACAAGGAAGCACCGCGCAGGATCCTCGCCCGGCGTGCTTACCTGGACCTCCTCGGCCTCCCGCCCTCCCCGGAGGAAATGGAAGCCTTCCTGGCAGATGGTTCCAAGGATGCCTGGCAAAACTTGGTCGGCCGCCTCCTGGAATCGCCCCATTTCGGTGAACGCCAGGCGCGCCACTGGATGGATGTCGCCCGGTTTGCCGAAAGTTTCGGGTTCGAACAAAACTACGACCGCCCCAACGCCTACCACTACCGCGACTTTCTGGTTAAGGCCTTCAACGAAGACATGCCATGGGACCAGATGGTACGCTGGCAATTGGCCGGGGACGAATTGGCGCCGGAAGACACCGAAGCATGGAAAGCCACAGGGTTCCTCGCCGCCGGGATTTTCCCTACTCAGATCACCGAGGCCGAGTTCGAACAAGCCCGTTATGACGAACTGGACGACATGGTCTCCACCACCGGGGTTGCTTTCCTTGGGCTCTCGGTAGGCTGCGCTCGCTGCCACGAGCATAAGTACGACCCGATCCCCCAATCAAACTATTACGAAATGGCCGCGACCTTTGCCACGGCCATCCGCAGCGACGTGGAATTTGATTTCAATGAAAAGGGCTTCAAAAAGGCCCATGGGGAATGGGAAACAAACTTAGCCGCCCTGGAAAAGGAAGCCCGGGTCTATCTGGAAGGAAAAGTCCGGCCGAGGTTCAGGAAATGGCTCGAAGCCCCGGAGGGACTCCATGAAATCGAATCCGGCGGAAGCTGGGAAGTCCTCCACTTGACAACCCTGCACAGCAGGGAAGGAGCAACCTTCGAGACCCTGGAAGACGGCTCGTCCCTGGCCTCCGGCAAAAACGGGGCATCGGACGAATACACCTTTACAGCCAACCTCCCCGCAGGTTCAGCCGCAATCCGCCTGGAGGCATTGTCCCACAAATCCCTGCCCCGGAACGGCCCCGGCAGGGCGGGCAACGGGAACTTCGCCCTTGGCAACATTGCCCTGCAAGCCAAGGAGGTCGGAAGCGATGCCCCCTACTACCCGGTAACCCTTTCCGGGGCAAGGGCCAGCCATGAACAAAACAAAGGCAACCTCTCCGTCAAAAGCTCCCTCGACAACGATAGGGACAAAACCGGTTGGGCAGTCGATGCCGGGGGGATCGGGAAAGACAATACTGCGGTCTTCACCTTTGCCGCGCCCCTGGAATCGGATTCCGAGGTACAGTTCACCTGCCGCTTCCACCTCAATACCGGGCACAACCTCGGACGTTTCCGGCTATCCGCCGCATCCGACCCAGGGCTGGATTTCGAAACCGGCCAAGGCGTCTCCCAACTGCAACTTGCGGCCAAATCCCTCCAGGCCGGCAAAACCCCAACCCTGGCAGAAGAAAAAGCCCTGGAATCCTGGTTTGCCACCAAAGATGCAGGATGGCAAAAACTTGAAAGCACACTAAATAAGCACAAAGCCGCCAAGCCCCAGCCACAAAAAGGGAATGTCCTAGTCTGCTCGGAAGGGGTCAAACCGATCAAGAACCACGCCGACGGAAGGGGTTATCCACATTTTTACCCCCAGGTTCACCACCTTGGCCGGGGGGACCCGAAACAGAAACAGGGAGTGGCCACCCAAGGCTTCCTCGACGTTTTGACAGCAAAAGGAAGCCAGGCTGAAAACTGGAAACAAACCACCCCAGAAGGCTCAAAGACGAGTTTCCGCCGGGCAGCCTTGGCAGCATGGATCACGGATTCGGACAAAGGTGCAGGACACCTCCTGGCAAGGGTCATCGTGAACCGGGTATGGCAACAACACTTCGGCTACGGCATCGTCAGGACCCCCAATGATTTCGGCCTCCAAGGCGAACGTCCCACCCATCCCGAACTTCTCGATTGGCTGGCGGACGACTTGTTACGCAACGGATGGAAACTCAAAAGGCTCCACAAACTCATCCTGTTGAGCGCGACCTACCGCCAGTCTTCCGCCCATGACGAGGCCGACGCCGCCACCGACATCGACAACCGCTACCTCTGGAAATTCCCCAGCCGCCGCCTCGAAGCCGAGCCTATCCGGGACTCCCTTCTAGCCGTTTCCGGAAAACTGGACCGGACCCTCTACGGTCCCGGTTCCAAATCCGAAGCCATGGGCCGCCGCAGCCTCTACTTCTTCATCAAGCGCTCCCAACTGCCCACATCAATGATCGTTTTCGACTGGCCCGAACACCTCGTCAGCATCGGACGACGGGCATCCACCACCATCGCTCCCCAATCCCTCTACCTCATGAACAACCCCCAAGTTCGCAGCTACGCGGAAGCCCTGGCCAAACGTTCGGGCGGATCGGTCGAGCAAGTTTACCAATACGCCCTTTGCCGGCCTCCGTCAGAAGCAGAAAAAAACAAGGCCGAAGCCTTCCTCCAAAACCAAGCCAAAAAATACACCGGCGGCAACCAAGCCCTCACCGACCTCTGCCAAGCCCTCATGGCCTCCAACGAATTTTTGCACTTACCATGAACGATTCCCTCATTCACCGCAGGTTCCTCCTCAGTCGCGCCGGTTCAGGTGCAGGGTTAATCGGGCTTTCTGCCCTACTGAATGACGAAAGGCTCCTGGCCGCCGCAGACCCGATGGCGGTCAAAAAGCCCCACTTTGAGGCTAAGGCGAAGCATGTCATCTGGCTTTTCATCAACGGCGGCCCCAGCCATGTGGACACTTGGGACTACAAGCCCGCCCTGGAAAAACATGACGGGCAAGAACTGGAGGGCTTTGACAACACCACTGGGTTTTTTAAAAATGCCGTGGGCGGGATCATGAAATCCCCCTTCAAGTTTTCGCCCCAAGGCAAATGCGGCAAAATGGTTTCTGAAATCTTCCCGCATCTAGGGAAGCACGTGGACAAAATGGCCTTCATCCACTCCGGCTATACCGAGTCGAACAACCACAGCCCCGCCCTCTTCATGATGAATTGTGGGAGGCCAACGATGGGACTGCCCTGTGCCGGATCATGGATCACCTACGGGCTGGGCAGCGAAAGCCGGGATTTGCCGGCTTTTGTCGTCATGTCCGACCCCCTTGGACGTGGGCTTCCCAAAGGGTATGCTGGAAATTGGAGCGCAGGATTTTTGCCAGGGGTGTACCAAGGCACATGGTTCAAGCCAAACGGGGATCCCATTGAGAACCTACGCCGCCCCAATGGCCAGACTGTGGAAACTCAGCGGGGCCAATTGGACTTCCTTGCGGAATTGAACCGCCAACACCTGGAAAACAAACAAGCGGGGGACGATCTGGCCGCCCGGATCCAAAGCTACGAGCTTGCCTACCGGATGCAAACCTCCGCCCCGGAGGCACTTGATATCGAAAGCGAGCCCGAGGCCATCAAACAGCTCTACGGGCTGGATCAAAAGCACTGCAAACACTTCGCAGCCCAATGCCTCTCCGCCCGCCGCCTTGTCGAGCGCGGTGTGCGTATGGTGCAGATTTACTCAGGCGGCATGGAAAACCAACGCAGTTGGGACGGGCACAACGACATCGAAGGCAACCACAAACAATTCGCAGGTGAAACGGACCAACCCATCGCTGCACTGCTGGAAGACCTCGAACAACGGGGCCTCCTCAAAGAGACGCTCATCGTATGGTGCGGAGAATTCGGGCGTCTCCCCGTGGCACAGAAGAGTAATAAGCCTGGACGCGACCACAACCCCCATTGCTTCACGGCATGGCTTGCCGGTGCCGGGGTCAAAGGCGGGGCCACTCACGGGGAATCCGACGAACTGGGGCACAAGGCCGCCGTCAACACTGTCCATGTCAACGACCTCCATGCCACCATTCTCCACCTCCTTGGTCTGGACCATGAAAAACTGACTTACCTCTATAATGCGCGTCGGTTCCGCCTCACGGATGTTGCAGGCGAAGTCATCCGCCAGATCCTAGCCTAAACGCCCTCACTCGGCAATCCCCGTAATGAGAGAGAAGATGAATTTGGGATAACGAGGGGTGTGAAATTTTCACACGGAGGCACGGAAAAAGGAAACGAGACCGTTGTGTACCCTATGCCTCCGAGGTAGCAATCACTCAGGCCACAATGTCCTTCACGACATGGCCGTGGATGTCCGTAAGTCGGAAGTGGCGGCCTTGGTAGAGGAAGGTGAGTTTTTCATGGTCCAGACCAAGGAGGTGGAGGATGGTGGCATTGAGATCGTGGATATGGACGCCGCCGGAGGCGATGTTGTAGCAATATTCGTCGGTCTCGCCGTGAGTAAGGCCAGGGCGGATCCCTCCTCCGGCCATCCAGGTGGTGAAACAGCGGGGATGGTGGTCGCGTCCGAAGTTGCTCCCGTTGAATTTGCCTTGGCAGTAGTTGGTGCGCCCGAATTCGCCTGTCCAGACGACAAGGGTGTCCTTGAGGAGCCCGCGTTGCTTGAGGTCGGTGACCAGAGCCGCGGAGGCGCGGTCGGTCTCCTGGGTCTGGCGTTTGATACCGCCAGGGAGCCCGCCGTGTTGGTCCCATCCAGGATGATAAAGTTGGACGAAGCGAACGTCACGCTCCGCAAGCCTCCTTGCCAAAAGGCAGTTGGCCGCAAAAGTGCCTGGCTTCTTCGCATCCTCGCCGTATAGGTCGAAAGTGGATTGGGGTTCGTCCTTGAAATCGGTGGCTTCGGGGATGGAGGCCTGCATCCGGAAGGCCATTTCGTATTGGGCGATTCGGGTCTCGATGGCTGGGTCACCTGTCTTAGCCAGTAGGTGCTCATGCAGTTCTTTGAGGCCGTCGAGCAAGTTGCGGCGGTTGTCGGGGCTTATCCCGTCCGGGCTGTTGAGGTAGAGGACGGGGTCTTTGTCGGGACGGAAACGGATGCCGGCATGTTTCCCGGGAAGGAAGCCGCTACCCCAGAGGCGGGAAACTAGTGGTTGGCCACCTTTGTCCTTTGTCACGAGGACGACAAAGGAGGGCAAGTTCGAGTTCAGGCTGCCTAAGCCATAGTCCAACCACGCGCCCATGCTGGGCCGGCCAGGAAATTGGGACCCGGTTTGCAGGTAGGTGACACCGGGGCCGTGGTTGATGGCTTCTGTGTGCATGGCCTTGAGGAAGCACAGCTCGTCAGCCACTTTGGCGGTTTCGGGCAGGAGTTCGCTCATCCAGGCTCCGCTTTGGCCGTGTTGGGCGAATTGGAAAGGGGAGCCGACCAAAGGAAGGCTGGCTTGGTTTCCCGACATACCGGTCAGGCGCTGGCCTAGGCGGACTGATTCGGGGAGTTCCTTCCCTGTATCCTTTATCAACTGGGGCTTGTAGTCGAATAAGTCCATCTGGGATGGCCCGCCGGACTGGAACAGATAGATCACCCTTTTGGCTTTGGCGGCAGGCTTGGACATTGCCTTGCCCTGAAGCATACTGGCCAGGGCGATGCTACCTAGGCCTCCCCCGAATTGTTGGAGGACTTGTCGGCGGGAAAGGAGCAGGGAAGGGGAGGGGGCGTTCATCGTTTGGTAATGGTTTCGTCAAAATTCATCAATGCCGAGACCAAGGCAGTAGTAGCAGCGAGGCGGGCGGGATCCAGTTTTGGGTCGGGCTTCCGATCCCCGGTGGAAAGATAGCGTTTGGCTTGGGCATGATCCTTGGAGAAGGCTCCGTACTGCCCGTCCCAAAGGTTGCCGAGAATTTCCAACTCCTTGGCATCCGGGTCTCGGCTGGTAAAAAGACGGAAAGACTCTTCGGCCAAGGCTGTTGTGTCTTCCCCGTGCGCCTTGACCAAATTCTCTGCCGTGGCACGGGCGGCTTCCACGAACTGAGGGCTGTTCAAAAGGACGAGGCCTTGGAGCGGGGAGGCGGTACGTTCCCGTTTGACCCGGCAGACTTCCCGCTTGGAGGCGTCCAGGGTCATCATGACCGGCGCGGGGGCGGTCCGTTTCCAGTAGGTGTAGAGGCTCCGGCGGTAGAGGCCTTCGCCTTTGTCCGGGTTCATCGGCTTGAAGGAGACCTTGAGGTCGTAGGGGCGCACAGGTTTGCCGCCGACTTTCCTGGAAAGCAGACCACTGCTCGCCAGGGCATTATCCCGTATCATTTCCGCGGTGAGCTGATGGCTCGGCGAGCGTCCCAGGTAAAGGTTCGTCGGGTCGGTCTTGAGCATTTCCGGGCTTACGTCCGAACTTTGCCGGTAGGTCGCGCTAAGGACCATCTGCTTGAGGAGCCGGTTCAGATCCCAGCCTTTATCGACAAAGTCCCGGCTTAGCCAGTCGAGCAGTTCCGGGTGGGTCGGGGGTTTGCCTTGGCTCCCGAAATCCTCCGGAGTGCGGACGAGGCCATTCCCGAAGACCAACTGCCAATACCGGTTCACGGTAACCCTGGCCGCAAGGGGATGGTCCGGGGAAGTAAGCCACTTCGCAAGCCCAAGGCGGTTTTGGGGCAAGCCTTCGTCCATCGGGGGGAAGAGTTTTGGCGTCCGCATGAAGACTTGCTGGCGGGGTTTATCGTACTCGCCCCGGTGAAGCACGAAGGTTGGCCGGGGCTCCTGCATTTCCCGCATGACCATGATCTCCGGGATACCGTCAAGAACCTTGTTCAAAGCAGCCCTTGCGGACTGCAGTTCCCGAATGGCTTGGAGAACCCCGGGGTCATCCTTCAGGACGGTTGCTGAGAGGTTGTCGGCGTTGGCAATCCAAGAGACTTCCTTTGCGCTTATCTCCCGGCTGTAGACTCGGAATTCGTCGACCTGGCCGCCCTTGAAGCCCTTGTCCCGCATCCTTTGCCCCAGCCCTACAAAATCGTCCCCGCCCCCGGTGATTTCGCGGGTGAGTTGGTCCCGCACGACTTCGGTTCCCGCCTGTTTCCCGTCCAGATAGATTTTCAACCCGGCGGCCTTGCTGGAGCCGTCGTAGGTTACGGCGAGGTGGATCCATTTCCCCACCGGCAATTCTTCCTGGGTATTTACCCGGATCGCGTTGCCAGGCCAGAAGTGGATTAGAGCCGCGCTGGCTTTGCCGTCTTCGATGAGTAGTTCATAACCCCGACTGGCGGCATCCGTCCAAGCTTTCGACCGCCTAACAACCACCGCACGGTCTATCTTGGCCGGGACTTTCATCCAGAGGGCATAGGAAAACGGCATTTCCCTCGAAAAATTCCCGGTACCCTTGGGAAGGTTCACGGCGTCGTCCCCGGAGAGTTCAAACGCATGCCCGACCTTTCCGGCAACCTGTTTATTGCTCCCGCCGCTTGATGCAGGTTTCTCACCGTCGGCCAAGTTTTCCAACTTCCCGTCATCTCGCTTCTCAAAATTCAAGTGGACCACCTGCCCCCCACTGGGATCAAATCCTTCCGTCTTCCCGGCAGACACTTCCCTCAGGTGCTTTTCCGCGGCAGCCACCTTTTTGCGGGCATCCTCCAACTGCTTCTCCTGGGCGTCTGTGGGCAAGCTGAGGGTCGGGGTGGGGACCGAATTGGTGAAAAAGGAATACAACCCAGCCTCGTCGATATTCGAAAAGAAGGCGGACAAGGAATAATAATCCTCCATCGTGACCGGATCGTATTTGTGGTTGTGGCACCTTGAGCAAGTCAACGTCAGGCCAAGGAAAGCCGTGCCCACCGTCTCCACCCGGTCGGTGACATATTCGATCCGGAATTCTTCGGGTACGCTCCCACCCTCCACCTTCTGGGGATGCAAACGGCTGAATGTCGTGGCCAGGATTTGGCCAGGAGTCGCATCGGGGAGAAGGTCGCCCGCCAGTTGCTCGGTGATGAACTGGTCAAAAGGCATGTTCTTCCGGAATGCCCCGATTACCCAGTCCCTCCATTGCCATACCTCGCGGTGCCTGTCCTGCTGGTAACCATAGGTGTCAGAATACCTAGCCACATCCAGCCACTCGCTGGCCAACCTTTCGGCATAGGCATCGGAGTCGAGCAACCGATCCACCACTTTTTCATACGCATCCGGGGTGCCATCGGCTAAAAACGCGTCCAACTCCTCCAATGCCGGAGGCAGGCCAGTAAGGTCGAAGGTCACCCTCCTTAACCATTTCCCCTTCGCAGTTTCGCCCGAAGGCCGGAGCCCCCTTTCCTGCAACCCGGCAAAGACAAACCGGTCAATCGCATTCCTTGCCCAACCCTCGCCCGTATCGGGCATTTCAACCTCCTTGGGTAAAGGCAGGAAGGACCAATGCGATTCATACTTCGCCCCTTGCTTGATCCAGTCGTCTAGCACCTTCTTTTCTTCATCTGTCAAGGGCCGGTTGAAATTCTTCGGGGGCATCACGTCGTCAACGTCATCGGTGTGGATCCGCCAATGAAGCTCGCTCTTCTCCAAATCCCCAGGCTTGATCCCGAAATATCCCCCCAAGTCTGCAAATGCCTTCTCCTCTGTGTCCAACCGGAATTCCGACTTCTGGTTCTTCGCATCCGGACCATGGCAATGGAAACAACGATCCGACAAAATCGGCTTCACGTCCTGGGTAAACGAAAGATCCTTCGCCTGTCCCGAAGAGGCCAAAAGCGCGAGTGGGAAGAATGGGATTGCATAGGGTTGTTTCACAACCGGGCAAATAGCAGTCCAAGCTAGCCCTTTTGACAAGAAGATTGGCCTAAGCGGGGAGGGCACCCCCGCCACATTTACAGTTTCGCAAACATCATGGCTGGAAATAAAAAATTTGGCCTGGCCCGTTTGCATTCCTAGCCACGATGTGCGAAACTGAATAATAGAGTTTCATCGCCAGCCCAAAAAGTGGAGAAGTTCGGGAACTCAAATAACAAAGCTTATACCCAAGTTTACACAAAACGCCTACCACCAAAAGCTCGCTGGAACTCTAAAATTTTCCCCGTAGGACGGGCGGTCACCCCAGGCCGCCCGTTTTTTTTTATAAACCTGCCATTGGCGCGGCCAAGCATCCCTATCCATCCTTTTTTGCTTTGCCTCGGAAGCCAGGCATCGGTATCAAAGTAGAATAGATTGAATTTCCCGATTATGAAACTGCGCACCCTAGCCCTCCTTGCGCCGGTATGCTCGCTTCCAGTAGCGTCCCTTCCCCTCCAAGGAGCCAAGGATCTCATTAAATATTCCCCGTTTTTCCCCCCTGGCTTCGTCAACACCATTGAGCAAGAGGCCAAACAAAACGAAAAGGTCGTCGCCCCGCCCCCCAAGCCCGAACCCCCCAAGCCCAAGCCCGACTTGCTCTTCAAAGGATACACAAAGATCAGGGGAAAATGGAAATTCTCTATTCTGGACAAAAAGACGAGTAAAACCACCTGGGTGGACCTAGACAAAAAATCGGACGCAGGCTTGGTGCTGAGCAACTTCAATCCCGCGACCGGGTTCATAAAATACAGCTACAACGGCCAGGAAGGGGAATTGGAACTGGCCAGCCCGTCCTCCTCCGGAACCCCTCCTAGTAGTGGCAGCACCGCATCCGCATCCAAACCCATCCCGCCACGGACAAACCCGACCGCCCCAACTTCTTCGCCTGCCACCCCGACACCTGCACCGGTGCGCCCATCCTCCGTCGTCACCAATACTGGCGGGGGCATACACACCTCCACCTCCGGAACCACCAATACCCCGTCGGCGGTCGCCACAAAAACATCAAATTCCGGGTCATCATCTGCTGCAAAACCAGCCTCCCCGCCTTCCACACCACCCCCATCGTTCACACCTGTGCTGCCTCCCAACCTCAGCCAGGTAGCCACGACCACCCAAGCCCCGAACGCCAACCTCACTTTTCAAGCAGGGATCGTGAACCCCACAGTCACCTCCACCGGCACTACGGCGCAACCCTCCCAGAAAGCCACCGAGCCGGCCATCACACCGGAAAACCAAGCCACACCCCAAAAGATCACGCCCAGAAGGGCTGCGCTTAACCTTCCCCCTGGGATACCGCCGCCCCCGACCGTCGCACCGCCTGCCCTTCCTGATTTCCTCGAAATCGGGGGGCCGCCTCCCCCGCCGGATCAGTAAATCCCTGCCTTCTTTCCGCTGGTAGGAGGATTTTCTCGCTCTTGTATTGCAATTTGCACAGGCACGCCTAAACGAGCCTGCCCATGGCATCACATCCATACAAAGAGAGACAACGCTGGGCCAGCACCCCCGAGCCCGAGCTAGGCCTGGGGACGATCGTCCAAGTCTCAGACGACCGCATCCACGTACTCTACCCTGCCACAGGCGAACTTCGGATGTACTCCCCCGAAGGCGCGCCGCTCCGGAGGGTTTCCTTCGAGCCAGGTGACGATGTTCTCGACCACGACGGGAAAAAATTCCACATCGAGTCAGTGCGGGATGAAGATGGGGTCCTGACTTACGTCGGCAAGGACGGCGAATTACCCGAAGCAAGCCTGAACGATCACATCCAAGCCTCCGGCCCGATGGACAGGTTGCTTGGTGGCCATGTGGACGAAGGCTATGCGTTCCAGCTCCGCCACGAACTCCTCGAATACCTACACGGGATCCGCAAGTCACCGGCAAAAGGGTTTGTGGGTGGAAGGATCGACCTCATCCCCCACCAACTCCATGTGGCCAAGGAAGTCTGCCGGAGGATGGCACCCAGGGTCATGCTCTCGGACGAAGTCGGGCTTGGCAAAACCATCGAAGCCTGCCTCATCCTCCATCGCCTCCACCTTTCCGGCCGGGCTCAACGGGTACTCATCCTGGTGCCCGACTCCCTGGTCCACCAGTGGTTCGTGGAAATGCTCAGGAAATTTAACCTCTGGATGCACATCTATGACCTGGAACGTTGCGAATCCCTGGAAGACTCCGCCCCGGACAACAACCCCTTCCTCGACGAACAATGGATCCTCTGCAGCCTGGATTTCCTGATCCAGCACCCCGACCGGGCAAAACAGGCCATGGATGCCACATGGGACCTGTTGGTCGTTGACGAAGCCCACCACCTGACCTGTGAAGACGGCGACACCAACCCGGCCTACGGCATCGTCGAAAACCTCGCCAGGCAAACTGAAGGACTCCTGCTGCTCACCGCCACCCCGGAACAACTGGGGTTTGAAAGCCATATTGCCCGGCTGCGCCTCCTGGATCCTGAACGATACGAAGACCTGGACAGCCTTAACGAGCAAGCCTCCCATTACGCCGAGCTTGCCCCCATCGCCACCTCCCTGGGCGAAGGGATCCCCCCCTCCCCCGAGCAGATCGAAGTCCTCACCAAGCTTCCGGGCATGCACATCGAGGGGCAATCCCCGGCAGAAATCCTTTCCGACCTCCTCGACCGCCATGGCCCGGGGCGGGTCATCTTCCGCAATACCCGTGCGTCGATCCCTGGTTTCCCTGGTCGAAAAGCCAAGCTCATCCCCCTTCGCCCGGATCGTGACGAGGACGAGATTTACCTCCGCACAAGCCGCGAATTTGAAGCCGACGCAGGCCTCATCCCCCACTTGGAAGCGATGGACCTTTCTCGTGACCCAAGGGCAACATGGATTGCCAAATGGCTAGAAGACAACCCCGGAGCCAAACTCCTCATCATCTGCACTACCAAAGAAAAAGCCCTCGCACTGGAAGAAGCCCTACGCCAAGTAACCTCCGCAAGGTGCAGCATTTTCCACGAAGGCCTCACGCTCGTTCAACGTGACCGCAACGCCGCTTGGTTTGCTGAAGAAGACGGGGCACGCATCCTCATCTGTTCGGAAATCGGCAGCGAAGGCCGGAACTTCCAGTTCGTCCACCACCTCCTCCTCTTCGACTTGCCCCTGAACCCCGAACTGCTTGAACAACGTATCGGCCGCCTCGATCGCATAGGCCAAAAATCCACCATCCAAATCCTCGTTCCCTACCTGCGGGATTCAGCCGGGGAAGTCCTCGCCCATTGGTACCACCACGGGCTCAATGCATTTGAAGACCATGTCCACGGGGGCATCGAAATCATGCAAAAGTTCGGCAAGCGCCTTGTCAAGGTCTGCCTGGATCCCGAGGACACCATCGAGTGGCGCGAACTCATCGACCACGCCGCCACCGCCCGCAAAGCCATCGCCCACGAACTGGAAATTGGCCGCGACCGACTTCTCGAACTGAACTCCCACAACCCCGACTCCGCCGAGGAACTTTCAGAATCCATCCGCAACATAGACAAGGATCCCCGCGCCGAACAACTCCTCCTCGATATCCTCGACCTCCATGGCATAAACCCAGAAGAAATCGGGGACAGGACCTACCTCTTCGACAGCCGCAAAATGGCCGAGAACGAAAAGCACCTCCCCGGCCTGCCCGACCAGGACCGTATCGGCACCTTCGACCGCCGGCACGCCCTCGGGCGCGAGGACATCGACCTCCTTACGGTTGACCACCCCATCTTTACAGGTGTGTCCGACTGGCTCCTCGGCGGCGAACTTGGCAATAGTTCCTTCGGGGTCTGGCCGGTCACGGATGGCCAGACCAGCCTGATGCTCGAAGTCCTCTATGTACTCGAAACCCAAGCACCGCCCCATCTCCACGCCGACCGTTTCCTGCCCCATGCCCCCATACTCCTACTCGTCAACCAACAAGGGGAGCGCATCGACATCGAAATCCCCAAACTCAAGGAAAACGTCCCGCCCCACCGCCTTCTCGACGCCCCATCCATGCGGCAAAAAATCCTCCCTTTCATGGAGAAGAAAGCCCGCGCCCACGCCCAGAAAAAAGCCCAGGTGCTCATTGCCGAAGCTTCCAGGGACATGGGGAAGCGCCTCCAGGCCGAAATCGACCGCCTCCTCGCCCTCCAGGAAGTCAACCACCACATCCGTGCGGATGAAATACGCCTCGCAAGGGAACAAAAGGAGCAACTTTCCTCTGCTATCGAAGAAGCCACCCTTCGCCTGGACGCAGTCCGCTTGATCTACAAAGGCTCCCCGGAAATGCTCTGAGGACAGAGAGCCTACGCCCCCAGGAAGCAATAGGAGGCACCTTGGACAGCCCGGGTAACAAACGGGGAAATCGTTCTGCCGAATTTATCCTGGAAACTCCGGGCCAGGTGGCACGATAACTCGTCTGCAGCATCCTGCCTTGCCAGGGCAAGGATCGATCCCCCGAAACCGGCCCCGGTCATTCGTGCCCCCAAGCAACCCCGCTCCGGGCCAAAGGCGCGTGCGGCATCGACAAGATGGTCCATTTCCGGGCAACTGACTTCGTACTCTCGGGCAAGGGACCGGTGGCTCTCGAAGAGGATCCTAGAGATCTCTCTGGTATCCGTGGACTGCAGGGCGGTTACGAATTCCTGGACACGGGCGATCTCCGTGACGGCATGGTGGGCACGGGAAAAGAGCCTGCCAGGAAGGCCGGGCTTGGCGGCTTCCAAATCCCGGATGGTGACATCGCGAAAGGAGGGTTTCCCAATGGCTCGGAGGGCTTTTTCACAATCTTCCCGCCGCTTGCGGTACTCTCCCTCGCGCAGTTTGTGGGTCACCTGGGTGTCGGCGACTATGATGGAGATCCCGTCGGGGATAGGGATGAGGCGGTGTTCGAGGTTCTGGCAATCGAGGTAGAGCGCATGGCCAGGCAAACAGCTGGTCACGGCCAGTTGATCCATTATCCCACAAGGGACATTGGCGTACTCATGCTCCGCCCTTTGGCAGAGCAGGGCGCGGTCTGACAACGGGAGGTTGTAGCGGGCAAGGGTCTCCACGGCTAAGGCAGTCGCCACTTCGAGAGCCGCACTGCTTGACAAGCCGGCACCCACCGGAATTTCAGATGTGATGCTGGCTGCGAATCCGGGAATTCCAGGGAATCCTGGTTGTTGGCTGAGGACCGCGAGGACTCCCCACACATAATTCAACCAGGCCTCGTTCCCCTCCAGTTGGTAATATTCATGCAACCCCAAGGAGGCAGGCTTCCCACCGGCAGATTCGGACCACACTTGGCAGGCATTGTCCACTGGCCTCCGGCTGACGGCCATCCATAGGTGCTTTTCGATCGCAACAGGAAGGACGAATCCGCCCAGGTAGTCGATATGCTCCCCGATCAGGTTTACCCGGCCAGGGGCACGGACAAGGATTTCCGGTTCGCAGCCAAAAACTTCCCTGTGGGTCTGGATGGCGTGGTCTTGCATTCGCGTTGGGTTTTGGCAGTTCTTCACCGTAAATCCAAGGGGAAAACTTGTCCTGTTTTACTATCTCCGGATTATTTCAGGATACCCGACAACTTAGTAGCACACATGGACAAAACCCTTTCCCGCCGCAACTTCCTCCGAGCCAATGGTGCCCTGGTTTCCCTCCCGTTCCTCCATTCTTTGCCTTTGGCCAATGCTGCGGGAAAAACGGCAAAACCTTCCAAGAAACTCGTCATTATGTACGTGCCCAACGGCGTGGTCCGCAGGACGTTTTTCCCAGGGGAGGAGGCTGCGGAATTGCCGGGGTTCATTGGCGGCTTCAATGCCGACAAAGTAAAGGAGGAACGCCGGTTCAAAAACGAGCCTGGCATCTACAAACACGAA
>JAYPDO010000026.1:28262-35710 GCA_038125285.1 Opitutia bacterium
CCCTCCAGGCCATCGCCCCCATCCAGGATGATGTCACCCTCATCACAGGCCTCGACCGCACTTACAAAAACGGCCAGGATGTCCACGCCCAGGGAGCCTCCTGCTACCTCACCAGCCTTTCCCCGGAGCAAGCCACCGAGCAAAATGTCCGTTACCCCAATGGCCGGAGCCTGGACCAAGTCATCGGGGACCATGTCGGCCAATCTACCGTCTTCAAAACCCTCGAAATCAGCTGCAACGGCTTCACCAGCGGCAAGGAGTCCATTTATTTTGACAACATCTCCTGGTACGGGCCGGACAAGATTGCCCCATCCATCCGCGACCCAAAAAAACTCTACAACCGCCTCTTCCTGTCCAGCAGTTACCGGAACCACATTGCTGATGTCACGGACCTCGTCCTGGCCGATGCCAAGTCGCTCTCCGCAAAGCTCAACCACGAAGACCGCCAGACCCTCGGCGAATTCATGGAAATGGTTCGCAATGTCGAAGTCCGCATCGACAAGCTCCAGAAACTCGTGGCAGGTGCGAACATCAAGGAGCCTGCCGCCGAACGCCTGCCCCGTGGCGACTACATCCGCCTCCAAGCCGACCTCATGCTCATGGCCTTCCAGATGGGGATCACCAACATTGCCACCTTCATGGTCGGCCCCGAAAGATGGGATGCCACCCTCCTCTACGAAGGTGTCTTTGAAAAACCCGTACAGCACCACAGCATGACCCACAACCAGCGCGGCGAGGGTTACCTGGAAGTCCAGAAAATCGACATCTTCCACCTCCAGCAGTTCAAGTACATGGTAGAGAGGATGAAATCCATCCAGGAGGCGGACGGCAGCACCATGCTCGACAACTCGCTTATCTCATACGGAGCAGGACTTGGCGACGGCGCGACCCACCAATATTTCGACCTCCCGTACCTCGTGGCGGGGAAGGCCCAAGGCCAGGTCAAACAAGGCCGCTTCATCCGCGCCAAGAGCGGCACCCTCAACTCCAACCTCTGGCTCACCTACGCCAAGCTCATGGGGCTGGACATTGATAACTTCGCTGACAGCACAGGAATGGTCTCAGACCTCTGGGCGTAAGTCCCGGTAAAGTATCCCATCGCCCCTTCCGCTAACATGAAACGCATCTTCCTGCCCATATGCCTCGCGGTTTCCTTCATTCAGGCCGCTCCAGACACTGATTTCGAGAACAACATCCGACCACTACTCACAGAATATTGCTACCGGTGCCACGGAGAAGAAAAGACCAAGGGCAAAGTCGACCTAGCCGCACTGCCGACACGCAAACACCTCCTTGCCAACCCTGCCCTCATAAAGGAAATGGCCGACGTCCTTGATGCCCTCGACATGCCTCCCGAGGGTGAAAAGCAACCTTCCGCCGAAGACCGCGCAAACCTCCTGTCCCATTTCAAAGGCATGTTGGCAGAGTCCGCGAAGACCACCCAAACCAAGCCCCTCCCGATCCACCGCCTCAACCGTTTCCAATACAACAATGCCATCCGCGACCTCTTCGGGATAGAACGGGACATTTTCCCTCTTACCGAAAAGCTCATGACACGGCACACCCCTTACCTTCGCAACCAAGTCAAGACCCTCCCCGACAACGTCCAAGTCGATTCCCAGGCCCTCGCAGTTCAAGACGGAGGTGGGTTCCAATACGTAAACCCCTTCCCCAAAGACCTCCGCGCAGCCCACGGGTACGACAACCAAGCCAACCAGCTCACCCTCTCGCCACTCCTCCTAGACGCCTTCCTACAGCTCAGCGTCTCCATCCTCGAAAGCCCCGATTTCAACGAGGAAAATGTAGGCGAATGGGAAACTTTCTTTGCCGGACCCGAAGAAGGCACGGAGATCCAGCCCGAGATCCGCAACCGCCTTTACCCCTTCCTTCAACGCACCTTCCGCAGCCCCATAAGCGAGGATACCCTCCAACGCTACACCGACTACGCCGGCAAGAAACTCCAGGAAGGCCTCCCGTTTACCGCCACCATGAAAAAAGTGGCCTCAGCCGCACTCTCCTCCCCCATGTTCCTCTTCCGGCATAATAACGGGGGCAATCCGGGGGACACCAATTGGGCGATGGCCTCCAAACTCTCCTTTTTCCTTTGGAATAGCATCCCCGACGCAGAACTCCTTTCCGCAGCCAAAGAAGGCAAACTCTCATCCCCCGAAACATTGGCAGCCCAGGCCAACCGGATGCTCGACGACCCGAAAATCGAGCGATTCCTGGACACCTTCCCTGTCCAATGGATGCAATTGGAAAACATCCTCGCCGCAACCCCGGATCCCGGGCTATCCAAATACTATGACCTGGACAAGACCTACCCAGCCGGGCTCCAAATGGCCATGGAACCTCTCCTCCTCTTTGATGCCGTCTTCTTGGAAAACCGTCCCCTGGCCGAACTGGTCAACCCCACCTTCGCCTACCAAAGCGACTTCCTCAAGGACTGGTACACAACGGATCTTTCCCCACCAGCCATCGACAAAGAAGCACTCGGGGCAAACAACCTGGCCCTGGCCAAAGAGAAAGAAGGCCTGGAAAAGGAACTCTCCGAAACCCGCGACCGGCTCGACGCCTTCACCGAGCCCATCAAAGCCAAAATCCTGGGCGACAAAAAACTCCTGGGCGAAGAGGCCGAAGCCGTCGACCTGAAGCCATTGGCCGAATGGGACTTCGACGAAAGCCTCCGGAGCACCCCGGGGACAAATCCCCCGCTTCCCCTGACCGCCAACGGTAAAATCCAATTCCGGGAAGGCAAAGTCCTCCTGGACAAATCCTATCTCCAAAGCCCTGGCCTCGCAGTGGACCTCAAAGCCAAGACCCTCGAAGTTTGGTGCGAACTCCCGGACATCCAACAACGAGCTGGAGGTGTCATGACCCTCCAGGGCAAGGGCGGCCTCTTTGACAGCATTGTCTACGCCGAGCGCCAGCCGTTCCACTGGATCTCAGGCAGCAATAATCACAAGCGCACCCTGGATTTCCCGAAATCCACTCCGGAAACAGAGCCTGGCCAGCCTCTCCATCTCGTCATCACTTATGGCGAAGAGGGCACGACCACCATGTACCGCAATGGCCAGCCCTACGGCCAACCCTACCAAAAAGGCAACGCTACCTTCCCGGCCAAGGAAACCACTGTCCTCTTCGGCCTTCGCCACCTCCCTGAAGGGGGAAACAAATACTGTAATGTCCTCATCGACAAGGCCCGCCTCTACGACCGCGAACTAACCGCCGAGGAAGTCGAATCCTCCTACACAGGCCAGCAACGCTCCGTCTCCCAAGAACAACTGATGGCGGCAATGGATGCAAAACAGGCCAAAGCCTACGAAGCCCTCAAGCGAAAAGCAACCGATCTCTCGGGAGCGATCAGTAATCTCGCGGAACCTGTGGACATCAACAAGCTAGAGCGGGAAAGCCGGGTGAATTTTGAGAACAACCTACGAAAAAAGCTCCGGAACCGCTCCTTCCAAAGGGTCAAGTTGGAAGATCCCCGCTATGGCGGCATTCTCACAAACGCCGCCCTCATGAGCATGACCTCAGACCCCAAACGGACCCACCCGATCGCCCGGGGTGCCTGGATCGTCGAAGTCCTGTTCAACGACCCTCCGCCGCCACCGCCCAACAACGTACCGCCCCTCAAGGACGACCCGGCCTTTGCAAAACTTACCATCCGGGAGCAATTCGCCCAGCACCGGGAGCACCCCGATTGTGCAGGTTGCCACTCCCGTCTCGACCCCTTGGGGTTTGCCCTGGAAAACTATGACATCACTGGCAGATGGCGGGACAAATACCAGAATGGCAGGGACGTAGACTCATCCGGCACCCTCCTCCGGAAGTATGATTTCCAAGGCATCGCAGACTTCAAAGCCTCCCTGGCTCAAGAAAACCGCCGCTTCGCCAAGGCTTTCACCGCCCATTTACTCCGCTATGCCCTCAATCGCGAGTTGGAACCTGCGGACACACTGGTGGTGGACAAGATCGTAGAAGAGGCCCAAGACAGCCAGTTTGCCGTTAAAGCCCTCATCCGCGAAATCGTTCAAAGCAGGCCGTTCTTAGGTTCACCAATGTAAACGGTTCGGTAACCAAAGTTCGATGTCGACTAGGGAGGATTCCTTCCGTTGATTCCCAAGGCGATGGCAACAATCGAACCAAATGACGCAAGGTACTACCCGCCGGAAATGGAGCAATGGTGGCTAGAACGGGTAGGGGAGTCGGATGTGCATACTTTGGATAATTTGCACCGGAATGCCTCCGTCTTGAGCGACCATTTTACGGTGAAGCGGGACAAAGGGTTTCCGGACTACTTCAAAAAGCCTGGGCATTTGTTAGCATACGGCATCTACTTCCTTCCCCAGAGCTGGGTGCGCGGGAGGTTCCCGTTCCTGGAGATGGCCGGCTTCCGGGGCTGGGAATTGCCTGAAGCCGATAGCGGGGAAGTTTTCCGGATCCTAGATGTGGGGAGCGGTCCGGGCAGTGTGGGCTTGGGATTGCTGCATTTGTTAGCAGTGTTGAGGCCAGGCCTGCGGGTGGAGTTGACGGCGGTCGACCAATCGCCCCATGCCTTGGACGCGATGCGGGCTTGCCATTCACAGTTGAGGGATTTGTGGCCGGACTCGTCCCTGCGGACGCAGTCGAAAAACCTCCGGCACCGCGCCAACCTATTTTATGGAGGCCGGGAGCGGTTCGACTTAGTGGTGCTGGGCTTTAGCTTGAATGAGTTTTGCGCGGGCATGGATGCCGCCGGGATCTCAGGGTATTTGCGGGGGGCTGGGCTCAGTTTGCTCAGGAAGCGGGGAATGTTGATGGTACTGGAGCCGGCCTTGCAGGAGACGTCCAATTTGCTCTCGCAAGTCGGCGAACTGGCATCGGCGGAAGGGAAGGGCGCTTTGCATTATTGGGGGCCGTATTTGCATGGGGGGAAATGCCCTTTGCTAGAAGCTGGGAAATATTGGAACCATGAAGTGCGTTCCTGGCGTCCGCCGGATTCCTTGGAATTCTTGAACCGTCAGATGCACCGCCGGATTTGGGACTTGAAGTTCAGTTTCCTTTGCCTGTCGCCTTCCCCTAGCCCCCTGAAGGTGCCTGATGGCTCGGAGATGTTCAGGCTGGTGTCACCGGTAAGCCGGATGAAGGGCTTTTTCCTGATGTCGGGTGTGGCCGGGGACGGGGAAGTCCATTCCTACGAGTTACAATACCGAGGCCTGGACAATGCCCAGAAGCGGGCGTTGAAGGCGATGTCGCGCGGGGATGTCCTGGAGGTGGTGGACTTGGTGGAGGCAGGGGGTAGTTGGAGGATTCCCGGATTTTCCTCGATCACCAAGCATTGCGGGTTGTAGGAACCCAAAAAAAGCCCGCCTCCTCGAAGGGAAGCGGGCGTTGGGGAAATACAGTTGTTCCTGGTTTATTTGTCCTTTGCCGTGGCTTGGTCGAGGATGTCGCCAAGGCTGGTAAGGTTGTCGTGGGCCTGGGACTCGTAGGCAGCGGTTTCCGCGGCGAGTTGATCCTCGTCGTAGTTGGCAGCCTTAATACTGAGCCCGATTCGACGTTCGCCTTTGTCGATCTTGATAACGCGAGCCTTGACGGCGTCTCCGGATTTGAGGATGTCGCCGATCTTCTCGATCCGCTCTTCGCTGACTTGGCTGATGTGCACAAGGCCATCGATGTCGTTGGGAAGCTCGACGAACGCACCGTAGGAAGCGACTTTGGCAATCTTGCCTTCGACGATGTCGCCGATTTTGAAGTGTTGCTCGATTTGCTCCCAGGGGTCGTCGGAGAGTTGTTTGAAACCGAGGGAGATACGTTGCTGGCTCGCATCGACATCAAGGACGATCGCATCGACCAACTGACCCTTGGTGATGACTTCGCCAGGGTGGTTGATCTTGCGGGTCCAGGACATGTCGGTGACATGGACCATACCGTCGATGCCTTCCTCCAGTTCGACGAACGCGCCGTAGGAGGTAAGGTTGCGAACCTTGCCTTGGACGCGGGAACCGGGGCGGTAATTGATGGCGGCCTCGTCCCATGGATTCGACTCAAGTTGCTTGATGCCGAGGGAGATTTTCTTCTCGTCCTTTTGGATGCCGAGGATGACTGCTTCCACTTCGTCACCAATCTTGAGGACTTCCTGCGGCTTGTTGACGCGCGTGGTCCAGGACATTTCGGTAACGTGGATAAGGCCTTCGACTCCTTCTTCGAGTTCGACGAAAGCACCATAAGGGACGAGGTTGACGACCTTCCCTTCGATGCGGCCGCCGACAGGGTATTTCCTCTCGATTTCGTCCCAGGGGTTGCGGACGAGTTGTTTGATGCCGAGGGAAACGCGTTCGCGGTCTTTGTCCATCTCGATGATCATGACGTCAATCTCCTCACCCTGCTTGAGCATTTCGCTCGGGTGGGAAATACGCCCCCAGGACATGTCGGTGATGTGAAGGAGGCCGTCGAGACCGTCGAGGTCGATGAACGCACCATAGTCGGTGATGTTTTTGACCACGCCCTTGCGGGTGTCGCCCGGGGCGATGTTGTCGAGCAGTTCGGAACGTTTTTGCTGACGTTGCTCTTCGATCAACTCGCGACGGGAGACCACAAGGTTCCGGCGCTCCATGTTGATCTTGATGACTTTGAAATCGTAGGTTTGACCCAGGTACTGGTCCAGGTTCTTGGGGGGCTGGATGTCGATCTGGGAAGAGGGGAGGAACGCATCGACTCCGATGGAGACGATGAGGCCGCCTTTGACCTTGGCCTTGACTCGGCCGGAAATGATGGAGCCCTCTTCGCAGGTAGAGAGGATGTTCTCCCAGTTTTTCTTTTGCTCTGCCTTATCAAAGGAGAGGATGGGGCTGCCTTCGGGGCCTTCGAGGCGTTCGAGCAGGACTTCGATGTCTTCACCAATTTCGAGTTCGCCGACGTCGATAAATTCGACGTTCGGGATGGCTCCCTCGGATTTGCCGCCGACGTCTACGATGACTTCGTTTTGGCGGATTTCAGTGATGGTGCCGGGGACGATGGCGCCTTCTTTGAGGCGGTCGAGGTCACTCCCGGCGAGGAGTTCTTCCATTATGGATGACATAGTTTTTGTTTGGGTCTGTCTTTGCCGGAAAAGGTTCCGGCGGGGTTGGTTGTTAGGTTCTTGGTTTACTGGTTGTATGAGTAAAAAACCCGGCCCCGAGGCCAGGCTACCAATTTCAAGCTCGCGCGATCATGGGTGCCCGCCCTTTCCTCGCAAGCCAAATGTAAGGTTTTTTAAGGGCTCCCCAATCCTTAGCGAAGTTTCCTGAAGACCTCATCGATCCGAGGTATGGCACTTCCTGCTGAAGATCCTGTCAGATTTTCGAGGAAATCCTCGTTGGGAGTGTTAAATCCGCTGTTAATTCCACCTTAAATGCCGTGGAAACGTGTTATACCAGAGTTAAAAATGATTGCGCAGAGATCACGATTCTGCATTCTGTATGGAT
>JAYPDO010000027.1:0-7063 GCA_038125285.1 Opitutia bacterium
GATATTGGCCAGGGTCGGGTTGGGGCCAAGGGGTCAAACGCAAATTGCCAAGTGACATCGTTCGAGAAGCTTGGTAGGCCGACAGTCAGAAGATTGTTTTCCTTGCTGCGTTGGCCCCTTCTTTTTTTTCCAAGAGCAAGCCTTTTCTGTAGCCCAAGAAGTGGTGAAGAGCCTTTGATGTGCTTTCTAATTTGACTGGAGCAAATTGCAGGGAAAGTTCCCTGTAATCGGAGAAATTTCCAATTGGTTCAACTCCCGGCGGCAACGGCCTTGGCAATACTAACCGGTAGATTTGCTTCGATGCCGAGGTTCTGATTGTTCACCTTTACCGTCATCTTTACCGTAATTTCAAAATCACCCGAGGTTGCCGTCTTGGCACATTCGATCTGGAAAGTTTCCCCATTTTTGTCCTTGGCAATGGTCGTGTTCTTTATGGAAACGCCTTTCAGGCTGCTTGGATAGGTAAAGGAGACTGCGACAGTTTCATTATATCCGTAAAGGCGCTCGAAGGAGAAGTTCCAATCCACTTTGGTATCCGGTGAGAGTTGGACGGTTTCGATTTCGGGGATTTTAAGCGGGGAGGGGGTGACCCGTATGAGGATGGCAGGGGAATAGAAGGTTTCGTTGATATCCTTGGGTTTGACTCCAGCCGCTATGGTTTTGGCCAATTCCTGGGTCTTTTTCAGTTTGTCTGCGAGCAACTTCGATTTTTGGGCTGCATCCTCGGATCCCTTTTTCAGCTTATCCTTTTCCTCGGTAGCCAGGTCTTTGTTTTGAAGGGCAGCTTTGTAGTCCGCATCTGCTTTTTTGGCCGCCTCAGCCGCCTCTTTGGACTCCTTGTCCAGATCCTTGGCTTTCTGGTCGGCGGCTTTCTTGTCCTCGTCAGTGTAAAGTTGGTACTTCCCTTTGATATCAGCACTGAGGTAGACCGGGTATTCTCCCTCAGGAACCTTCAGTTGGTTTAGGTCCAGCTCGATTTCCCCCTCGTCTTTCTTTGTATCCAGGTTGACTTCCTTGGCTTTGGCCAGAAGGGGATGGCCGACAACCTTGACTTTTCGTGCTTGCTTGAAGCCTTCATCGGTTTGCGAGATTTTGAATGGGATTTTGACCACGTTCTTGACGCAGTTTTCTATTTCCGTGGCCCCAGGGGAGACCGTGACCGGGGAAACTTCCTTGTCATTGACGGAAAGGGTGAGCTTGCTAACTAAGCGGGTATCGACAACAGTTGCCTTTGTACGGGAATCATAGGAGGCATAGACGACAGCGGCTGGGTGGCATTTGCGGGTGATCTCCTTGTCGCCTACTTTTGCCCGTCCAGTAATTTCCAGGTTGCCGTCCCAGGCCTTTGCATCCGGTGCAGTCTTGAGCATAACCGTGAGGTCTTGGGTACTCGCAGGGATGGTTTTGGGAGAGTAGTCAATGGAGGCTGGCAGGCCTTTCAGCTCAAGGGCGATCGGGGCGTCGAAACTATCCTTGCGTGCGGCGATGACCTGGATGGGGAGAATTTCGTTTTTACGCATCGCTGCAGGCCATTTGTTGACATCGCTGGTTTTGCCATCCGCCGATGGGGGACTTTTTATAAATGCAGCCAAGGTGAAGTCGGGCCGGGCTTGGCGGATGCTGATGCGGTATTGGTTTCTTATATCCGAAACCCCACGGTCAAAGAGGTCATAGGCCAGGATCCGATATGTGCCGTCCACGGGAGCTGTAAAATCAAATTCCGGGTCATTGGAGTTGGTCTTGAAGGCCAGTCCTCCCACATCGCTGGGATTATCGAGGGCCTCCTTGATGTTTTTAACTAGTTCCACCCCTTTAGCGTCCAAAGTGACCTGTTGGACGAGTAGGAAAATGTTAGAAGGTTGCCCAAGTCGTTCGGATATGGCTTCGATTACATATTTGTCACCCTTCTTCGCCTTGAATTGTAGATAGTCTTTGTCCGCGAACGGGAAGAATTTGCCCACAAATTCACAAGGGACTTCGATTTCCTGTGCTTGTTCCGGGAGTTCGTTGGGCTGGTTGGTTTCCGGGACGACTTTGTTATCGGAAAGACCGATGAATATTGGATTGGACAAACCTTCCCCCGATTGGAGCCTCCAGGTGTGTACGGGGAGTAGGATTTGTTTAGGGGTAAGTTTGGTTGTGATTTGGGAGAGGTCTTTTTCGGATGGGTTGGCCGGAAGCTCAATCTCCGCCTGTATTTGCTTGAGTTCGCTTCCATCCGGAAGTTTCAAGCCTGATGGTTTCCCGTCCGGAAGGTTGCGCCCATAGAGCGTGAATTGTGCTTTTGTCCCCGGTTCTCCAACGGGAGGATCCACTAGGTCAATTTGGGGGCGTTTGGAAATAGTCAGTTTGTAGTAATGGTTGTCCGAGCCGGTGTAGAGGAAATCAAAGATCTGTAGGAAGTACTTGCCATCTTCTTCCGTCGTGAATTCCAGGTATCCGTCAAGGGGTTCCCCTGCCAGTTCGCGACCGTTTTCACCAAGTACTTTCAATACGGGCTTCATGGCTGAATCGAATTCCCCTGCCGCGCAATGGATGATGAGCCCTTCGCCCTTCTTGGCCGTAAAACTGAAATAACTGTAGCCCCTGGCGATAGATTTGCCAATGTAGGCATGCCCGGTCTCAATTTCTAATGCTTTCTCCATGGATTGGTTCCCATTTTCAACCCAGTGGTGGGGGCGGGAACCTACAAGGAAGGTCGAAATATCAGAAACGCCGAACCTACCACCGCCAACCCGGGCTTCATATAGGCCGATGGGGACATCTTTTCCAATGGTGACCGTATATTCACCGTTTATTGGATCCCCTGCATCGTCCAGCTTTTGCTTTGCCCGTATCCCCTCATGGGTGAACCTTAACCATGTGGCGTCTTCGGTCTCCTTTCCCTTGACCTTGACTTGGATTTCAGTGCCTTGCTGCCCCGCTGGGGGATAAAGGGAGTCGATCGTGGTGCGTGGAAGTTGGGCAAGTGCTGTTGAGGTTACCAGTAAGAAGGCGGGTAGGGTGTATTTCATTTGGTTCGGGTGGCCGGATGGCTGACCAATGATTGGATTAGGTAAAAAGTTCGTCAATAGGTTCCCCGAAAGGCAGAACGGGTACTGGGCGCCCGCTGTAATCCAAGTAGGCTTTGTGGATGTCGATGCCGAGGTGGCGGTACATCGTCGCAAGGACATCCTGGGGATTGAGTGGGCGCTCCCGGGGTTCGGCGCCCTTTGAATCGGATTCGCCGATAACACGCCCTCCTTGGATACCACCTCCGGAAATTGAGGCGGAGAATACATTCGGATAATGATCCCGCCCCCCGGTTTTGTTGACTTTGGGGGTTCTTCCGAATTCTCCCCATGCGATGACCATTACGTCCTCCATCATCCCTCGTTCATGGAGATCCTGGAGCAGGGCAGGGTATGCCATGTCCCAGCGGGGAAGGAAGCCGTCCCGCATGGTTTCATAGCCTTTGACGTGCGTGTCCCACCAGCGCAAATCGACGGTTACGATACGCACCCCGGCTTCGACGAGGCGTCTGGCCAGTAGGATCCGCTGACTCCAAGCCGGGACGCCACAACGGTCTGGCGTGGGGGCTTTGTACTCCGGCATGAACCCGTAGCGATTGCGGATATGATCCGGCTCGGCATCTAGGTCGAACGCATCCCTTGCCTTTGGGCTGGTAAGGATTCCGAAGGCTTGTTGGGTGAATTGATCCGCTGCCTCGATTTTCTTGGAAATGTCAAGTTGATGGCGGAGGTTGTCAAAGTTTGACAGGAGGGACTTGCGGTCTGCCAAACGGTTGAAAGACAGGCTCTCGTCCAGTTCGAAGTTCTCGATTTTGAAGGAGCCTTCCACCGCCGGGTCGGCCAGGGTTTCAAAGGGGGCGAACTTTGCACCAAGGTAGGCTGGATCCACCCCAGGGAGACGCCTTGGGATCATCACATACGTAGGAAGGTCGGGGTTGAGGTGCCTTTGCTGTTCTGCGACTATGGATCCACAACTCGGGTAGATGTTCGCGTTAGGGTTACCCTTTTGGGGGGGATAGCCCGTGAACATAATCTGGTCTCCAGCGGAGTGGCCTGCGTCTGTGTGGAACAGGCTCCTCAATACGGCGAACTTATCAAAGTTCTTCGCGCATTTAGGGAGAAGGTCGCAGAAGTGGACACCTGGGGTAGTAGTCGGCATCGAGCCAAACGCCCCACGGTATTCCTGCGGTGCGTCCGGCTTAGGATCCCATGTTTCATGCTGGCTCGGGCCACCCCGTTGCCAAAGTATGATGACGGACTTGTTTTTATACTGCCCAGGATCCTTTGGCGAACTCGCGGCCTGGAGGCGGAGGATATCGGCAAGGCCAAGTCCTGTCATCCCCAATGCACCGGCCTTGAGGAAGTGGCGGCGGTTGAGTGATGTATCGTAAGCTTGGATAGCCATGATTTTATTTTTGAGTGGCAATGTAAGTGCTTGCCGAACCTGCGGGTCAGTGGTTGAAGAGGAACTCTTTGGTATTGAACAGTGCCCAGACGATGTCTTCGTAGGATTGGCCGATGTCGGCATCCTTTTCTTCTCCCTTGTCGTCCTTGATTTTGCGGTGGATGTACTCCGTGGCCAAACTGACTTCATTGGAATGGGGCGTGCGGGAGAAGGCCCGAAGGTAAAGTTCCTCAATCTTTTCAGGGTGCTCCCGGTTTGCATCTTTGGCGAGAACCCTGGCGCGGCCGCCATTGCTGGTCAGCTTGGCCTGGATATCCTTGGAGTTGAGGAGGTGCAAACTTTGGGCGAGGGAGGCGTCCGAGGAACGTTCGCATTCACAGGCGGAGGCTGAATCTGGACGGCCGAAAACGGAGAGGAAGTAGACGCTGGAGTTCCAGCTGTTATCCGGAAGTTGGAGCGCTCGAGTGCCAACAGGCAAGTCTTTGAAGTTACTCTCTATACCTGTGAGCTCGTCGATTGCATCGTAGAGTACTTCCGCTTGGAGGCGTTTCGGATAGTAGCGGGAGTAGTTTTGCTTGTCCTTGCCATTGTGGGCATTGGGCTCAGCACTGAACTGGTAGGTCTTGGACTGGCAGATCTTGCGGACCAAGTCCTTAAGGTCGAACCCTGACTTGATAAAATGCTGGGACAAGCCGTCCAGGAGTTCCGGGTTAGTTGGGGGATTGGTCGCCCGCATGTCGTCTTCCGGTTCGACCAGTGCCCTGCTGAAGAAGTGTTTCCAATAGCGGTTGACCAGGGTGTGGGCAAAATACTCATTGTCTTCCGCTGCCATCCAATCGACGAGGGATTGGCGTGGATCCTGGTCCAAGGCGATATCCAAGGGAACCGCACCAAGGCCGGCTGGCTTGACGGACTGGTTGTTCTTTTTGTTTGTTGCTTTGGCTTCGCCCCGCTTGTGGTAAACCATTTGCTCTCCAGGAAGGATTCCAGGCTTGGACTGAACTTGGGAGAAAAATGCGGCCAGGGAATAATAATCGTGCTGGCTCCACTTTTCAAAGGGGTGGTGGTGGCATTGTGCACATTGGATGCGGGTGCCCAGGAAGAGTTGTGCGGTGTCCTCCAATTGTTGCTGGGTGGTTTTGACTTCCCTGTACCATGAAACGGCGGGATTGTAGGCCATGTCACCAGACGCTGCGACCACTTGGCGGACAAATTGGTCGTAGGGTACATTGCCGTTCAGGGATTGGCGGATCCAGCGGTAAAAGGCGTAGTTGCCCCGTTGGTCAACGTCCTGGTTGCGCTTGTTGCGGAGCAGGGCGGCCCATTTGTTGGCAAAATTATCAGCGTATTCAGGGCTTTCCAGGAGTTTATCGATGAGTTTGTCCCTTTTGTCCTGGGATTTGTCGGCCAAGAATTCTTTGGCTTCGCTCAATGTCGGGAGCCTGCCCGCGATGTCGATCGTGATGCGGCGGATGAAGGTGGCGTCATCGGCATCACCTGAAGGGGGCATGCCGATTTTCTTGAGTTTGGCGAAGATGAACTTATCGATGAAGTTCCTAGGTTCCGGAAGGTCTTCAACTGGGGCGCCAAGGGGGATCGTAGCACGGAAGACCGCAACTTTGTCTTGGTAGCGCACCATTACAGCCGCGTCGCCTGGTTGCTTGAAGGTGGACACATGGCCGTTTTCATCGACTTCGGCGACTTCCTTCTCATTGACTTCGAAAACGGAGGAGCGTGAGACGTCGCGACTCGAACCGTCGGAATATATGGCTGTGACGACGAGTTGCTGGTCAGTTTCCATCCCCATAATCCGCTCAGTTGGAAAAACTCGGATTTCCTTGAGGGTCGGGTCGTCAGGGTTCCCATAAGGCATGCCTTGGGCAATCCAGTTGACAACTGCCTCGTAGTCCAGGGTGCCTTTATCCATGCGGGCACCGCCGCCATGCGGGGTTTCGTTGGTGGCTTTGGTCACGAGGAGGCTGTGCTCTGGGGAGGCCGGGAAAATCCTGCGCCCGCGACCTTCGTAGACAATCCACTCGTAGTCTTCTGTTGGCTCGAAACCGAGCAGGGACAGGCGGAATCCGTTTTGACCCCCTGACTTACCGTGGCAGCCTCCGCCATTGCAGCCATACTTGGTGAATAATGGGACGATTTCGTTGGGGAAGTTGATTTTACGGTGCGCCTCGAAACCTATGACTTCCAAGTTGAGCTTGGTTTCCACTCCTTGGAAACTGGCCGTAATCGTCGCCTTGCCGTTGCCTGCCGGGCGGATGAAGCCCTCTTGGTTAATCGTTGCAACATTTTCAGGGGTCACCACGTACTTGGCGTGGTGGGTGAAGTCCCGCTGCGTGCCGTCCCGAAGGATCCCAGTCAGGTTAATTTGCTGGGATGCCCCTTTGCCTTCGAGGACAAGGGCGGGGGCTTTCTCCATGGCACTGGCGCGCATTTCCAGTGCTTGTGGGATGACTGTTTGGTCAACCCCTGCCCGGGCTGTTGGTGCGCCGAGGCAAGTTGTGGCCAGGGCGGTCCATGTGAGGGGTGAAAGGCGTTTCTTCCTGTTGTCCATAATGAAATTGGTTTGTAGTTTGGAAATAAAGGGTTGGAATTTTTTGGGTGTTAGCCGACTAGTTCGCGTAATGGCTTGCAG
>JAYPDO010000027.1:7073-28657 GCA_038125285.1 Opitutia bacterium
GTGCCGTGGGGCGACCTGCGAAGTCTTCGTATATCAAGTCGGAACTGTCTATCCCGCAGTTTTTATATAGCGTGGAGAATACTTCCCCTAAGCGGACAGGGCGGTCAGCGGGCTCGCCGCCTTTGCTGTCAGACGCGCCGATGACTTGGCCGTTATTCATGCCGCCTCCGGCAAGGTGGACGGACATGACGCGAGACCAATGGTCTCGTCCGGCAGTATTATTGATACGGGGTGTGCGTCCGAACTCGCCCCAGGTGATGACAGTGACATCCTTTAGCATGGAGCGGTCGCGGAGGTCTTCGATCAGGCTACCAAGGGCGCTGTCCAGTTCAGGGAGCCTGGTTTTCATCGCCTTGAAGTTGTCTTTGTGGGTATCCCAACCGCCAACGCTTAGGGACACGAAACGAGCACCAGCTTCGACGAGGCGGCGTGCGAGGAGAAAGTTGCGGCCGTTTCTACCGTAACGATCCAGAGTGTCCTTTCCTTCCTGGTCGTATTGGAGGGCATCCAGAAGTCGGTTGGATGTAATGACGTCCACCGCTTCCGTATTGAAGGCGTCCATCCCCTCGACCATGCCTGAGCTATCGACGTCGCGGCGGAGGTTGTCAAAGCAGGTGAGGAGTTTCTGGCGGTCGGAAAAACGGTCGGTCGTGATGCCGTTGAGTTTCATGTCTTCCTTGCCTTTTCCGCTAGGGGAGAACCCGGAGTATGCCGCGCCAAGGATGCCTCCAGACTTGAGCCCGCCCCCGAGGTCGAGATAGGCCGGAGTTCCTTCTTTCATTCCAAATTCCTTGGCGAAAACGGAACCGATGCCTGGCCAACCTCCGGGCGGGATCCTACCTTTGTCGGGATGTCCGGTCATCAGATGGAAGGAGCTGTGGCTGTTTACTGTGTCGCTGATAGAGCGGATGATGGAGCATTGGTCCATCTGGCTTGCGAGTTTAGGGAGGAGTTCGCAAATCCTTACGTCTTTGGCGGCTGTAGGAATGCTGCGGAAGTCGCCCCGGAATTCGAGGGGGGCGTCTTCCTTGAGGTCGAAAGTGTCCATGTGGGTCGGGCCACCAGCAAGGTAAACCATAATGATGGCTTTGTCCTTGCTTGCTTCGGGGTTGGCTTTGGATGCCCTTAGGAGTTGGGGAAGGCTCATGCCGCCCATCGCCAGGGATCCGATTTTGATGAAGTCCCGGCGCGAATGGCCGTCGCAAGTTGCGAAGTTTGAGTTGGATTGGATAGTTTGTGAAATTACGTGTTAGTTCGGGTCGCAGATGTAAGATTTGGCCTTTGCTTGCCCGTGTAATGTCCTTCGCGCGTGCGTTTGGGACATGAATCGACTACTTTGCATGCAATAATCTGCCGATGACCCTTCCATCCGTTGCAAAACTTATGATTGCTTCAGGATGCATTGAGGCTGGGGGAGCCTTAGAGATAGGCCAAATCTGGCATGGGTTTCCATCCGTCCACAATGTGCTGGGGACGGCCGGTGAGGTCTGTCAACAGGGTGTTGGCCGGGTCGATTCCCAAGTTGTGGTAAAGGGTTGCATGCACTTCCCCGAAGTGTACCGGGCGTTCGGAAGGTTCGGAGGCGGTTTTGTCCGTTGCTCCAATGACTTGTCCAGTCTTCATCCCTCCGCCTGCAACAAATGCGCACCCGACATTGGGCCAATGATCCCTGCCGGCATCCTTGTTGATTTTGGGTGTCCTGCCAAACTCACCCCAGGCCACGACGCTGACGTCCTCGGCCATGCCCCGGTCATGGAGGTCTTGGATGAGTGCGGAGAGCCCTTGGTCGAAGATTGGCGCATGTTGTTTCATCCCGGATGTGTTGGCGCTATGGAAGTCCCAACGGCCGAAATTGAGTGTGACGCACCGCGCCCCTGCCTCAATGAGCCTTCGTGCGAGGAGGAAGTGTTCGTTGTTACGCGGGGCACCGTCCCCGAAGTTCTTGGGGTCGCCTTTGCCGTAGCGTTCCCGGACCTTGGGGTCTTCCTTTGTGATGTCCAGGGCGTTGGCCAGGGAGGAATTGGTAAGCACATTGACGGCTTGGCGGGTAAAGCCGTCCACTTGGGAGAGGGAACCGTCCGCACTTTCGATGTCCCGGCGGAACTGGTCGAATTTGTCCAGGAGTGTCGCCCTGCTGCCGAAACGCTGGTGCCCAATCTCGGAGACATCCAGGTCTCCTTGTGCAGACACCGAGGGGCGGAATGGGCCCATTGCTTGCCCCAGGTAACCGGCTTCGCCTGGGGAGCCGTACGGTGGGTGGCCTGCTTTGGGTGCGAGCCCTACGAATGGGGGGATGCCAGGCTTGCGTGACCCCATGAGCTTGCCGGTGATGGAGCCGATGCTGGGCCAATTGCCCGGGGGTTTAGGGTAAGGTTGGTTGAAAAACGCTGATCCTGGCCGTCCAGTATAGCAGATGAATGAATCGTGAGCACCGCTGGGCGAGCCGTAAAGGGAGCGGATGGCAGTCCACTTGTCCATAATCTTTGCCAGTCTCGGCAGCATTTCGCCTATGTGGATGCCAGGGATCGAAGTCGGGATCGAGCCGATGTCGCCGCGGATGTCGTAAGGGGCGTCCGGTTTTGGATCCACCAAGTCCTGGTGTGGTGGGGCTCCGGCCATGTAAATCATGATGACGGACTTATTGGAACTGCCGACCCCGGCCTGCTTTTCCGCTTGCAGGAGTTGGGGGAGGCCGATGCCCCCCAGGCCCAGGCTACCGATTTGGAGGAAATCACGGCGGGAATAGCCGTCACAAAAGGGTTTGGAAGGGGAGGACTTTAGTGAAAGGTGCAGCATTTGTCTCGATCCTTAACAAGGGAATGCTGGTAAATCCATTTTAACCGTGTAATTTGGACAGTTTTCGTGTGCGTTTTCCATGGAAATTTGCTTGGCTTGACGTTGAATTGGCTAATCCGGGGAAGACGCGGCGTTGGATTTTCGGTTGAATAGACTGTCCATAAACCATTATCAGGTTCCATTCTTAAATTCCGGTCCATGCCAACTTCCAAGAAATCCATCGTCTTCTTTGCCGCCCTCCTCGGATGTTGGGCGCAGGCATGCCAAGTGCCCGTGTTCAGGTATGCCTTGGAGAGATGGAAAAACGACCCCTACCAAATTTATGTGCTCGCGGAAGGGGAGTTGTCAGGGGATGCCAAGGAGGCCTACCAATTCTTCCGGGGTGTTGAAATCGACGGGGAGACGCCTGCGAACCTAATAGCTGAGGCTGTCGACTTGTCGAAGGACAAAGATGCCGAAACCTTCCGCAAACATCTTTCCGGGAGCAAAACCGGACTGCCAGCAATTTTCGTGTACTACCCGGATGACCGCTTGGACTTTCCCCCGGTGTGGTCCGGTGCGGCCAACTTGGAAAATGCCCGTTTGGTCGTGGACTCAAAAGTCCGGCGCGAAACCTTGGGGCGGATCCTCGGTGGTGATTCGGCGGTTTGGCTAATGGTCGAAAGTGGGAACCGCGAAGCTGATGACGACGCTTTCAGCAAGATGGAGGGATACTTGGTGCAAGCAGAGAAAGACCTGAAATTGCCAGAGGGTGTGATCCAGGCTGCCCAGGCACGGGAGGCCCTTTTATCAGGCCAATTCATCGACCAATCCAACATGCTGGAGTCGGACATCGAGTTGAAAATCCGCTTTACGAGGTTGCGGGTTTCCAGGGACGCCGCAGGGGAAGAGGTCTTTTTGAAGACCCTCCTGACCATGGAGAAGGATTTGGTCGATTTGGCCCACCAACCGATGTTCTTCCCGGTATTCGGTCGTGGCAGGGCACTGGAACCATTGGTCGGCGAGGGGATCGGTTTGCAGAACGTCCTCGACTATTGCCAGTACATGGTGGGAGCCTGTTCTTGCGAAGTGAAAAAGCAAAATCCCGGTATCGACCTATTGACCAAGCTGGACTGGAATGCCGCGTTGGAAGGCGGGACAGAGTTCGTGTTCGAGAAACTTTTGCCGCCCATGGAAGGGATCGCGATGGTTTTGGGGCAGGAGGAAAAAACGGATGGAAACCAAACGGGAGCCATCGAGGGGGGCAAAAACTCCACAGGCAGCACATCCACATCCGGTAGCAGTGGGGAAGCTACCGTGAACGCCTTCAATCCCTGGGTGATCCTCTTGGGCGGGTTTGTCTTGGTGCTTCTAATCGGAAGTATGTTTTCCCCCCGAAAGTGATTCTATATGAGTATCTTCCATCTCATCCTCCGCGAAATCGCCCACCGTCGCCTTAATTTCGGCCTCGGGATCTTGGCTGTGGGGGCTACGGTCTTCGTCGCATTGGGATCGTGGGGGATGTTGGCCGGTCATGACAGGGAGTCCGAGCAAAGTTTGTCCCAATTCGACCAGGAGACGGCTGAAAATTTAAAGAATTTAGAGGACGCCATCCGAAAATCGATGAAGGGTCTTGGCTTAAATATCTTCGTCTATCCCGAGGGGCAGGAAAGGTCTGAAGTTTACGCCCAAGGCTACGCATCCAAGACCATGCCCGAGGACTATGTGTCGAAGTTGGCCAATAGCGACATTGTGACCGTGAACCACCTCCTTCCCAGCCTGACCCGCAAAATCAAATGGCCCGAGCAGGAGCGGACCATCGTCCTCATCGGGGTGAGGGGCGAAGTCCCCTTGGCTTTCAAAGACCCGAAGAAGCCGTTGATCGACCCTGTGGCTTCTGGCGAACTTGTCATGGGGTACGAACTCCACAAGGGGCTGGGGTTGGAAGTCGGGAGCCGGACGGTCCTCATGGGCAAGGAATTCGTTATCGGGAAATGCCACCCTGAGCGTGGCACCGTCGACGACATCACTGTCTGGATGAATTTGAAGGAATGCCAGGAACTCTTGGAACTGCCTGGCAAGATCAACGCCATCCTTGCCCTTGAATGCAACTGCGAGACCTTGGACCGGTTGGCGGAAGTCCGTGCGGAAATCTCCGCGATATTGCCCGGCACACAAATCATCGAGAAGGGAAGCCGTGCCCTCGCCCGTGCGGAAGCCCGCGTGAAAGCCAAGCAAACCTCAGCCCAACAAAGGCAGCTGAAAGAATCCCACTTTACCAAGGAACGTCTCGCGCGGGAGAAGGTTTTTACGGTCTTGGTGCCATCCTTGGTAGGCCTTTGCCTTGTGGTTGTGGGGATACTCAGCTTTGTCAACGTCCGCGACCGGCAAGCGGAAATAGGGATTTTTCGGGCCATCGGGGTATCCTCCGTCAAAGTGCTCGGAGTTTTCCTTGGCCGTGCTTGGTTGCTGGGATTTGCGGGCGTTGTCCTTGGGATGGTCGCCTTGGTCGCTACCGGGGCGAAGTTCCCCGGTGATGCCAGGTTGCTCGATTTGTTGGGCAGGGGGGAGTTGTTGAAAATCTTGCTCGGCGTGCCCATTTTGGCCTGTGGGGCGGCTTGGTTGCCGTCCCTCGCCGCATCAAGAAAAGATCCTGCGGAGGTATTGCGCCATGACTGAACCCATCCTCCAGTGCGTAAACCCACGGAAGACCTTTCCCTCCCAATCCGGCGAAGTCACTGCCGTTTCCGGGGCTAACTTGGAGGTTTCATCAGGGGAACTCGTCGGGCTCTTCGGTGCGAGCGGTTGTGGGAAATCCACTTTGCTCCTCATGGCAGGGGGATTGATGGTGCCAACGACAGGAACCATACAAGTCTGCGGCCAAGACCCTTACTCGATGAATCCCTCGGCGCGTGCTAACTTCCGCGCTGAGAACATCGGATTCCTTTTCCAGCAATTCCACTTGGTTCCCTACCTCGACGTCCTCGAAAATGTCCTTGTCCCGACCTTGGCAGGGGAGATCCCCGCTGCCAGGGTGAGGGCTGCCGAACTGCTTGGGAAGTTTTCCCTTGGCCACCGTCTTGCCCATAGGCCTTCCCAACTCAGTACTGGGGAGCAACAGCGCGTGGCCTTTGTCCGTGCCATACTGAGAAAGCCCAAGCTCCTGATTGCCGACGAGCCTACTGGCAACCTCGACGCCGAGAACAGCAAAGCCATCCTCGACTTCATCGACCAGTACGTGAAAGAAGGCGGTGCTGCTGTTATGGCCACCCATTACCCTGCCGCGTTGGAGCGGACAAGTCGTTCCATAAAGTTGTAAGAGCACTTGACGACCTTGGTGTAATAACCAAAGTTATTCCCATGGCCATCGCAACCAAAGTCCGCAAAATCGGGAATTCCTTGGGGATCACCTTGCCCAAAGAAGCACTCCATGCACTCAAGGTCGAAGAAGGGGAGACCCTTTACCTGACTGAAGGAGCCCAAGGTTCCCTCCTTGTGACCCCGGAAAAGCCGGGCTTTGCCGAGAAGATGAAGTTAGCGGAAAGCCTTATGGGACGGTATCGCAACGCATTGCGTGAGTTGGCTAAATGAACGAGCCTGTCTGGATAACCGTAGAGGAAAGCCATGCAATCCATTCCGAAATGCTGGCACGTTTTGGAGGATTGGATGGTGTTCGTGACGAAGGGTTATTGGAGTCAGCGTTGAACAGGCCGAAGAACTTGTTCGCTTATGGATGTGAGGATTTGATTCAAATGGCTGGGGCTTATGCGGCTGGAATCATTAAAAACCATCCCTTTCTCGACGGCAACAAACGGACTGGTTTCCTGGCCGCCGCGCTTTTTGTCGAAAGCAACGGGATGCGCTTTTTCTCCCCTGAAGAAGAGGTCGTCGAGCGCACGTTGGCACTCGCCGCAGGGGCAATCTGCGAGGAAGAATACACTGCCTGGCTCCGGGGAGTGTGCGAACCTGCGTAGCAGCCCCATTCCGCCGGATCTACCTGGTTCGTCTCAGGATCTTTTCACGAAAGGTACGCCTATGCAGAGGAGTTCCCCTGTTTGGGTACTCAGGAAAATCCGGTGTTCCGCAATGGCCATGCCGTCCCATGCCGGGGTGGGGATTTGGGTTTCGGCAAGGATTGAGCCGTCTTCTTTGGAAAGTTGCAGGAGGCGTCCATCCTCATGGGCTACGTAAAGGGCATTTTCCGCCAAGGCCAAGGCATGGTAGCGGTTGTAGAGTTGGGTGCCTAACCGTTCAGGCTTCTTTTCAACGCCTTCTTGTGCGAACAGGTCTTTCACCCACTTCGCCTTCTCCGCAATTTTGTAAGTCCGGTAGGGCTTTTCCCCCTTTCTTGCCATGGTGGCGGCCGCCCAACCGGTTATCCACTTATCGCTGAACTCTTCGCCTCCTTCGATGTCGAAATCCCGGCGGAAAAGTTCGGTGGTGCCGTTAAGCGAGCTGAAAACGCTCTTGTCGCGGAAAACCGTCAGTGGACGGCGGCGGGCTTCCCCGGCAAACCGGTGTTGGTGGCGGGCACCATAGGTCCATGAACCCCGTGGCACGTAGCAAGAACCCGCCCCTGTATCGAGCTTTGCGAAGGCGTTCCACTTGTCCACCTTGGCATTTTTGCCGTCTTTTGAAATAAGCCACCTGGACAGGGCGATCCGGTCGCCTTCGGCATGGAGGATGTCGAACGGGTCGAAATCGAGGCCGGAGTTTTCATAGTCGCCTTTCTGGGGCACCGTGTCGATTCGGTGTACCCAATGGCGTTTGGCCGTAAACGGGTCGACGGCAAAGACCAGGATACCGCCGTCCGCCAAAGGTTGGCGGCCTGCCGCGAAGTAGGCGATTCCATCTTGGATCAGGACTGCTCCCGGTACGGGCCAGGGGGATTCTACTTGGCCGTAGGCGACGATGCGCTCATTGGAGGGCGCCGCTTGCATTTTCCAGACTTGCTCCCCGGTGTCCGCCCGCAGCGCATAGACAAACCCGTAACTGGTGCCGAAAAGCGCGAGGCCTTGGAAAATGGCCGGAGGGGTGTCCACGCGGCCATCGGCGGTAAACCGCCATTTCGGTTTCCCTGTGGAAATGTCCACCGCAATGACCTCATGGGCATTGGGGCGGGTGACATAAGCCATGCCATTTGCTATCGTCGGGGCACTGAGGGGGCCTTTGATTACGGGGTTTTCCTTCCAGTCGTGTTGGATTGGACCACCGGGAAGTTGGGAGAATGGGGCATTGTCGTCTTCTGTCGCGATTTTGGTGGACCAGACGGTTTCCAACTTCCCCGGGCCATCCGCTTTGGTGCTTCCGCTGCGCCAGGGGTCGTTTCGGTAGAGCGGCCAGTCCGTGGCTACTGCTTCCTTGGCATCGGAGGCCTGCTTGGCCTTTCCCAATTCGACCGGAAAAACGAGTTCCTCCAATGGGCGGTTGGCCTGGGAATAGCTCCCCCCTTCCGGCGCCATGGAGACGAAGCCGCGCAACATGGGCCAGCAGGTGCAATGTTTCGGGGTGGTGTAAACCAGCCCATTGGCCGGAATCCAGCCGTTTTCCTGGGAGCAGTTGGCCTTGGTGATGCGGTTGACGACCATTTCACCCGTCTTGAGGTTGGTCATGTCCAGTGTGCCAGCGAACATGAAATTTGGCGTGGCAACAGGAGGGAAACAGTGGAGCAGGCCGGCCGGGAAACTTTCCAGGATTTCCCCGGTGGCGGGGTCGAGGGAGGACAGCTTGACCGGTTCCCGCTTGAGCTTGTCTTTGTCCTGGTAGTTCGTCTTCCCGCCGTGGAGGATCCAGAGTTTGTCTTCCAAATACATGGCCCTGGCCTGGCGGCGGTGGTTCATCCCCGGAGGGAAAGCCTTTTCCCACAGTTGCGAACCGGTTTCCGCCGAGACGACCTTCAGCCCGTTCCCGGTGTCGTCGTCATTGAATGAGGAGAGTTCGTATGCGATCTGGCCATTGGCGAGGACGGTGCGTTGGACATCACGGAGGAACTCATGGCAACTATTGCGCCACTTTACTTTGCCCGTCTTTATGTCGACGGTGACGGCCTCCGCCTTTTCCCCCCGCTTCAGACGGCCTTGGATGAACGTAGCAATCCCATGCCCGGCGACAAGGTTCCTCGTTTCCCCGGCTTCCATGCTCCACAATTCGCTCCCCGACTCGACATCATAGGCGCGCAACACGTTTTCATCTGCGGCCAGGATACTGCCTTCGTGGAAAAGCAGTTCGCGCGGTTCGTCCAGGTCGCCGAAATCGCGGATGGTTTCCCCCGTCAGCCCGTCCAAAGCCACCAGTTTCCCTTGGACAACTGCAAAAACATACTTTTCCGAGGCCACTGGGCGGGCGAGTTTTGAAGAGAGGCGGGGTAGGTCGAAATCTCCTGAGTTGTGCTTGTTTTGATGGATATCCACGTGCCAGATGCGAAGCCCGTTAAAGCTATCCCGTGCGAGCATCCCCCCGTAATAATTCCTGCCGCCTGCGGTAACCATGCCCTCGACTTCGTTCCTCGCCGCCGCGACCCAACGGATTCTCCTGGGCGGGCCAACGGCTGTGTCACTGGACACGGCATTGCCGCTCGCCGCATGGCGTGGATGGGACCAACTGTCTATGTTCGAAGGGCGGGGTTTGCGGGCGACGATGACCCCTGAGTCCTGGGGAATGGCCAGGAAACCTTGCCTTTCGATGTTGTCCGTAGAGGCGATTCCCTGTCCATTCCATATCAGGAGCCCATCCGGGGTAAGCACCCGGAACATTTCCTCCACTGGGATGTGGTTGCCTTGGACGAGGATCGCATTGACCAAGTTTTCGGAATAGGGGAGCTTCCCACGTTCCGGCAGGATTTCGGCGGAAACAATGCCGTAGTTCCCCTCTTGGCGCAGCTTGGATTGGGCACTGGCGATAGTGGCTGGATCTTCGTCCAGCACATTGATGATATACCTGCCCGTCCGGCTGAGTTTAGCGACCCCTTCCGTGTCCCCGCCCCCGACTTGTACCACCAGCCCACCGGGGAGCCCATTGCTTTGGAGAAGATCCAGCAGGTTTTGAGCATGCCCATTGAATGGGAGAAGTAACGCTAGGTAAAGGGCTGAGAGGGGATTCAAGCAGGCATTCATGTCCAGGGTAGTTGGATGCCTGGCCTGGGGATGTCAATTTGGGAATCTATGCCTTCCCCCATTTATCTATCTCCCATGGTCTCACTCCGCTCCGGGCGGGCGGAAACGACCTGCCACTTGCTCCACTTCGCCCCTTGGGCCATCAACCGGTTCGTATTGGCGGGTTTTCGCATTCCAGATGGTCTGCTGAGGGTAAGGATAAACGGGCATGCTTACCTCGGTCTTGCCATTGGCGACCCGACGGCAGTTGACCGCTCCGGGCACCGTCCCTTTCTCACGCCAGTCCATCACCATCTGCAAGGTGTCAAACCCTCCAAGGCCGGTCGCCTGCCCTCCGTGACCCATGCCTGGCACGATGTAGTACCGGAAAAAGCCGCGCACTCCTTCCAAGTCCCCAAATCGCTCGACCACCCGCTCGTAGTAGCCCAGCGTAGCATGGTAGGGTACGATTGAATCGGCCGTGCCGGATACCGCCACCAACTTGCCTCCCCGCTTGGCAAATGCCCCCAAATCGGGGTTCTCCGCATTGAGATATGGGCCGAGTACCCGGGTGTACGTGTCGATATCTTCCCCGAAGTTGACCTCGTCGGAGGCTTTCTTTCCCCCGAACGCCCAGGCGAAAAGATAGAGGTGGCCGTGTGCCTGGTCTATGGAGCTGCCAAACGGGATCCCGTTGAAGATGCGCTCGCCGGTCACCGCATGGCGCGGGCCGTCAAGGAGTTTGTAAACCGCATCGGCCTGGGCGTTGGTCAGGGATGGATCCTTTTTCCGGGCCAAGCTGACCACTGCCTCGATATCCTTGTCATTGCAGCGGGGATCGGCCGCACACTTCCCGGCCAATGCGGGCACTTGCCGGGAGCCCATGTACTCGTTGCCAGCTTCTTGGATCGTGGCCTTTTGCGAAGCCGTGAACGGGATCTTTTTTAGGATCTGGTCATTCCATAGGAAATAGGCGTGCAAGGGAGTCCGGCAATGCGCCGGGACATTGGCCGCGATCCCATCATAATCCTCCGGGTAACGTTGCGCTTCCTGCAAAGCCTGTTGCCCACCGGTAGAACCTCCATTGAAGTAAGAGTATTCCGGTCCCTTCCCGTAATAGGTTTGGATGGCTTGCTTAGCCACAACGGTCATGAGATGCGTGGCCCGGTATCCGAAATCCTTCCAAACTTCAGGGTTGCCGACCCCGGAATTGGCATTTGGAGCGGTGCCCATGTCGGTGGTCACTGCAGCAAACCCGCGGGAGCAATAATTGAGCAATCCGGCAGGATTGATGCGGCCGGCAGCGCCGCCATTGCCCAGGCCGACTAGCCGCCCATTCCATTTTTCGGTAGGGGGAAGACAGATCTCTACCCTTATGTTGGACCCCTTTGCTGGATTCAGTAGTACCTTTATGTATGTCCCTTTGTCCAGACTCTCCACAGACTGGATTGCGCCGGATTCAATCTTCAACTCCCTCAGTGCTTCAAGGCTTCCAACTGGTTCCGCACTAACTTGGACTACCCAGTAGTAGGCCAACACAAGGCTGTTGATTAAGGTTCTCTTCATTTTCTTCCTTCTCGAAATATTGTTTGCCCTACACGTAAGCGATGACAGCAGGGATTACAGCATCCAGGGTGGTTGGATTCCATTCCCTGGAATGTCAATTGGCGAATCCTCGCCATCCTCCCTTTCCCATTTCATCCATGCGATTGATTTGGCCAATTATTGTCGACTGCGCCCACGTTTGCAGAAAGATCTATCGCCTACGAAATAAGGCCCTCCAGTTTTAACACCTGTTTGAACCCCATGAACCCTCGCTTTTGCCTAGCAATCTTCGCTTCCTTGGCCGCAATACACCATTCTCACGCAGAAAGGCCCAACATCCTCTTCATCCTTACCGACGACCAGGGCTACGGTGATGTGGGGCGGCATGGGCACCCGCTTCTCAAGACGCCAAATATGGACGCCCTTCACGACCAAAGCGTACGGTTCGGGAAGTTCTACGTCAGCCCCTCCTGCTCACCGACCCGCGCCGCATTGATGACCGGGATGCATGAGTTCCGTAGCGGCGTCACCCACACGACCGACCCGCGGGTACACCTGGACATGGACGCAATCCTTTTGCCGCAACTGTTGAAGCCCGCAGGCTATCGCACTGGCTTCATCGGCAAGTGGCATCTTGGCAATGAAGGGCCCTACAACCCGGCTAATCGAGGCTTTGACTGGTGCTCTACGAATGTGGGTGGCCCCCGTGTCCATTTCGACCCTGTCATCGTCCGCAACCGGAAACGTGAACAGCGGATGGGCTACCGGGAGGACATCTTTTTCGACGTGGCCATGGCCTTCCTCGACGAGGGCAAGGACAAGGACGCACCTTTCTTCTGCTATCTTGCCACATATTCCCCCCATGCTCCCCTCGCCGCGCCCGAGGAATTCCTGGCACCCTTTCGGGGGAAAGTGGATGCTGAGGAAGCGGCGTTTTTGGGTATGGTCGCGAATCTTGATTACAACCTAGGCCGTATTACTAAGCACCTCCGCGAACGCGGCATGGAGAGGGACACCGTCGTCATCTTCATGAACGACAACGGAGAGACACACGGGCTTGATGTCTACAATGCAGGAATGCGGGGTTGCAAAGCTACCGCATGGCAGGGTGGATCGCGTGCGATGTCCTTCTGGAAATGGCCGGGCAAGTGGGAACCCCACAACGTGCCAAACCTGACCGCGCACCTCGACGTGCTGCCCACCCTTTGCGAAATCGCAGGCGCAAAGATCCCGGACGGGCTCGCACCCAGGCTCGAAGGCTGGTCATTGTGCCCTTTGCTCGAATCCGAGAAGCCACGAAGCTGGCATGACGAACGCCTGCTATTCCACCACGTCGGACGTTGGCCCAGCGGACTCGCAGCCGAACACAAATACGCCATGGCCACGGTGCAGACGGCGGACTACTTGCTTATCCGCAGTGAACCCTGCGGCAGTGCGAAGTGTGAAAAATACTCCAGCCAGTGCACCACTTTGCGCCAAGTACAGAAGGGGATGGCCCGCGCTACATATACGAAGGAAAACGCAGCCTTCCACTGGGGGGTCACTGCACCCGGCCACTGGTCGCTCTATGATCTGGATACTGACCCCAAATGCGAAAACGACCTTTCCCTGGCGAATCCCGGCCTCACATCGAAACTTGCTGCCGCTTATGACCAGTGGTGGGACGAACTCTACCCGACAATGATCAAAAAAGGGGGGGACAAAGGCGTACCTTCTCCACTCGGAGGCAGATCGAGGCAGTAAATGCCATGCAATCTGCCGATATCGCACTTCTCACCGATCGCCGCTATGTCGCGAAGACTGCAGGCTCCGGGGACTGGTACCTGCAAAACATCCTCGTCGACGACGGTTTGCTTATCGATGCCCTTGCTGAGCGTGGATTGACCTCACGACGGGTGGACTGGGCGGATCCTGATGTCGACTGGTCCGCTTTTCGCTGCGCGGTCTTCCGTACTACCTGGGACTACTTCGAAAGGTTCGCCGAATTCTCAACTTGGTTGGATCGCGTTTCCAAACTCACGCGCCTTTGCAATCCCCTCCCCACCGTCCGCTGGAACCTTGATAAGCACTACCTCGCGGATCTTGGGAGGCAAGGCATCCCCGTGGTGCCGTCTCGATTTTTCGAGCGCGGCACTACGCCAGTGCTCTCCGATGTACTTGAGGAAGCCGGATGGGATGAGACCGTCATCAAGCCCTGCGTATCAGGGGCAGCCCGGCACACCTACCGCATGAACCGACATACGGCTTCCGAGCTCCAACCTTTGGTTTCAAACCTTCTCCAGGCGGAGTCGGTGATGGTCCAACCTTTTCAGGATAACATCATGCTCAACGGCGAAGACACGCTCATGGTCTTTGCCGGACAATATTCCCATGCGGTACGGAAAGTAGCCAAGCCCGGCGATTTCCGCGTTCAGGATGACCACGGCGGCACCGTTCATCCCCTAAGACCAACGGCGGAGCAGGTCGAGCTGGCCGAGCACGCTTTCGCCGCCTGCAACCCTCTGCCCCTTTATGGCCGCGTGGACATGGTGAGGGACAACGACGGCCGCCTCGCGATTATGGAACTGGAACTCATTGAGCCGGAACTCTGGCTACGCTTTCATCCGCCTGCCGCAGAGCTTTTTGCAGAAGGGATCGCGGGTATGCTTGCTGGGTCAGATTGATACCGACTGCGTTTGCGGTTCATATCCTCATCTTCCGAAGGTCAGCTCCACTAGTCAAAAAGGCTCCTCCTGTTGTTTCCAAGGCGGGTTTATCCACTTTCCGCCATCTCCCTGTCCAGCCGCTCGATGTACTCGCTGACGTTGCAAGTGAGCATACGGGTCTTTTGTGGGGAGACTTCGAGGACTTTGGTCACTACCCCGTCGAGGAAGGAGCGGTCGTGGCTGACGATGATGGCCGTGCCTTGGAATAGGTTGAGCGCTTCCTGGAGGACTTCCTTGCTCTTGATGTCGAGGTGGTTGGTCGGTTCGTCCATGATGAGGCAGTTGCAGGGCTTCATCAAGAGCTTGGCCAGGGCGACGCGGTTTCGCTCGCCGCCGGAGAGGACGTTGGTCTTTTTGAAGACGTCGTTGCCGCTGAAGAGTAGCGCGCCCAAAGCCCCTCGAGGATTGGCGTCCTCGTTGCCATGGATGGTTTCTTCCACTTCGGTCAGGACGTCGTTTTGCGGGTTCAATTCTTCCGCCTGGTGCTGGGCGAAGTAGCCGATGACCGTGTTCACCCCCACGTCCCGCTCGCCTTCCTGGAAGGGTTCGACCCCTGCAAGGATCCGCATCATGGTGGATTTCCCGGCACCGTTGACCCCGACCACGGCAATCCGGTCGCCTTTTTCGATCTTCAGGTCGAGGCCATTGAAGACGACATTATCCCCGTAAGCCTTGTGGAGCCCTTTCACCTCGATGACCTTCTGGCTCGCCGGCGGGGAAGGGGGGAAGCGCAAGAACATCTTTTTTTCTTCCGGCTCCGGCTTGATGATCTCCATCTTCTCCAAGGCCTTGATCCGGCTCTGCACCATGGCGGCCTTCTTCACGTTGGAGCGGAAACGATTGATGAATTCCTTTTCCTTCAGGATTTCCTTCTTTTGGTTTTCGGCTGCTTTGCGGAGGTTCTCTTTCCTAGCCGCGCTTTCTTTCAGGAAATAGGTGTAGTTGCCCTTGTAGCTGTTCAAATTCCCCAGCTTCAGTTCCAATGTCCGCTCCGTCACAGACTCCAGGAAGGCCCGGTCGTGGGAGATTATGACCAACGCGCCCTGGTAACCCTTCAAATATTTCTCCAACCAGTGCTGGGAAACGATGTCGAGGTGGTTGGTCGGTTCGTCGAGGATCAGGAGCGACGGTTCCTGGAGCAACAGCTTCCCCAAGGCGATCCGCATTTGCCAGCCTCCGGAAAACTCCCCGACTTCCCGCCCCATGTCCTCCATGGAAAAGCCCATGCCTAGCATCACCTTCCCGATCCGGGAATTCATTTTCTCCGGTTCGTAGCTCGACAATTGTTCCTCCCAAACCCCCATCAGGTCGATCAGGTCATAAAACTCCTCGGAGTCAGTATCCATCTCGGCCAGCTTTTCTTCCGCTTCGTCCAGGTGCTTTTTCAAGTCCATCGCCCCGGAAAACGCCTTGTGCGCCTCTTCCTCCAAGGTGCATCCCTTGGCCGAGATCCCGTCCTGGGGCAGATACCCGACAGTGGCGTAGTCCGGCTTGATGACCGTCCCGGAATCCGGCTCCACTTCGCCCATCAGCATCCGCAGCAGGGTCGTCTTGCCCGAGCCGTTCGACCCGACCAGCGCAATGCGGTCCAGCGGGCTGATCACTTCCGAAATCTTCCCGAACAATACCTTGTGGCCAAATGCCAGATGGACATCCTTAATTTGAATCATCCCGCCTGGATACCTGGAAATGCGCTTGGCTGCAACACCAAGGGCAAGCAATTCGTTAATTTTGCAGCCTCGACTGGGGATGCCACTAGCAAATAACATTTTCCCATGACAATTACCATTGATCGCGCTGGCAGGGTTTTGATCCCCAAGGATATCCGCGACCGCCTGAACTTGTTCCCCGGTGCCGAACTCGAAATCGAGCTCCTTGGGGACGGCGTGAAACTTTGCCCTCCTTCACAGGAATCCAAGCTGGTCGGAAAGCGTGGTGTCCTTGTGTTTGACGGGGGATCCGACTCTGAAGTGGACATAGCGGATTTTATCAACTCGGAGCGGGTTCGGCGCGCAGGGTTTTCCGGGGTATGAAGGTTCTGTTCGACACCTCGGTATTGGTCGCAGCTGTGGTGGCAGACCTCAAAAACGATGAGACGGCGTTGGAGTGTCTCCTCAGTTATTCGCGAGAACCCCACCAAGGATTCTCTACTACCCATGCGTTGGCGGAATGCTATGCCACCTTAACAGCACTTCCATTGAAACGACGCATCCAACCCTCCGAGGCAGGTATCTTGGTACGGTAAACCATCGCGGCATAATAAATGATACAGCTTAGCCCTAACCGGCTGACCCTTCCAACTTCATCTATACACATTTGTGAGCCACAGAGTTGGAAAGTTGCCAATGCCTTTACTCCTACATCCTTACCCACTTCCGAAAATTACAACCGGATGGGTTACGATTTTGGCTCCCTGATCCTTTGGATTCCCTCCACCAAACGCCCGATACCATCCAGTACAGAGTCTTTGGACAATGCCCCGTATGAGATCCGGATGTAACATCCCTCTTCCAGGCCGAAGGCTGACCCTGGCATGGCGGCGACTTTGTGCTTTTCGACGAGTTGGCGAACCAGGTCGAGGGAGGACAGGGCAGTGTCTACCTTAATCAGGAAGTAAAATGCACCGGTCGCAGGGGCGAAGGTCGCGAGGCCTTCCAGGCTGCCTAGTAGTTGGAGGCAATCCCTGCGGACTCCGGCGAGTTTCTCCAAATGCTGCCGGATAGCCGGGATGCCTGCGCACATGGCGGCAACGGCGGCAAACTGGGAAATGACCGGGGGGCAGATGAGGTTGGTGTCCTGGATCTTTTTTATAGAGTTTAGGAGTTTGGGCGGGATGACCATGTACCCGATGCGCCAACTGGCAAAACCGTATGCCTTGGAGAGAGAGTAGAGGCTGATCGTGTGTGCCTCTGTACCAGATACGGAGCCAGTTGAAAAGTGCCGTGCGCCTTCGTAGGTGAAGTATTCGTAGGCTTCGTCCGCGATGAGGTAAATGCCTTGCTTGGCGCAGACTGCATTAATCGCCAGAAGGGAGTCTTCCGGATAGACCGCCCCGGACGGGTTGTTGGGGGAAATCGTGACGATGGCCCGAGTCTTTGCCGTTATGGCTGCGGCTAGTTGGTTCGGGTCCGGTTGGTGGTTTGCATCGGTAGGGACGATGACGGGTTCACATCCCGCAATCCGGATGGCCATCTCGTGGTTGAAGTAATAAGGGCAGGGAAGGATGATTTGGTCACCTGGATCAGTGATGGCCAAGACGGCGTTCATGAACCCCATGTTTGCCCCGGCCGTGACCACAACCCGGTCATGTGCTTTGACCCGGATTTTGTTGTCCGTGGCCAGCTTCTCCTCGATTGCCACGAGGAGCTCCGGGATTCCTTGGACGATTTTGTATTTATGGTTGTCCGGACTTCCCCGGAAAGTGGCCAGGGCTTCGTAAACTGCTTCCGGCGGTTGCCAGGAGACCACCCCCTGGCCGAGGGAAATCGTGCCGGGATTGTCGCGTATCCATTCCCCGACAATCGGGATTACGGGATCCTGCACTTGGAGGATCCGTTGCGCGCCTCCCGGGTTCATTCGCAACTCATTGCCCAATGGATGGCGTTGGTCAGCAACTTGACGAAGGCGGGGTTTTCGAAGTCGTTAACGTGGCCCAATGATGTGTAGAATACCATGTTGCCTGAGGCCGGTTTGTTCGTCCAGGCCACCGGTTGTTCGTCGTCAATGCCTTCCGCCCTGGCGGTTACCAAGGGGGTTGCCGTGCTTTCCAAGGGACTTACCCGGTAAAGGGAACCTTTGGTGGTGAAAACCTTTCCGGGGACACCTTCCAGGATCTTGTGGTTCCGGGCTGTAGCCAGGGTTTGCCACTTGGATTCGATCTTGTTGCTGTAGTGGCCGTTGTAGTGGCCGCCGAGGATTTCCGGATCCAGGGTTTGCCACTGCCCGTGCCCTTCCGGTGAATCTTTTTTGATGTCAAACGCATGGCTTGCCGTCCGGATGCCTACCAAAGGTTTCCCTGTGGCAATGTACTTCTTGAACGCCTCCATCTGGGCAGTCGTCGGGGCACGCCTACGCACGCTTAGGAAGACCAAGTCCGCCTTCTCCAACGCCTTGTCCAACCCCTTGAGGTCATTCCTCTCGTTCCCATCATGCGGCGCAGTTATGAATGTCCCCGTAAACCCTAACGGCTTCAGGTGCTCCTCAAAGTAAGCCGGGACGGTTTCCGCCGTCTTGTACTCCCGCTCAGCAATTATGAAAACGATGTGTTTCGCCCAGGCACCCTGCAAGGTCATGGCGAAGAGTAAGCAGTAAATGAGTTTCTTCATGGCCGCCCATTGGAGCAGGGGTGCTGGTCGTGTCAATCCAATGGAAGGATAGGCCGACTTGTCATTGGGGAACATGAGCGTGAATTCGCGTTTGAGAAATAGGAGGGAACGCTGTCGTACTCTGATTGACGCTAATGATGGATTTGCCTCTAGAGTTCAGGATTTTCATAATACCGATACTCCTGCTATTTATCCTGGTCATGCGCCATCCACTTCCCTGCCAACTCTTAGTAGCTGTCTTTTCCTGTTGCCAATTGGCAGCTATCGACCGGAATTTCCTCCAATCCTACTGCTACGAGTGCCATGATGCGGATGTGCAGAAAGGCGGGCTGGACCTAGAAGCACTCCCGGATTCATTGGACGATACCAAGGACTTCAAAACCTGGGAACTTGTCCATGACCGCTTGGCCGCAGGGGAGATGCCTCCAAAAGAGAAAGCTGCGAAGGTGCCCCAGAGCCGCCTCAAGCAGTTCCATGCGGACCTGGCTAGTAACCTTTACCATGCCGACTCCGGTCGTCAGCGGACATTCGGGCGTACCCCGCTCCGCCGCCTCAACCGTACCGAGTACGAGAACACCATGCGTGATCTCTTCGACCTTCCCGGACTCCAAGTGAAGGACAAACTCCCCGAGGACGGCAGGATTGACGGCTTTGAAAAGGGCAGCGCCGCCCTGGACATTTCCTCCGTCCAGCTCCGTAAATATATCGAGGCCGCAGACTTTGTCCTGGACGAAGCGATTGCCCATGAAGCCAAGCCCATGGTGTTCAAGGAACGCTTCCGGAGAATCGGAGGCTTGGCTCAGTTCTTCGAGGCCACCTTCCCGATCTACGACAAAAAGGTCGATTTGGACTTCATCGAGAGCGTCTATCCAAAGCCGGGTTCCGGGAAGAATGCCATGGGTTTGCGTGAAAAACAGGAGTTCCTCAAGGACATGGATTCCATCGGGTTGCTCACCCATGTCCGCCCTTCTTGGAATGCCGAGATCGGCAACTTTTCCCCCTTCCACTCCGGTTTCTACAAGATACGGACTTCCCTTTGGAGCTACTTCCATAACCTCGGCAAGGTCGAACCTGGCAAACGGCACCAATCTGTATGCCTGACTGCGGATGGCCGGTTGCTCTGTTATTTTGACGCGCCGTCATTGGATGCACAGGAACACGAAATCACGGTATGGCTCAATGCCGGGGAGCGCCTCGAACTCAACCCGGCCAACCTATGGGGAAACTACAACCGTGCCTACAACTACGAAGGCCATGTCGTAGCAGTGGACTACGTGGATATCGAAGGTCCCCTCCATGAGGGATGGCCCCCGAAAAGCCACCAACGCCTTTTTGGCGACCTCCCCCTGGCCAAAATCCCCTTCATCAAAGATGGCCAATATCCGCGCCAACCCCCACAAGTCGTCCGCCACCCCGGCTCCCGCCCCAACCACACCGATGGTGACGAGTTTAAAAAGTGGCAACCCGTTTGGACGGCGGCATCCTCCCGTCCGCTCGAGGATGCGACCATCCTTCTTGCCGATTTCCTTCCCCGCGCCTTCCGGCGTCCTGTCGAGCCAGATGAAGTCGAAACTTACGCTGAAATCGCCCGCAAAGAAATCCTTGCAGGTGCATTCTTTGAGGACGCCATGCGGAAAGCCTACCGCACTGCCCTTTGTTCCCCGGATTTCCTGTTTTTCCGCGAGCTTCCTGGCGAAGGTTCACCATCCGACCCCATGGCACTCAACCCCCAGGCTACTGCGAACCGCCTTGCCTACTTCCTCTGGAACTCCACCCCGGACGACACCCTCCTTGAAGCCGCCAGCCGCCGTCAGATCTATGGGAAACACTTGACGGAGCAAATCGACCGCATGCTCGGTGACCCAAAGTCCGCCCGCTTCGTCAACGATTTCCTAGACCAATGGCTTGACCTCCGCGACATTGATTTCACCAGCCCCGACCACAAGCTCTACCCCGAGTTCCGCAACGACCTCCGAGACGCCATGCTCCTGGAAACCCGTGCCTACTTCCGCGAGATGATCGACAAAGACCTCGGTGCAAAGCATATCATTGACTCCGAGTTCCTTATGGTCAACCAACGCCTCGCCGAACTCTATGGAATCCCGGATATAGTTGGTTGCAACATCCGGAGGGTAGAAAAGCCTAAATATTCCCCCCGCGGCGGTTTCCTTACCCAGGCTGCGGTACTCAAGGTCACGGCCAACGGCACCACCACCTCCCCGGTCAAAAGGGGAGCCTGGATCATGGACAGGGTTCTCGGTACACCGGCACCCTTGCCCCCGCCCAACATCCCGGCCGTCGATCCCGATCTCCGGGGCACCACCACCATCCGGGAGCAACTCGACAAACACCGCGCAGATCCCGTCTGTGCATCGTGCCACAAGGACATCGACCCTCCTGGGTTTGCACTGGAAAGTTTCGACGTCATGGGCCGCTGGCGCGAACGATACCGCTTCCCCGGAGAAAAAGTCGAAGATCCTTCCGAGCGCAAAGGCGACGACCCCATCGATGCCCACTTCCTCGGCGCCCTCCCGCACCACTGGAAACACCTTTACAACAATGTCCGGCTTGGACTTCCCGTCGATCCAACCGGGCAAACCCCGGAAGGTGAAAAGTTCTCCAACATTCAGGACTACAAAACCCTCCTCCTCAAACACGAGGAGACCATCGCCCGGAGCCTCGCCAACCGCCTCGTCCTCTACGCAACGGGATCCCCCGTCACCTTCTCCGACCGCAATGAAGTCGACAAAATCCTCCTCAAGACCAAGGGCACCGGTTATGGTCTCCGCAGCCTCATCCAGGAACTCGCAGCCAGCCCCTTCCTGCGGAAGAAGTGATTTGCTAGAATCCAATCCCTGCACAGGCTTCATCATTTCTATGAAATTTTCCCGCCGTACACTCCTCCGTGCTTCCGGGGTAGCCCTCGGGTTGCCCATGCTTGATTCCATGTCCTCTGCAGCAGGGGCAAAAGATGAAGCCCCGCCTCGCCGGATGGTTGCCATCCAGACCAACCAGGGCATCATGCCCCACCTCTTCTTCCCGGAAAATGCTGGCAAAGATTACGAGCTATCGCCCTACCTCCAGTTCTTCGAGCCTGTCCGGGACAAGTTCACCGTCTTCTCCGGCCTCTCCCACACCGATGT
>JAYPDO010000027.1:28667-33160 GCA_038125285.1 Opitutia bacterium
CATACGGCACGGCCGCGTACAGCGACACGCCGTACTGGCGCGCCGCATCCTGCAGGGGCAGCCTTCCGCAACTCTATTTCTCTCGACCAAGTTGCCGCCGAGCAACTTGGCTCTGAGACACGATTTCCCTTCCTCACCCTGTCCTGTTCCAACGGCGGCAACCCAGGGATGTCCTACACCCGTTCCGGAGTCCTCATCCCGCCGGAGACCAGCCCTACGCAACTCTACCGCAAACTCTTTGTCCAGGGCTCCGAAAAGGAAATCCAGTCGCGCGTCGCAGACCTTCGTTCCGGGCGAAGCCTCCTAGACACGGTCCATACCCGGGCCAAGTCCCTGCTAAGCAAGGTTGGGTCAATCGACAAGCATCGCCTCGACCAATACTTCACTTCTATCCGGGAACTGGAGCAACAGTTCCACCAAGCCGAAGCATGGGAGTACAAGCCCAAGCCCACTGTCGAAATGAAGGAACCGCAGGAAATCAAAGACGGCGCACTGCTAATTTCCAAACTCCGGCAGACCCTCGACGTCACCCGTCTCGCACTCGAAACCGACTCCACTCGCTTCATCAGCCTCTTCATTTCCCCTCTTGGCGTACTGAACGGAATCCCAGGGGTCGGTAGCGAAACGCACTCCCTGACACACCATGGTAACCGCGAGGAAATGATCGCCGAACTCCGCCTTATCGAGGAAGCCCAACTCCAGGCAATTCGTGACTTCTTCGTCAGCTTGGACCAATTAGGAGAAGGGGAGGGCAACCTCCTTGGCCAAACCAGCATTATCTATGGCACTTGCATGGGCAACGCCAACGGCCACACCAACCAAAACTGGCCCATGCTCCTCGCAGGGGGTGGATTTAAACACGGCCAGCACCTGGCTTTCGACACCAAGCGCAATACCCCCATCGCCAACCTCTTCCTCTCCGTCCTCCACCGCCTTGGCATCGAAGCCCAAAGTTTCTCCAGCAGTACTGGAAATCTTTCCGGACTCGCTCTTACCTGACCTGTCCTAATAGGCCCTTTAATTATTCAAAGGATTTGTCTCGACTTTCCACTTACTGGCAATTTGTTATTGCCTCTGGAATAGGTGCGGGGGAATCCAATTGTTCCTGGTAACTCCCCATAAAATTTCCCAAACCTTAACCTCAACAAAGGAAAAACCATGAAAAAGATTATTACCATCGTATTGGCTCTCTGCTTCGGCTTAAGTATCACTTTCGCTGCCGATAAGAAAGCGGAAGCTCCCGTTAATGATAAGTGCCCGATCTCCGGCAAAGCCGTCGATAGCGAGCAAGTAGTTCAGCTCGGCGTTTGCTGTGGCAATTGCGCCAAGAAGGTAGCAAAAGACGCCAAAGCTGCCGTCGAAAAGGCCAAGGGAGACTTCAAAACCTGCCCGTTCTCCGGCAAGCCCGCCAAGAAGTTCGTCTCTGTCGCCTTTTGCTGCTCGAATTGCAAGGGTAAAGCTTCCGCTAAAGGCTAAGCCGCCGCGAACCATAGATTTTCGCCAAAGGGCTTCCTGTCATGCTCAGGAAGCCCTTTTTGTTATGTCTTGGCAATTAATTTTCCTAATGTTGCGGATTTCCTACTACCCAAGTCGAACATCTTCTCCAAAGTCACTGAGGAAGAAGCCCCTTTTATCAAGAGGGAAGCAAAACTCAACAAACAGACTGTTTCCGAATTCTTACGACATAAGATCCGCAATATTGAAGGCAGAAATGATTCCGGGTTACAGAAAGTGAAGTGCCCCTTGGCTAGGGTGATGAAATACAAAGGTTAACCGTCTTTGCCCTCTTTCCGTTAATCAATTTAAGAAGTTTTAGCCGACTTTCCTGGGTAATCCATTGGATACACGAATTGGAACATGGTAGGGTGCCGCCAAAATTTATGACATCACCTTTCCCTGGAATCGGTTTGGTTAGGGTCTCCATCCAACGGTCCAAGGGAAGGCTTTCCCTTCAGTAGGTCGGGGTAACGCTCCAGTAGATACAGGGCTCCCTCGGGGATCTTGGATGACGTGGACGGCTCGCATTGGCTGGATTGGTGCCCAAAACCACGGATGTCTACTTGCTATCCCCTAATAAATAGAAACAACCCTGAACTCACCACCCTCGATGAAGGCATCCCCGGGGCGTTCCTTGTCCCGAAGTTGTAGGGCAAAAGGTGTGCCATGCATTCCGTTGGAGTTCACGCTTCAGCGTAGATGGGAAACTTTGGAACAGGCTGAGCGTGAACTACAACAATTACCCAGGTGGAATTCTTTTCACTTCACCAAAGCCGCTGCTTCCAGTGTGGCTGGGGAGAGTTTCGCCTCTTCCATCCAGAGGGTGACCTGGCCATTTGGAGGAACTGGGGATGTGCCTTCCGGCTTCCAGTAGTCCGGGTGGGAGCCGAAGTAGTGGTCTCCGTTGCGGAAGTGGGTGTAGCGGAGGAAGTTGATAATGGCAATCGTCGCTTCCCCTCCTTGGAATTCGGGGAAGAGGTCTTCGTAAAGGTAGGCTCCGCGGATGCCTGGATAACGGAAAAAGCCCCCGTTCGATTGGGCGAGGAGTTTACCGTTCACATAAATCGCAAAGCCCTCGCCGGAGCGGTCGCATCCTGCCCCGCCCAGGATGAAGCGGTAGGCGTGGCCTTTTTTAAGTTCCGGGATTTGAAAGGTTTGGCGCATCAATAGCACTTCCTTTTCCCACAGGGTATTGGGCATCTGGCTGCATCCGCAGTGGCTGCCGTTACACCTTCCGCGTAGTCTGTCCATCTTGTCGCCAAAGCGGCCGAAAGGTGCCTGGCCTTGTTTCCAACCGGCTTTGGCCGGGTCAAAACCTGTGGCGTACCAGTTTTCCATGCCCTTCGGGAATGTGATTTCCCGGTACCGGTCGCTTTTGGCCAGTTCCTGCTTTTCCGGAGGGTCGAAACTGAAGTAGTCCCAATTGGCGTAGCGCATTTCAGGGCCGAAGGGTTTCCAGCTAAAGTCGGAAATACCCGCCATGTCATAAAAATCCATCAATTCGTCGAGTTCCCCCCGGATGTCGAGTTGGGCTCGGGACGGCTTCTTGCCAGCGACGATGCCCTTGAGACCCCGTCCCTTTGGACCCATGGCCGTCTCCAGGAAGTCCGGGACCATTTCCGCCATAATCATGGGTTTGAGCGCCTGCCCCATTTCGCGGTAGTAAGCAGGAGGATAGTGGGGGCCTCGCTTGTTGAAGTTGGCCGTCACATCAGGCGAGTAAATCCATTTTACACTTGGATGCCTGACAGGTTCAGAAGGTCGGGGAAGCTCCGCCGCTTTCCCGCCAAGCAGCCTAACCATAGCGCGTCCCATTGCATCGCCAGTGAGGACGTAAGTTTCAGCGTTGAAGTTGTAGTGGTAGCCTGTGCCATTTGGGGAGTCCCCCTGGTCACGCCAGAAGCCGCGGGTATCGATGCTCGCCACATTCCCCGCGAACTCTGGGTGTTGCTTCGGGTCGCCCACCGCCATTTGTGCCTCCCAGGTCATGAAATGCCCGGGCTCCATATTCATCCCATTGAACCCCACCGTCGCCACCACGGCTTTCATGCCGGGAGCCTTGAACTCCTTTCGCAAATCCTGGATCAAATTCACGAGGTGCTTCTCATAAACTTCCTTGGGGACATCCTTGTCCTTGTGTCCCTGGAACCATACGAAGCCTTGGATCTCGTAGCCCTGGCCTTTGTAATTGGGCATAACCTTCCTGATGTTCTTGAGCGTTTTGTGTACGCCCTGCACCAACAAGTCGTACTCCAGCCCGCAAAATTTGTTCGCCTTCTCTTCCTCTGTCTTGCCGCTGGAGGGCGGGCGGAAATCAAAACTCAATGCCCGGTTTCCCATGGAGGATTCGACCAGTAGCACCGGTTCGTCATGGAAAGTGCCCATCACATAGCCAAACGGGACTTCCGGTCCGATGAACTTGCCGTTCGACGTCGTTGAAAGCGGGCCGCCGCTACCATCTTCTTCCTTTGAGACCCGGGTTTCCCAATAGGTCACATCGTTGCGCGTGCTCCATCCGCCCTTCCCGTCCCCGAACCAAGGGTACTTTCCTTCCATGAGCAAGGATGCTAGGTCGCCCTTTCCGGGGATGTCGATGTGCTTGAGCCAGAATGCCGCCGATCCTGCTTTCATGTATGTGATCTCAACAGGATACCTTTTGCCTTCTTCAAGTCTGACCGGAGTTATCACCGCTTCTTTGCCAATATCCCGCCGATACACCTCCTGGTTCTCGAGCCGGGCCACCGCATAGGTACTCCCTTCATAACCCACATGGATTTCGTGCATCCCGGACATCGGGACATCGATAAAAGCGGAGGCTACCACTGTATGCTGACCGTTCATGCCCGGCAAGTCTGCTGAAACCGTACCTAATGCAACCGTGCCCTCCATTGCCGGTTTCCTGCCTTTGTAATCTGTGCCCTCCTTGTAAGCCCCTTCATAGACCGCGACCTTTGCGCCATTGGCGTCGTCGTTCCACACATTGGCGCCGCGGCGCG
>JAYPDO010000028.1:0-32840 GCA_038125285.1 Opitutia bacterium
CCCACGAACTTCCTTGATGATGGCGATCTTCTTGTCGGCGGGGAACTCGGTGAGCTCGACGTCGAATTCGGACTTCTCCTCGGCGGCGGCATCACCGGCTGCCGGTGCTGCGGCTACAGCGACGGCGGCAGGAGCTGCAGCGCTTACGCCCCACTTTTCCTCGAGTTCTTTGACTAGGGCGCTGATCTCAAGCACGGTTTGTGCGGAGAGCCAGTCGACCACTTGTTCTTTTGTGATGTCAGACATGATGTTATCCTTTGGATTTGGTTAGTGTTTCTAGGAAAACGTTTAAGGGAAACTTGTCCCCTAACCAGATTCTCCAGGTTTGGGTTTTAGTTTGGGTGAAAGCCTAGTAATTAAGCGGCGTGCTCAGCCTTTTGAGAAAGTACGGACAGAAGGTCGCGTTGAGCTGCGTTGAACGTACCAAGCAGTTGCTGGGCAGGGGTGTTGAGCAACCCGAGCAGTTGAGCCTGGAGAACCTCGATGGAGGGGAGGTCCTTGAGTTGGTTGATCTGTTCGGCGTTGTAGACTTCGCTACCGATGACGCCACCCTTCCATTGGAACTTTTCGGCCTTTTTGGCGAATTCGGCGATAACCTTGCACGCGCCGGAAGGATCGGAACCCCCGACGACTATCGCGGTCTGTCCAGTCAGGTACTCGTCACAACCTTCAATTTCACGCTGCTTAAGCGCAACATTCAGGATGCGGTTCTTAACAACGTGGTATTCAGCACCTTTGGAAGCTAATCCTTTCCGGATTTCCGCAGACTGCTTGACGGATATGCCGGAATAGTCGGTGATGATAAAGTAATCGGACTTTTCGAGATGGGTGTTCACCTCGTCAAGGAGATATTGTTTTTCAGGCCTCATGATGTCGGTTTCCTATAATAACTGTGGAGGGTTAGATTCAGAAGCTACTGTAGATGGCTTGGTCAAGGCGGATCCCGGCGCTCATCGTGCTACCAAGCGAGACATTTTTAATAAAGCGGCCTTTAAATCCGTCTGGGCGGGACTTCCCTATCACATCAATAGCGGCATTCAGATTCTCTAGCAATTGGTCTTTGGAGAAGGAGCGCTTGCCTACGATGACTGCCATGCTGGCTGTTTTATCCATCTTAAATTCAACACGGCCAGCCTTGACGGCATTGATGGCCTCGGCGACATCGTCAGTGACCGTACCAGATTTGGGATTAGGCATCAAGCCACGGGGTCCCAGGACACGGGCGACCTTTCGCACTTCCTTCATTGCGGAGGTAGTGGAAATGGCTACGTCGAAATCGAGCCAACCGCCTTGAACCTTCTCGATAAGATCTTCAAACCCAGCATGATCCGCACCTGCGGCCAGGGCTTCTTCCGGCTTTTCGGTGAAGACAATGACGGACACTTTCTTTCCCGATCCATGGGGCAGGTTCAAAGTGCCGCGCACCAATTGGTTGCTCTGGCGAGGATCCAAAAGGAAGTTGAAGGAAAGCTCGACGGTCTCGTCGAACTTTGCTGACGGCATTTTGCCAAGGATGTCCACAGCTTCGTCAAGGGGATAAAACGCCTTGTTGTCACGCTGCTGGAGTGCGTTGTTGTGTCGTTTACTCATTTTGGTTTCGCTCCTGTGCCCCTTTCGATAATTGAAGGGATCCAGTGATTCGCGGGTTTGGGTTGTAAAGGCTTACTTCTCGACTTTTATGCCCATGTTCTTGGCGGTACCGATTATCATGCGTGCAGCGGCCTCCTCATCGTCCGTGTTGAGGTCTTCCCACTTTGTCTTAACTATCTCATCGATTTGCTTGCGGGTGACAACGCCAACTTGCTCTTTGCCGGGGGTGCTGGCACCTTTGGCCAGGCCTGCTGCTTTCTTAAGGAGAACGGGCGCAGGCGGCGACTTGGTAATGAAAGTGAAGGAGCGGTCGGCGTAAACGGATATTACGACTGGCAGTATAGTGCCTGCCTTGTCCTGTGTCCGTGCATTGAACTCCTTACAAAACGCGGCGATGTTGACGCCTTTGGCGCCGAGCGCTGGGCCGACCGGAGGAGCGGGGTTTGCTGCGCCTGCAGGCAACTGAAGGCGGATTTCACCTGTAACTTTTTTGGCCATTGGAGGGATCCTTGTATAGATTTATTAAATTGGTGGAGTGTGTGTCGGGTAAAGGTTATTGAAGGAATGGAGCCTATTTACTCCTCGTTTTTCTCGACCTGCCAAAATTCCAGCTCAACCGGTGTGTAGCGGCCAAAAATCGATACAGAGACTTTGAGCTTGCCACGCTCGATGTCGATCTCGTCGATTCTGCCGCTGAGATTCATGAATGGGCCGTCGTTGATCTTGACCTCCTCGCCTACCTCAAAATTGACCTTCGGTACCACCTTGCCTTCGGCTTCCTTCACCTGTTTGAGGATCCGGTCAATTTCTTGCTCTTTGAGGGGGTAGGCCTGTTCACCGCCGACGAATCCAATCACGCCGTCGGCGTCTTTAACGAAGTACCAGGGCTCTCGTAGGAGGTTCCCGTCATCGTCATAGAGGCGCATGTTGATAAAGAGGTACCCTGGGTAGAGTTTGCGGTCCCTTGTTTTTTTCTTTCCGTCTTTGATTTCGGTAACGGACTCGGTAGGCATGAGCACTTCGAAGATGTACTCTTCCATTTCCTCCTCCTTTTTGTAGCGGTCTATGAACCGCTTGGCCTTGCCTTCGGAGTTGGACAAGGTTTGCACGGCAAACCACCGTGGCCCGGAAACTGATGATTGGCTAGGCATGATGGATCAGGATGGGGAAAGTTTTCCGGCGGTTCACCGGAGCGAAGGCAAAGGGGGAATTAGGGCTACTGAACCAAGCGGGTGAGTAAAGACACCCACTGGTTCAAGGAGAAATCGGCTAAGAACACAAACACGCCAAGGATGACGACGCCAACCATGACCACGATTGTGGACTCAACAAGCTCTTGGCGGTCAGGCCAAGCTGATTTGCGGAGTTCACCAATCGTTTCGTTCCAGCGAGTGCGGATGGCGGTGAAGGGGTTTTTCATGGGTTTGTGTTCCGTTTGGGTTCAGGAAAATGGCGGGAGAAGAGGGACTCGAACCCCCAACTTACGGTTTTGGAGACCGTTGCTCTACCAATTGAACTATTCTCCCTTGGAACCGGAACTGGAACAACTTGTCCGTTGGTTTGGGTATATCCTTCAGGAGTTCCTTTACCTTATGACAGATGTTCCGGCTCCGGTTGCAAAATGGGTTTCCAGGCGAGGGGATGAGACGTCACCCCTTATTGGATGACTCCGGTGATCCGGCCAGAACCGATGGTGCGGCCACCTTCGCGGATAGCGAAACGTTGGCCTTCTTCCATGGCGATGGCTTTGCCAAGATCGACTTCGATGGAGAGATTGTCCCCAGGCATCACCATTTCAACACCGTCAGGCAAGTTGATAACACCGGTAACGTCGGCTGTGCCGAAGAAAAACTGCGGGCGATAGCCATTGAAGAAGGGAGTGTGGCGACCGCCTTCGTCCTTGGTAAGGACGTAAATCTCTGCCTTGCCCTTGGTATGGGGGGTAATACTGCCCGGTTTGGCAATCACTTGGCCACGCTGGATTGCATCTTTGTCAATACCGCGAAGTAGAAGGCCGACATTGTCACCGGCTTGCCCTTGGTCGAGGAGCTTGCGGAACATTTCCACACCAGTTACGGTGGTCTTCATGGTGTCGCCCATGCCGACGATCGCTACTTCGTCACCCACCTTGACGATGCCACGCTCGATGCGCCCGGTAGCCACCGTACCACGACCGGTGATGGAGAAGACGTCCTCTATGCTCATGGAGAACGGCTTGTCGATGTCACGAATGGGTTCAGCGACATCAGTGTCAATGGCTTCCATGAGCTTACCGATCGCCTCGAGGCCTTCCGGCTTGTCTTCGAGGGCAGCGGTAGCGGAACCACGAACGATGGTCACGTTGTCGCCGTCAAAGTCGTATTTGGAAAGGAGGTCACGGATTTCCATTTCAACCAACTCCAGAAGTTCCTCGTCGTCGATCAGGTCGACTTTGTTCAACCACACTACAATGGCCGGGACGTTCACCTGGCGGGCAAGGAGGATGTGTTCGCGGGTTTGAGGCATGGGACCGTCGGCAGCGGAAACCACGAGGATGGCCCCGTCCATTTGAGCAGCACCGGTGATCATGTTTTTAACGAAGTCAGCGTGGCCTGGGCAGTCGACGTGCGCATAGTGGCGGTTCTCCGTTTCGTACTCCACGTGGGCTACTGCGATCGTGACGGTTTTGGTGGCGTCACGTACAGTACCCCCCTTGGCGATGTCGGCGTAGCTCTTGATTTGAGCAAAGCCTTTTTTCGACTGCGTATGGAGGATAGCTGCAGTAGTGGTGGTCTTACCATGGTCGATGTGGCCGATGGTGCCCACGTTCACGTGAGGTTTGGTTCTTGCGAATGTTGCCTTGGACATTTGTGGTTTGGGATTGTGGATTGAGAGAAACTGGAGCCCAGAAGCGGACTTGAACCGCCGACCTCGTCCTTACCAAGGACGCGCTCTGCCAACTGAGCTATCTGGGCAACATCATAGGCTAGAAATCCCGGAAATCCGGGGGTTCACCAGAATGAAGAGAAAAAAGAGTGGGGATTCCAGTATTCCCGTCAATAAATATTTGAATTTTTTTTCTTGAGGGATTCCACGGGGTTCACGGAGAGATAGTGATCCGGTAATTACCTATCGGGAAGTAATGTTTCAGAAGGGTTTCCTTGATGACCTCAATAAGCCTTTTATCCAGGGTTTCAATGCCTGTTGTATTTACAGGGGAGGGGGGAGTGACAAGACCCGACACCCCGACCGCTGCATAGAGAACCATTGGTTCCCACAGCGGGTTCAAGGTGTCAATGTCCTCGAATGGCGGGACGGAATGGTGCCATGACTTCCCTGTGTCCAAGTTGATGATGGACAATCCACAAGACCTGGGCGGGAGGAGGGAGGCAGGAGGAGGTGCCGTTTGTCCAAGGGCAGCAAACCCAATATTGGTTTTCCGGAGTTTGGCCATTCCTTTCTCGACAGCTTGGCCTACGGGGATAGCCCCCTTCGAGAGCAATGCGAAATGGGCGCCATCAAGTTGGATCTCTGCAGGGAAGTCAGGAAAAGATGGATCCAAAACAAGTTTTCCAGGATTCCCCCACCATAGATCGTTAGCCAAGGTTTCTTCCATAGGGACGAACAAAGGGGCCGTGTCCAACAAAGCACTGGCCTCGACTAACCCCAGTTGGCTCCCGGACGAACTATCGGCAGGGTATGAAATCGTGGCAATAGGTACCTTGGGATCTCCGTACCCATTACCACGGCCTGGGAACGCCACACTTTGGGATAGAAGGAAGAATCCGGTAAGAAGTGTCATCCCGCACAAAAACATTAGCAATGTGGGAACAAGGAAAGGGAGGGTCCCAGGCTTTTCACGTGACTGCATTATCTGGGGTCTGAGGCAATGTGGAGCAAGTCTACGCCCGCTTCCCTTGCTATTGCCGAGAGGTCGTGGAGGGTTTGGTTGGGAGTTTGTTTACCCATTTTGACCAGCAGATAGGAGGGAGCGGGAGCGAAGCGGCGGTCAAAATCCTGGAGTGACTTCAATAAAGCTGGATCCTGGAGGGAATGCATGTGACCCCCGAAAAGTACTTTCTCCGAACCACCTATGCTGAGGATCGTGAGCACGCCCATGGAGGTAAGGCCGGATTGGTCTGCAGCATCAGAGTAGGGAAGGCTGACGCTGATGCCAGGGGTAAAGATGAATTGGTTGGCCAGGAGTAGGAATAGCGTAGCGATGGCAAGATAATCAACCATGGGGAGAAAGGGGAACCACACTTTGGAAACTTTTCTGTACTCCCTAAGGCCTATTGGCCTGCATATTCCCAGGGTCAACTTTGTGTCTGGGCTAGGTTGCTTGGCGCCCATTACCCGGCATCCCCCTTGCTGTCATGGGCAATAACATCTGAGGGCTTATTATGATCCACTAAAAATTGCATTATTTCTGTGCCGACGATTTCCATGTCCAAAACAATGGCGTTGACCCTTCCGTTCAGGATATGGTGCCCAACCAGCGCGATGGTGGCTAGAAGAATGCCAGACACACTTGATACAAGGGCTTGCCCCATGTCCCCGGCAAAGGCGGAGCTGTTCATGTAAGGACCTTCGGCATTGAGACGGGAAAGGATTTCCAATGCGGCGAATCCCGTCCCCAAGAGCCCAAGGAAAGGCCCGAGGTTGGCAACCAGGGCAACCCCCCCGATCCTGCGTTCCAAAAGTGGCACCTCGGAAAGCCCAGCCGCCTGAATGGCTTGCCTGATTTCCCCCGGGCTGCCGTCAGAATGGAGTAGCGCAGCACGGATGACGCTGGTAAGCGGCCCAGGACTCTCTTCACAAAGGGTAAGTGCTTCTACCAAGCGGTCTTTTCCAACAAGGGTCTTCACCCCTGCGATGAACTTGTGCTTGTGGATATGGCCTTTGTGGAGATAGTGGAACCTCTCGATGAAAATCACTGTCCCGACAATGGACAACAGGAGGATTGGCCAGGCAAAGAGCCCTCCTGCCTCGGAAATGTATTGAATGTATTCCTGCATGGGGTTGGTTTCGCTGCTTAAATTCCTAACTGGTTGATCTTGGCGCTGGCCAAGCTCCTGCCCGGAAGGTTATTGACCTCGATCAATCCATAGACCGACCGCGCTTCGTCTGGAGCTTTGCCGTCTTCAAGGAGGCTCCCCAATTCCAGGATCGACCTGGACATCCAGTACCGCCCGCCCCCGCCCAATGCCGCACTTTGAGTCCGCGGGTTGAGCAAGTACCTGTCCAAAATGCTCCCCAAGACCTCTTGGGCTTGCTTGGGACGGCCGGCTTCTTTGTGGGCAAAAGCAAGTTTGTACCCTGCCTCCACAACCACATCGGGAGGAAGATCCGGTTGAAGGAAGATTCGTTCAAGGAGGTTGGCGGCAATGTCAAGGCTACCGCTGTCTTGCGCTGCCCTGGCCAAATGGCAATCCGCATTGGCGACCAGGGCCAAGTGGATCATCGGATGGTCAGGGTGCTGGTTGGAAAGGTTGGTGTAAATTTGTTGTGCGTTGCCAAATTGGTTCAACTTCCTGAACAGGTGTCCTTGGTGGAGCCTGGCAAAAAAGTACAACTCGTGGGCAGGGTATTGGTTGGTTAGACGTTCAAGGATTTTCAGGGATTCTTTGAAAAAAGTGTCCCCTCCCCTCTTCTCCGCATACTGAGCGGCTTGCATGAGGGAAATAGGTGCGAGGGGGTTTTCAGGATAGCTATCCGCCAATTTCACAGCAAGCCTCTGGGCAGCAACCAAGTCGTCACCCTTGAAATGGTATGCGGCTTCCAATAAATAAGAGCGCTGGGCAGGATCGGAGCCATCATATTTCGAACGGAGTTCTTCCAATAAGGGAGTGGCAAGCTCCAACTTACCTCCGTCAAGAAGTGCCCTGGCCTTGAGCAAGATCGTACTAGCCTTCAATTCGGACAATGCCAGCTTGGATTCCAAACCAGGATCCTGGGCGGCCAACTGCTCAAGAAGGCTATCTAAAAGGCTAATCGCTTCATCCTCACCCTGCACGAGCAATGCCAAAAAGGCTTCCATCCAACGAAACCGTAAGGACAATGCAAGGGGCACTCCCCCTGGATTTTCTTCTTCGCTAGTTTTCAAAATCTCGCGCACGCGAGAGAATGCTTCCTGGTGACGGCCATCCCGCTGCATCCGGGAAACCAAGTTCCACTCCGCACGCCAACGATGTTCACCGATCGAGACCCCGACCGACTCGAGTTTATCCAAGGCTACCTGCGCATCATTCAATTCCCCGGCCTCAATCAATGAGTTGATCCATTGGTACGCAAGGATTTCCTGGCCTGGATGGCTTTTCGCACCAGTCGCAGAGCTTTGATAAATCAGTGCCGCACTTTTGAAGTCCCCAGCCAAGAAAAGGGAGTCTGCAAGCTGGATGTCCAAAGCGGAACGGGTACCCTCATCCATAGCCATGTCCCTGAGTCGCGTCAAGTAGGTGGCCGCTGTCCTGTATTGGGGTGGATTGCCAAGGATTGATATACCGGCAAGCAAATGGAGTACACTGCCAATTTGGTCGGACTTTGGGAAGGCCTGCAAAAAGGCCTCCGCAGCCCCCTTTGCCAGTGAGTGTTCCCTGAGGTCAAAAGCCAATTGCGATTGTAGGATCAACAACTCACCCTTCAAAGGATGGTCTGGAAAATCTTTTAGCAAGGAGACCAAAAAGGGCAACTGTCCGGAAGCACGGGAATTCCCGCCGTCAGACCAAACCTGGACTAGCAAATGAAGCCCAAGGGTCTGCAAATCCTTGTCCTTACCAGTACGTAGTAACTCCTGCAAAGCCAGGATGCCTCGACCGCTATTTGGTTCGGAAAGCATGCCCATAAGCAAGAGGAACCCATCCCGCTCAAGACTTTGGCCAAGCAGCTTCAACTGGTTGTCGATCACTGCCAAAGCCTCTGCTTCCCTACCAATTTTATGTAGCGCGACCACATATTCCATTGCAAACCGGAAACCTGTCTTTTGCCCTTTATAGGTCTCGGTCTTCGCCTTAAGGTCGGCCAAGGTCATCTCGTCGACTGAACCGGCCAATACCCGCCGCTGGTAGACCGAGACCAACATCCAAGAACGCTGCCGAGGAGAAATGGAAAGCGCAGTGGCCTTGTCCAGGAGCTGCATCCCCTTGTCAAAATCCCCGGCCTCGCACTCTAGATGGCCCGCCACATAATAATACCATGCCAAATCCCCGGCAGGCAAAGCCTCTGGATTCAGCTTACCTAGCAAGATACCGGTGCGAGGATAGTCTTGGAAAACTAAAACAGCCATGGCCTCCCGAAGACCCCACCGGACGGCCAACGGGCCATTGGATCCAGAAGGTATTTTTTCCAAGGCATCCTTTGCCCTGCCCATGGCGAGCAAAGCGGAAACCTGGTCCAACAGGACTTCCTCCCGCCGGGGATCTGCCTCAGGAAGGCCTAAGTAAGCCTCCGAAAGTAACCTCTCCGCCATACCGGTCATACCCGTTCCCAACGCCATGCGGGCAGTAGAAATTTTTTGGCCTAAACCAAGGCGGTCGGCAAGCTCCTTAGAGGCTGGCTCCCCTCCCGGAAGGGGAATTTGTGAAAAGGCCGGGGAAATGCAGGCAAGGACAAAAAAACAGCAGATCCAGGAAAACTGAGAACAGGGGAACCTCATTTGATCCTCCTCAACAAACCTGTCAAAACACTCCCTGGCCCTAATTCGACAAAATCCATCTCCCCTTGGGCACGAAGGTAGAGGATGCTGTCCACCCATTGTACCGGGCTATAAATTTGCCGTACCAATAATTCGGCTTCCCTCCCCTGTTCGTAAGGCTTCGCCTCCAGGTTCGAGATTACGGGAAAAAATGGCTGAAAGAATTCAACAATACTGACAGCCTCCCGGAACCCCTCCCCAGGCGCCCTCATGTGTCTGGAATGAAAAGCTCCGCTGACATTCAGAGGCACATACCGACGTGCCCCCGCAGCTTCAAACACTGCCTGCGCGGCTATGATATCTTCCTTTTTCCCGGACAAAACAATCTGGCCAGGCGCATTGATATTGGCGATATCGACCCCTTCCAAGGAAGGATTCCCTGCCAAGGCGGCCTTGATCCCCTCCAGCTCCATCCCGATCACGGCCGCCATACCCCCGCCTGCTTGTTTAGCCATCAATTCCCCACGCTTTTGCACCATCCGCAACCCATCCCCAAACCGAACCATCCCCGCGGCAAACAATGCGGCATACTCCCCAACCGAATGTCCGGCTGCAAAACTTGCCTGCTTTCCTGAATCTTCCGCCCATGCTAAGAATGACAAACAGGACACCACGTACAACGCAGGTTGCGTGTAGTCCGTTTGGTCAAGATTACCCACTGTCCCCTGGCAGACATCCTTTACCGAGTACCCTAAAATCATATCGGCCTCGTCAACCTGCCCCGGGAACCTCTCCCAAAGCCCCTTGCCCATGCCTGGTTCCTGTGAACCTTGTCCTGGAAATAGAAGTGTGGTCATCCTAATTGCAAAATCCGAATCTAGCCTTAACTACAACTTCCACACTCTCCGAAGCCCCCTAGCGACATCAAGCAAAAACCCCCGCCAAATCAATTTCTATGGACATTTTGTACAGCTTCAGGACACGCGGGGTAGGAGCGGAATCTGTCCACATATCAGGAATCGCCAACGCTTTGGAAAGCCTAGGGCACCATGTGGATTTTGAAAGCCCCACAGGGAGAGACCCACGCACGGGGACGGGGGCTAACCCCTTCTCCAAAGCAGCGGCCGTATCCCCGCTCCATGCAATCGCAGGCAAGCTCCCGGGAGTCTTGTTCGAATTTGCGGAGATCGCCTATGACCTACAGGCAAGGAAGCGGATATCCCAACGACTTTCCCACAAAAAGTACGGCCTTGTGTACGAGCGCCATGCTTTCTTCCTCACCTCGACGAGCAAAGTCGCTGCAGCTAATAAGATCCCGTACGCGGTCGAAGTCAACGAGCTCGTCGGGGACGAACGAATCCGCAAGCAACCGCTGCTCACCCCTTTTGCAAAGAAATGCGACCAGAATACCTTCAGGAACGCGACACGCATCATCACGGTATCACCACACCTAAAGAGGGGCATAATCGAAAGGCACGGAATTCCAGAAGAAAAAATCCTCGTCCATCCCAACGCAGTTGAATCCAGCCTCCTAATGGAAGCCTCGGATCCTGCCCCTTTCATCCGAAAATACAAACTGGACGGCCATCTGGTTGTCGGATTTGTCGGGTGGTTCGTCGAATGGCACCGCCTGGACCTCCTCCTGGATGCCTTTGCAAACCTTGCTAAAACAGAGGAATTCTGTCATGCCCGCCTACTGCTCGTGGGCGACGGCCCCCTCAAAGGAGCCCTAGCCCAACAAGCATCCGGACTCGGGATTGCAGACAAAGTCATCTTTACAGGCCCTCAATCCCACAGCAAGGTTCCCGCAATAGTAAGGGCATTTGACATAGCTGTAATCCCACACAGCAACAAAGTCCGCTCCCCCATCAAACTTTTCGAGTACATGGCGCAAGCCAGGCCAGTTATCGCTCCAGCGACCGAACCCATAACCTCCGTGACTGGGAACGGACTAGATGCCATCCACTTCGGCCCGCTGGATCCGTGGGAGCTGAAGGACAGTTTGACAAGGCTGGCCAAGGATAGGGAATTGCGGCAAAACCTCGGTGCCAAGGCCAGGCAAACCGTGGCCAAATCGCACACATGGACCCACAACGCGAGACACCTCCTGGAAGAACTTGGGTTGCCCCCCAAAAAACGATCATGAGTTGGCAAACCCCACGCCTTTCCCCTTGTCAACCTCACGTATTCCACTCATCTTCCCACCTCCCATATTCCTAATACCACCCAACCTTTGCCCGGATGGCGGAATGGTAGACGCTGCGGACTTAAAATCCGCTGACCTTGCGGTCGTGGGGGTTCGAGTCCCCCTCCGGGTACCAAATGTACGGCTTGCGATTTAGCCGCTTTTGCACCATCTTTTAAAAAAGAAGCCTCCCCCACCGAATGCCCGGCAAACCCCAATCCCAAGCAACGCGGACAATTTATGAAAACCCAGCCTATCATCCTCCTCGCATTGACCTCACTTTCCACTCTGCCAAGCAATGCGGAGGTGGTCGATTACCAAGTCAAGGTAGGTGCAAAAACTGGGGGGGGGAACGCATTTTATCTAGACGACGAGGAGTCCCCTGACATCGAGGTCGAGATTGGCGAAACCTACCGTTTCCTATTAGACGGCACGACCACGGCCGCACATCCATTCGTATTGAGCACTACCCCCGGGGCAGGGGGGGCGGAGGCCAAAAATTTCGATATCAATGTCATCAACAACCGCACTACTTCCGGGGTGGTCGAAATTACGATCACCCAGGGGATGCCGGCGACCATCCATTATCATTGCGGTGTCCATACGTTCATGGGAGGAAGGCTAAAGCTCTCGGGGTTAAACGATTCGGACAATGACGGCATGGACGACGACTGGGAGAATGAGCACGGACTGGTTGTCGGCACTGCTGACCATGATCTTGATCCCGACAACGACCTTTTGAGCAACTTGGCAGAATACATGGCCAAAGGCGACCCGCAGTCCCCGGGGCTTATCGCGATGGATTCGGACCAAGACGGGTTGTCCGACGAACTGGAGAAATTCCACGGCCTCGAACCCACAAACACAGATGACTTAATAGACGTGGCCAAACTATTGGTCGACCCGGACGATGATGGCTTCACTAGTGACAAGGAAAACAACGTGGGCACCGACCCGTCCTCATCCAACACTAACGAGGAATTTGCCAACATCTTTGCCGACCCCGACAACGACGGTTTCACAACAGCCAAAGAAGAGGAAGTCGGGCTGGATCCAACGACCCCGAACGACCAATACGAATTTATCCATCTGTTTGTCCAACAGGACACGGACAACGACGGCTTCCCTGACAGCATGGAGACCGCTTACGGAACAGATGCCAACCTCACCACCACGGATGAAGAGTTTGCCGTCGCGGTATTGGATACGGACGAGGACGGAATTGTCCTCTTCGGATTGGAGAACAATCAAAACCCACAGGTTACCAGCTTTGCACAGTCCGTCATCGACCCGGACCAAGACGGCCTGACTACCGAACTGGAGTCTGCCTTGGGTACCGACGAATCATACCCGAACGAAATTGGCTTGGTAGCCGAACTCCTGATGGACCCCGACCAAGACGGGTTTACTTCCACCTTCGAAACCACAAACCAGTTGGATCCAAATTTCAGCAATACCCTGGCCTCCGTCATCGCCCAACTTGGCGACGCAGACAACGATGGCCTCCTCGACGATTGGGAATCTCAAAACGGGGGTCTGGATTTCACTCCAGGTAACCTGGATTTCTTCACGAAGGATCAAGACCAGGACAAAATTGGTGACGAGCTGGAAAACGCCTACCAAGTGTCCATTGAGCTTTTTACAACTCCCAACGAACTTGCACAAGCCATCATCGACCCGGACAGGGACGGGTTGACCAGTGCACTAGAGCTTCAGCTGGCCACCGACCCCTCCGTTGCCACAGCGGTCAGCGAAATCAGCCCCCCCACATCTTCAGTCGACCAGGATAACGATGGTTTTTCGGACACCCTGGAGGCCACCCTCGGGACAAACCCCACCGTCCCGACCTCCGAACTGACGATCGCCAACCTCCTGAACGACCCTGATAAAGACGGAATAACCTCCGTCAAAGAAGCCGAAATCGGAACCGATCCCAACACCTCCACAACCATAGAGACTATTGCCAACCTAACGATCGACCCCGATAGCGACGGTCTGACCACCACCCTCGAAAAAGCCCTCCAGACCAATCCCAACCAAATCACGACCGTACTTGAAATGGCCACCAAACTTCTGGATCCGGACGAGGACGGCTTTACCACCTCCTACGAAACCGGGCTGGGTACCGACCCGAATGTAACCACCCTCCTCAATGACCTTCCGGGGTATAGTGAAGGCAGCTCAGGCTCCCCCGACCAAGATTCGGACGGCTTTACCGATGCCCTGGAGAGAGCCACCGGATCGGATCCCGCAAGCCCTACCTCTGCACAGGCCTTCGCCCAACTCCTTATCGACACTGACAACGACGGCATAACCAACACGCTTGAAGACATTGTAGGACTGGACAAAAACACTGCCGAGCCAGCATCAACTATCGGCCAAGTCCTGGCGGATCCAGATAACGACGGCTTTACCACCACCCTCGAAAACACCCTCGGCCTGAATCCGAACATTGCCACGACCATCTCGGAATTCGCCCAAATGGTAATTGACCATGATAATGACGGCTTTACCACAGCGCTCGAAGACGCCCATGGCACAAACCCTTATTCCGCTACCACTGCCACCTCCTTCTCCCAAAAGGTGCTCGACCCCGACAATGACGGTTTCACCACATTCCTGGAAACCTCCCTCCAACTAGACCCAAATTCCGCAGATTCACAAGTGGCATTGGCTACTGCGACCATCGATCCAGATGGAGATGGCCTGACCACCGCACTGGAAAACACCCACCAACAAAACCCAAATTCGCCCACAAGCATCACCTCCTTTGCGAATGTAATCATCGACCCGGATGCCGACGGCTTTACCTCCACATTGGAAAACCTTGTCGGGACTTCCCCCACCACCCTCACATCCCCCACGAAATTCGCCCAAGTCCTAATCGACCCCGACAATGACGGCTTTACCTCGAACTTCGAAATTAACTTCAAGGCGCTGGATCCGAATACCCCGAACTCCCTCTCCGATGTCGCTGCCCCATCTTCGCCGCCAAACCCGGCTACCGATTTCACCTCCCACCTGGTGGGATGGCACTATACCCCCGACATGGGCTGGCTTTATACAACGAGCGAACTATTCCCCTATCTGTATCATAGGACGGAAACCGATGAAAAGTGGCTCTACTTCCTACCCGGTTCCTCCAAGCCGCGCTACTTTTACGATTTCCAGATATCGGATTGGTTTGAGCTGGACTAGGCGGGAAGGCAAGTCCCCCCTTTTTCAACCTTTCGCATCATCGGCCGCCGCGGAGGCTGCCACGGCCACCCGGTCCAGCATCTCCAGGAAAAAGTCCGTTTCCTCCTCGGTCAGGCTTCCAAGTACTTCCGTCTGCAGCCCAAGCGCACATTCCCGGCATACGGAGTAAACCTCCCTCCCCTTGGCGGTTACATGGAGCTCCCTAGCGCGTCTGTCTTCCTTTGAAACCGCACGCTGGAGCAAGGCCGACTCCTCCATCCGCTTGACCAATGAAGCGATGGTATTCGGGTCGCTCCCCATCCAGGACGCCAAGTCCCGCTGGGCGATCGACTCCCCCTGCCTCTCCACCAACCACCGCAACACCGTGAATTGGTCCGGAGTGATCGACTCCCCGGACAACCTACGGCGAAAAGCCTGGTTCAAGCCGTACCAAGCTTTCCGGAGCAAAGGCGGGAACCTTCTCCTACGGCCAGGCGCATCCAGGGGCAATCCCCCAGATTTTTCATCCAAATCTTTCCCAAAAGGCATGTTTGACAAAATAATACGTACAAGTATCAATTCGCCACTCTCGGGAAATTACAACCCCGAAATACCTACAAAATTTCCTCTCCAAAGAACATGAAACGAATGAAAAGCCTACTTCCTTTGACGGCCCTTGCCACCTTGCTGGTGTCCGCCTGTGTAACCAAGAGCGGGACAGAAAAGTCCACCGGTACAAGTGCCTCCCAACAATCTGGGACGCCCGGCCAGCCGTCGAAAACCCAAACCCCGGCCAAACAAACCCCAGCTGCCTCCAAGTCGACGGATGCCCCCGCAAAAACAACAAAAGAAGCCACCACCAAGGCTCCGGCAAAGACAACTCCGGCCAAGCCTAAGACCGAACCGGCAAAACCTGCCGCCCCAGCCAAAACAAGTACCCCCGCCCCAGAACCTGCCAAGCCACAAGCATCAACCGAACCAGTTAAACCCAAAACCACTACGCCAAAGCCAGCTACCCCGGCCAAACCAAAGCCCGCCGAAGAACCCAAAGCAAAACCGGCGGACCCCAAGCAACCGATCGCAGCACCCGCAAAGCCCGTCAACCCGGTTGTCCCGGCCCCGGCAGCCCCCAAGGCGACTGCATCAACCCAATCTGAATCCCTTTACTACTGGCGCGGCCCGACCTGGAACGGCGTCCTTCCCTTCAAAAATCTTCCAGAAGCTTGGGAACCCGGTGGCACAAACGACCTCTTCACCTATGAAATCCAAGGCGGCGGTGTGCCCGTTATCGCTGGTGACCGCATGTACCACTTCGGCTACTACGGTGTCGGCCCCGAACTCCAGGAAGCCATCGTCTGCATGCACCCGGTCACCGGTAAGGTCATCTGGGAAAAGCGCTACAGCGACTTCCTCAGCGACACCGTCTACAACCGCTATGGCATAGGCGCACCGGCCATCGACCCCGAGACCGGCAACGTCTACTTCCACACCAGCTCCGGCCTCCTCCTCGGCTTCGACCGCGACGGCAAAGAACTATGGAGCCACTCCCTCATGGAAGAATTCTCCCGCCTCACCTTCCCCAACGGGCGCACGGGCGGCCCGGCCATCGACGGAGACCTCGTCATCATCCAGTGCATATCCGCCAACTGGGGCTCCAACGGCCCTGCCCGGAACCGCTTCTATGCATTCGACAAAACAACCGGCGAACTCGTCTGGTTCGCCACACCCGGCGTTGCCCCCAAGGACAGCTCCTTCTCCCCCCTCCACTTTGACGACCTGCCCGACGGACGCCGCGTATTCTACACCGGTACCGGCTGCGGCAACGTGGTCTGCATCGATGCCCGCACCGGCGACTCACTCTGGCGCTACCAACTCTCCTACGGCGGGGTGAACTCCGGCGTCGTCCTCCATGGCAAGGACACCCTCATCGCCATCCACGGCAAGGAAAACGTGGACAAATCCTCCATCGGCCGGATGGTCTCCATCAAAAAGCCCCTGTCCATCCCTGCGGATGCCGAACTCCCTGTCGTCCTGACCGACGAAAGCATCAACTGGAAGCAGGACTACGAAGCCTTCACCAGCACGCCCTGTATTGTAGGCGACCGCATTTACCAAACCGTGAAGACCGGGGAACTCCTCTGCATCAACGCCAAGGACGGCAAGACCATCTGGCAAATGAAGCTCGGCCATGACCAGCTCCACGCCTCCCCCATCTACGCGGACGGTAAGATTTACGTCGGCATGCACACCAGCGAGTTCTACATCATCCGCCCGGAAGCCGACAAAGGAGTAATCCTCAACAAGGTCGAGCTTGACGGTGCCATCTTCGCCCAACCATCGGCATGCCAAGGCCGCGTTTACATCCAGACCAAGAAAAAACTTTACGCCTTCGGCTCGAAAGCTGCCCCCAAGCCATGGAAGCCGGAACCGGCCAAGAAAGAAGTCGGCAAGGGTGCCCCCGCAAGGATCCAAGTCGTCCCTGCTGAATTCGCCCTTGCCCCGGGCCAAACCATCAAGCTCAAGGCCTACTTCCTGGACAGGACCGGCCGACGCATCGGCCCGGCTGAAAACCTGACCTGGGAAAAATTCATACCCCCGACCGCCAAAGTAAAGGCCAAGGTAGATGCCTCCCTCGGGGCGGACGGCTCCCTCACCGCAGCCAAGGATGCCAAACTCTCCGCCGGTGCAATCCGCGCCAGCAAAGACAACGTATCCGGCGTATCCCGTGGCCGGGTCGTCCCGGACCTCCCCTACGCAGAGGATTTTGAAAACGGCTACGAACTCAACCAGACCAACACGGAAGGGGAAAAGTTCGCCTACACCCCGCTACCCTGGCTTGGTGCCCGCTTGCGTTGGCAAGTCCTCCAGCACGAAGGCACAAAAGTCATCGGCAACACCCTTGACCATGTCCTCTTCCAACGCTCCATGAACTTCCTAGGCCGCCCCGACATGAAGGACTACATCGTCGAGGCTGATGTCATGACGGACGGCAACCGCCGGGTAATGTCCACCGTGGGCCTGATCAACCAACGCTACAACATCTCGCTGATCGGGAACCACCAGAAGCTCGAAATCGTTTCCAACTACGACCGCTTCAAGCACAGCGTCCCCTTCCAAGTCACCCCCAAGACCTGGTACCACCTCAAGACACAGGTCGACACCTTCCAGGACGGTTCTGGCATCATCCGCGCCAAAGCATGGAAGAAAGGCGAGGCGGAACCAGCAGAATGGACGATTGAGGCCCCACACGACAATGTCCATAAAAACGGCTCTCCAGGCATCTTCGCCTTCTCCCCGCAGAGCCAGAAACGCGTCTACATCGACAACTTGAAAGTCACCCCCAGGAAGTAACCTGCCTGGGTATCCCCTCCAACCAAACACTTCAAATAACACATGAAATACCTCCAAAACACACTCCTGGCCGGGGCACTCCTGGCCACCACCGCACAAGCGGCCGACTGGCCGGTCTGGGGCCGCACCCCCTCCCGAAACATGGCCTCCGAAGAAAAAGGCGCCCCCATCGATTGGGACATCGGCGAGATGGACGAAAAGGAAAACGTGGACATTAAAACCACCAAGGGCATCAAATGGGTAGCCAAAATTGGCTCCCAGGCCTACGGGAACACCACCGTTGCCAATGGCAAGGTCATCATCGGCACCAACAACGAATCCCCCCGGGATAAAGGCAAACTCGGGGACAAGGGTGTCGTCTACTGCTTCGACGAAAAGACCGGCGAATACCAATGGCAACTCTGCGTGCCCAAGCTCGGGGCCGGCAAAGTCAGCGACTGGGAATACATCGGCATCTGCTCCTCCGCCGCCATCGTGGGGGACAAAGCCTACGTCGTCACCAACCGTTGCGAGACCGTCTGCCTCGACCTCAAAGGCCAGTCCGATGGTAACCAAGGTTTCCAGGACGAAGCCAAGTACCTCGGTGAAGGCGGAAAACCCGCAACCGTTGAAAAGACGGACGCTGACATCCTCTGGGTCTTCGACATGCGCGAAGAGCTTGGAATCTTCCCCCACAATGTGACCAGCTCCTCCCCCATCGTCATTGACGGTGTCGTTTACAACGCAACCTCCAACGGGGTGGATTGGTCCCATACCAACATCCCCAGTCCCCTCTCCCCCAATTTCATAGGCCTGGACGCGGAAACTGGCAAACTAGTCGGCGAAGAAGGCTCCGGTGCCAGCTCGCGCTGCCTCCATGCATCCTGGTCCTCCCTTACCTATGGCGATATCAAAGGCCAAAAGCAAATCATCTGGGGTGCCTCCGACGGCTACTGCTATGGCTTTGACCCCAAGACCAAGGAAGACGACGAAGGCTTCAAACTTTTCCCTGAAATCTGGCGCGGAGAATGTAACGAGCCCCACTACCGTAAGGACAAGGACGGCAAAAAGATCCCGTACGCAACCCCTCCCGGACCTAGCGAGTGCATCGGCACCCCCGTCCTCTATGACAACAAAGTCTACATCGCCATCGGACAGGATCCGGAACACGGCGACGGCGTAGGCCGCGTCACCTGCTTCGACCCCACCCAAAAAGGCGACATCTCCAAAGACGGCGTAGTTTGGAAGTACACTGAGATCGGCCGCACCATCTCCACCATGTCCATAGTTAACGACATGGTCTTCATTGCCGAATATGCTGGTAAAATCCACTGTCTTGATGCCAAGACCGGCAAGGTCCACTGGGTTCATGACACCCTTTCCCGCATCTGGGGCTCCACCCTCGCGGTGGACGGCAAGGTCTACATTGGCACGGAAGACGGGGAAGTCGTCATCTTCCAAGCCGCCAAGCAAAAGAAAATGCTCAAGACCGTGGACATGGGCGCACCCGTCTACAGCACACCAGTTTTTGCGAACGGCACCCTCTACATCGCAACCCAGACCCACCTCTACGCGATCAACGGCACCAAGTAAAATTACCAGCCGGAAACTTCACCACACAAAACCGGCAGGCTTGAACGGAAAAGCCTGCCGGTTACGTGATCCCTTTCCCCTCCCAAACCACCTGACTCCAATATGAAACCCGTCGTTTACCTGCTCTTCCTTGCCATGCTCATACTCCACCAGGATTCCTGGCAATGGGACGACGAGACCCTCATCCTCGGGTTCATGCCCGTCGGCTTGGCCTACCACGCCGGGTTTTCCATCTGCTGCGCCATCCTGGGCGGGTTGGCCATAAAGTACATCTGGCCCCATGAATTGGAAAAATTCGCGGAAGAAGAATAATTCCCCTAGCCTCAAGCCTGCCTTACTCCAATGACCACCCTCATCGTCATAATCCTCTACCTTGCCCTCCTCTTGGGGCTCGGGATGTACACCAACAAACTCTCCAAAGGCACAAGCAAAGACTACTTTGTCGCCAGCCACTCCATCGGGCCGTTCTTGCTCCTCATGAGCGTATTCGGCACCACGATGACCGCATTCGCCCTGGTCGGCTCCACTGGGAAATCCTTCGAACAAGGTGTCGGCACATACGGCCTGATGGCCTCCATCAGCGGATTGGTCCACGCGGCCATCTTCTTTATCGTCGGCATCCGCTTATGGTGCTTCGGCAAGAAGCACGGTTTCGTTACCCAAATCCAGTTTTTCCGAGCCAGGTTCGAGTCGGACAACATCGGCTACATCCTCTTTCCCATCCTCGTCCTACTCGTCATCCCCTACCTTCTGATCGGTATCATCGGGACAGGCAAAACGATCGAGCCTGTTACTGCGGGAGCATTCCCGAACCTATTCACCCATCCCACCTTGCCCATGTGGAAAGGCGGGATACCGCCCTGGCTCTCCGGCCTTGTCATTTCCCTGGTCGTGTTGGCCTACGTCTTCCAGGGAGGCTCCCGTGGGGCGGCCTTCGCCAACACTTTTCAGACCCTCGTGTTCATGATCATGGGCGTCGTGGCATTCCTCTTCATCGTTAAAGCCCTCGGAGGCCTTGAAAATGCTGGCAATATCCCGGCCAGGATCAACAGCGGGGGGCTGATCGTCCAGGAATACGGGTTCGACGAAGGAAAGAAGGAAGTCGTCAAGCTGGAAAACCCCAAGATTATCGGCAAGGTCAAAGGCTGGGCGGAAATGGACGACAAAAAGCAAGCAATGCTTGTCGGCAAACGCCCGCACTTCACCCGCACCCCCGTCCAAATCGAGTACAAGACCAAGAACCCTGCCTTCGGCAAAGACCCCGCCGCCCCAAAACTCCTCAACAAGGAACGTGAGCTCGGGATCCAACCGCTGACCTTCCTCACCTATCTCTTCATCCCGCTCAGCGTGGGCATGTTTCCCCACCTTTTCCAACACTGGCTCACTGCCAAAAGTGCCAAGGCCTTCCGCCTCACCGTCATCGCCCACCCGCTCTGCATCATGGTTGTCTGGGTTCCCTGTGTCCTGATCGGTGCCTGGGCGTCCGGCATCCTGCCCCCAGGAATGCCTCCTCCTGCGGTACTTTCGAACATGCTGGCCACCTTGATCCATAGCGACGTCCTCACTGGCCTCCTTACTGCCGGGGTACTGGCCGCCATCATGTCCTCCCTGGACTCCCAATTCCTCTGCCTGGGCACGATGTTCACCAACGACATCATCCTCCACAAGGCACCCAAGGACAAATACTCGGACGAGCAAATCCTCAAAATCGCCCGGATGTTCATCGTGGCCATCGTCGCCCTGACCTACGTACTGGCCATAGCCATGAAAAAGGCCAATGTCTTCGACCTTGCAATCTGGTGTTTCTCCGGCTTCAGTGCGCTCTTCCCCGTCGTCTTTGCTGCCCTCTATTGGAAACGGGCGACTAAAGAAGGTGCAATCGCCAGCATCCTCGCCGCAACGGCAACCTGGATCTATTTTTTCCTACAGACCAAGCAAGTCTTGCCCGACGGCAGCACAATCTACGGTGGGGAATTGACGATCGGCCCCGGCGTAGTCCCAGCCGCGGTTTGTTTCGCCGCTGCGGCCATTGCCATGGTCGTCGTCTCCCTGGCGACCAAGCCTCCTTCCCAAGAGACCATTGACAAGTTTTTTAAATCCTAACCAACCCATCCCATCCCTTCCCTTCCCGTCATGGAACAAGAAATCCAAAAAGCCAAAGAAGCCCTCAATGCCCACGTGCGCGAAATCGTGCAATGGCACTTTAACCCGGCAACCGGTTGCCCCTTCTGGCTCGACTGGGCTAGCAAACAGGATTGGAACCCGGTCGAGGAAATCCACACCTTCGAGGATCTCACCGCCAAATTCCCGGACTTCCAGGACGAGTACCTCCGCGACCTCCAGCCCGAAGTCTGGCGGCCCAAGGGCGAGCCCTACGCCAGCACCCCGTTCAGCATCTTCGAAACTGGCGGCACCACCGGCATGCCCAAACAACGCATCGGCTGGGAAGACTATAAAATCGACTACTCAGAATTCTCCAATTACCTCAACGACGACCACTTCCCACGCAACCACTACTGGCTCATGGTAGGCCCGACCGGCCCCCGCCGCCTCCGCCTTGCCATCGAGCACTTGGCCAACGTCCGCGGCTGCTCCTGCTACTTCGTAGACCTCGACCCACGCTGGGTCAAACGCCTCATCAAGGACAAGCATTACGACCAGGCCAAGGCCTACATGGAGCACGTCATCGACCAAGCCCATACAATCCTCAAGCACCGTAAGGTCAGCGCCCTGTTCACCACCCCCAAACTCCTCGAAGCCCTCGCCGAGCGCGACAGCCTGGTCGACATGGGCATAAAAGGCGTCTTCTGCGGCGGCACCACAATGGATCCACAGTACACCCGCTTCCTGGTCGAGGAAATCTGCGAAAACGAAGTCGGCTTCGTACCCACCTACGGGAACACCCTCATGGGCCTCGCACGCCACAAGCCCCTCTCCCCCGAGGACAACTACTCCATCACCTACTACGCCCCGCAACCCCGCGCCGTGCTCTCCGTCATCGACGACAAGACCGGCCAACCTGTCGAATACGACACCTGGGGCCGCGTCCAGCTTACCACCCTCACCAAAGAGTTCTTCATGCCCAAGTTCAAGGAGCGCGACGAAGCCATCCGCCGCCGCCCCTACGAAGCCTGCCCCTGGGACGGCGTCGCCGAAGTCCGCCCCTTCGGCGCATTGGAAAAGAAAATCGTCGAAGGCGTGTATTAAAAGCGGTTAGCGATTAGCTTTTAGCTCATAAACTCTCTACTCCCAACTCTCCACTCACTACTCCCATGCCAATACATTTCCCCGCCCTCCGCCTTGGCCAGCCCTACAAAAGCCTCGACCTGGTCGAACTCACCCCGCTCCAGTCGGACGAAGTCATTGCCCAAGTTAGTCAGGTTAACGCTGGGATCATCAAGCGCGACCTTCGCAAAATCCACGAAGCCCAGGACTCCTTGGCCAAATACAAGACGGACGAGCTGATCGCGATGTGCGCCAGTGCAGGGAAAATCTTCACAACTGAAACCCTCCCTGTCGGCGACGGAGGGGAAACCCAAAGCCCGGAAGAGTACATCAAGGCACTCTCCTCCACCACCGGCCTGCCCCATACCCTTTGCCGTTTCAACATCGGAAAGATCGAGCACGTCCTGGGCAACCTGGAACTCATCCTCAAAGGCCTCACGCGTGGGCTCCCAACCACAATCTTCGACGACAACATCATCACCGTCCAAGGCATAGACGTCTGCTACTACCCGGCGGCCAACTCAATCGGTACCGTCCTCCCCAGTAACGCCCCCTCGGTCAACTCCCTCTGGGCGCCGGCCATCGCCATGAAGGTTCCGGTTGTCCTCAAGCCCGGCCGGGAAGATCCCTGGACCCCCTTCCGTCTCATCCAAGCCTTCATCAAAGCCGGCCTCCCGGCGGAAGCCTTTGGCTACTACCCGACCACCCACGAAGGCGCGGACACCATCCTTAACACTTGCAGCCGAGGCATCGCCTTCGGGGGGGACGACACTGTCAAGAAATACGAGTCCAACCCCAACATCTCCTGCCACGGTACGGGCCGCAGCAAAGTCCTCATCGGCGAGGACATGGTGGACCAATGGCCGGAACTCGTGGACGCCCTCGTCACTTCCCTTTCCGCAAACAGTGGCCGCAGCTGCATTTGCGCTTCCACGATCATCACCCCCCGCCATGGGGACGAAATCGCCAAGGCCGTCGCCGAAAAGCTGGCTGAAATCCAGCCCCTCGCCCCGGATGACGACAATGCCCGCCTCTCCGGCTTTGCCAACCCTGCCATGGCCGACTGGATTGACGGCAAGATCGAGGAGGGTCTCAAGGAAGGCGGCGTTACCGACATTTCCGCCCCCCTCCGCAGTGGTGCCCCGCGCAAAGTCCAGCAATTCGGCCAAAATTTCCTCCACCCCACCATCGTCCGCTGCGACAGCATCGACCACCCGCTCGCCAAAACGGAATTCCTGTTCCCTTACGCTTCCGTCGTCGAAATGCCCCAAGCCGAAATGCTGGCCAACATCGGCCCGAGCCTCGTGGTCTCCGCTTTCACCAAGGACCAGTCCTGGATCAACCAACTCCTCCGCAGCCAGGATATCGACCGTCTCAACACCGGCGTTATGCCCACCTGCCAAGTCCAGTGGGAACAACCCCACGAGGGCAATTTGTTCGAATTCCTCTATCATCGTAGGGCCATACAACGCGCTTCCTGAAACCAGGCAGCCAACTCCTCCCGCCCTGCCCCCATGTCTCTCTACGAAACAAAACCTGCCCCAAAAATCCACTTTGGCCCGGGTGCCATCAACACAGTGGATTCCGAAGTACACCTCATCGGGGCGAAGCGGATCCTCATCGTCACAGACCCAGGCATCATGCATGTCGGCCATCCCGGCAACCTCCGCCTTCATTTGGAAGACCAAGGTTGCAAAGTGGAGATTTTCGACCGTGTTGTCGAAAATCCCACCACCGAAACCGTGGCCGACTGTGTTGAAACCGCCCGCAAATTTGGTGCCGAACTCCTGATCGGCCTCGGCGGCGGTTCCAGCATGGACACCGCCAAGGGCTGCAACTTCATCCTCACTAACGGCGGTGAGATGAAAGACTATTGGGGGCATGCCAGAGCGGACAAACCCATGCTCCCCCTCATCGCCATCCCGACCACAGCAGGGACTGGTAGCGAATGTCAGTCCTACGCCCTCATTTCCGACGCCGAGACCCACCAAAAAATGGCCTGTGGCGACCCCAAGGCCCTTGCCGTTGCGGCAATCCTCGACCCCACGCTGACTCTCACGCAGCCCCAGTTTCTAACTGCCTGCACAGGGATTGACGCCATCTCCCACGCCATCGAGTCGGCCGTCACCCTCCGCCGCACCCCCTTTTCCGGAATCTACTCACGGGAGTCCTTCCGCCTCCTCCAGGAAAACCTGGAAACCGTATTCGAAGAGCCGGACAACCTGCACGCCCGCGGCCAAGTCCTCCTAGGCGCGGCCTACGCAGGTATCGCCATTGAGAACAGTATGCTCGGCTGCGCCCACTCCGCGGCCAACCCCCTCACAGCCCATTACGGGACGGTCCATGGCAACGCTGTCGGCCTGACCTTGCCGCACGCCATGGTCTACAACTCCAAAAACCCGGATGCCCTGGCCATCTACGCCCGGCTCGCCCTGGAAAGCCGTCTCGCCCACCGCGACGACTCCGAACAGGAAGCCTTCGAAGCCCTCCATGCCCGCATCCTCGAACTCCTGGATTGGGTGGACTTCCCCCTTAGCCTCCGGGATTTGAAAGCCGAGAAATCCGACATCCCTATGCTTGCCAAGGAAGCCGCTGGGCAATGGACCGCCCAATTCAATCCCCGACCCATCACCGAGGAGGACTTCGTCAAATTCTACGAAGCCGCCTACTAAAGCGTCTGGCCATTATCTATTAGCTTTCATGAGCTGCCGCTTCTTCCCAGCATTCCTGATCCCGGTGCTCCTGTATTGCGCGCCGCCGGAAGATTCCTGGCCCATGCACAGAGGCGGCCCCCTGCTGCAAGGCATTGCAGCAGGAACGCTCCCGGAAAACCTCCAGCTAGCCTGGACTTACAAAGTACCCCGCCCCACCAGAAAAGACGGCTCCCCAGACCTACAACCCGCCATCAAAGCCTCTGCCGTCATCCACAAAGGCAAGGTATTTGTAGGGGACGACGGTGGGACGTTCCATGCCATCGAACTCTTAACTGGCAAGCCCCTTTGGACTTTCAAGGCCCAGGACACAATCGAGGGCGCGGCCCTGGTACTGGGTGACACCATCAGCTTCGGCTCAGGGGACGGCTTCCTTTACTGCCTCGAACTCGAAACCGGCAAGACCGTTTGGAAATACGAGACCCAGGACCAAGTCCTCGCCGCACCCAATTGGGCAAAGAATCCCAAAACCGGAGCCAACTGGATCCTGGCTGGAAGCTACGACGGCAGTGTCCATTGCGTGGAAGCCGCCACAGGAAAGCCAGTGTGGAAATACGCTACCGACAACTATGTGAACGGGAGCCCCGCCATCGCTGGGGAAAAGGTCATCTTCGGAGGTTGCGACACCAAACTCTATGTCATCGAACTCGCCACCGGCAAAGCCCTCGAATCCATAGAGGCCGACGCCTACATCGCCTCCTCCGTAGCAGTGAGGGACGGGATTGGCTACCTAGGCCATTACGACAACGCGGTCCTCGCCTTCAGCACAATTTCAGGGGAAATCCTTTGGCGTTACAAAAGCAAACAATTCCCCTACTTCTCCTCCTGCGCCCTCACGGAAAACGAGGTATTCCTCGGCGGGCGGGACAAATCCCTCCACGCCATCGACCGCAAAACCGGAAAAGCCCTCTGGACCTTCAAGACACGGGGGCAAGTAGACAGCTCCCCGGTCGTCTGTGACGGCAAAATCTACTTCGGATCAATCGACGGAAACCTCTACTGCCTCAACGCATCCTCCGGGGAAGAGGCCTGGAGTTATGAAACCGGCGCCGGGATCATCGCCTCCCCTGCCATCGCATCCGGCAAAGTCGTGATTGGCGACGAAGACGGGAACCTGTTTGCCTTCGGTGCAAAGAAGTGATGCCCTGCAACCATGGCCGAAACCACCACAAAATCCGAAACGGAAGCAGGCAGCTACTTTGTTGCGAACTACCCCCCGTTCGCCTTCTGGGGGGAGGACGACATCCCTTGCATCGACGCCATCCTCAACTCCCCTACCCCAGGGGAAAAGATCCCGCTCGGCCTCTACATGCACATCCCCTTTTGCCGGAAGCGTTGCCACTTTTGCTACTTCCGGGTCTACACGGACAAAAACGCCGGCGAAATCAGGGAATACCTGGACGCCGCCATGGCCGAGTTGGAAACTTATGCCAACAAGCCCTACCTCCAAGGCCGCAAGCCCAAGTTCGTCTACTTCGGGGGCGGAACACCAAGCTACCTCTCCGCCCAGCAACTCGCCTCCCTAACCGAGCGTATGCAAGCCCTTATCCCATGGGACGAGGCCGAGGAAGTCACCTTCGAGTGCGAGCCGGGCACCCTCAACGAAAACAAGCTCCGGGCCATAAGGGACATGGGTATCACCCGCCTCAGCCTGGGCGTAGAAAACTTCTCCGACCATATCCTCGAAACCAACGGCCGCGCCCACCGGACCGCTGAAATCCAGCGCGCCTACGACTTTGCCCGCTCCATCAATTTCCCACAAATCAATATCGACCTTATCTCCGGGATGCTGGAGGAAACTGAGGCAAATTGGCAGGAGTGCGTCTCCAAGACCATCGAACTCTCCCCCGATTGCGTCACGATCTACCAGATGGAAGTGCCTTACAACACTACCATCTACAAACGCATGAAGGAAGAGGGCAAACTAACCGCCCCGGTCGCCGATTGGAAAACCAAGCGCCGCTGGGTGGATTATGCTTTCGACCAACTCCAGGACGCCGGCTATACGGTCACCAGTGCCTATACCGTCGTCAAAGACCCGGAAAATACAAAATTCGTCTACCGGGACCGGCTCTGGACAGGGGCTGACCTCCTCAGCCTCGGCGTCGCCTCCTTTGGCCACCTTGGCGGAATCCATTACCAAAACAAATCCCACATAGGCGACTACACCGGGATCGTCCATTCCGACAAACTCCCCCACCACAGAGCCCTAATGACCTCGGAGGAGGAACGCTTCCTAAGGGAGTTCATCCTCCAAATGAAAACCGGCCGCGCCAGCCAATCCTATTTCCAGCAAAAATTCGGCGAAAACCTGCGTGCCCGTTTTGAAGGACAGTTCACAGACCTGCAAAACCGAGGCTTCCTCAAAATGGAAAGGGAAGAAATCCTCCTCACCCGCCCCGGCCTGCTCCAAGTCGACGAACTGCTCCACTCCTTTTTCCTCTCACGCCACATGATTACCAGCCACTCCTGACTGGGAAGCTCCCAACCCGCCAGACCGGAATCCAGGAAAACATCAAACCGGGAGCCCTCCAAAACGCCGTGGAGCTGACCGCAGACAAGATGCCCCACCAATAAGGATCCGGACCGCATCCACATCATCATTCTCACCGGCTACAACGACATCCGGGAAGCCATTAACGAAATGCCCTTCGACAAACTCCTGGCCAAGCCCATGATCCCCTCCAAGCTCAAGGAAGTTCCTCCAGCAATTGATCGAAGAAAGGCTGGACGGAAGCCCCCAGGAGAGCGAAAAGGCTTGAGCAGGATTTCACTCCTGCGACTACTCCACGACAGTCCTACTCACGCACATGCGCACGCGCGAATTCCTAGTGGACAACCGAAGGTTCCTATCCTAAATTCCGCTCCCCATGCCCGAAGAAGATCCAACGGCCTCCGCCTATGCCCCCCTTGCCAAGTTTTATGCCCAGGAGCAACTCCCCCCCCTTGATTTCAAAGAAGTCGTCGGGGATGACCTTCCCCAACCCGCCCTCCATCTCCTCGTCCACAACCGGGACATGACCACCCGTCTGGAGCGCTACCACCGGTCCCCCATCAGCCTCAAAGCCCTCTACATCTCCATGGAGCCGGACAGCTATTTCCGGGAAGTCGTGCTCATCGCGGACAAATCCGGAAAACCCGTCGAATATGGAGCCATCGAAATCCACCTCGAAGCCTTCCCCGAATGGCTAGGCAAAAGGATCCGCGACGGGAAACAACCCCTGGGCGGCATCCTCGTCGAAGAAAAATTCCCATTTGTCAGCAAGCCCAGCACTTATTTTCGCATCCAGTCAGACCAGCACATCCAAAAGCAGCTCGAACTCCCCTCCCCGATCACCCTTTACGGCCGGGCCAACCTCCTCTGCAAAGAAGACGGCACCCCCCTCGCCAACATCGTAGAAATCCTCCCCCCTGACCCAGATGCCTGACGCGATCATCATCGGCGGCGGCCCCGCAGGATCCACGGCGGCCGCGATCCTGGCCGAATACGGCCACGACGTCCTCGTCCTCGAAAAGGATAAATTCCCCCGCTACCACATCGGGGAATCCCTCATGCCCTACTGCTACTTCCCCCTGGAAAGGCTGGGCGTGGTGGACAAAATCATGGCCTCCGCCAGCCCAAGGAAATACTGCGTTCAGTTCGTCCGCCAAAACGGCTCCCTTTCCCAACCTTTCTACTTCTTCCAACACCACGACCACCCCTCCTCCACCACCTGGCAAGTCCTCCGCTCCGAATTTGACCAAATCCTTCTCGACAACGCCCGTGAAAAAGGAGCCAAAGTCATGGAGGGCACACGGGCAAAAGAATTCATGAAGGACTCCGGCGGGAAGGTCACCGGCGTCATCGCCGAAGACTCCGATGGTAACAAACATCACCTCGAAGCCCCTATCACCCTTGATTGCACGGGGCGCGACGCCTTTGCTACCACCCGCGAAAAATGGCGCGTCAAAGACCCTGTGCTCAACAAAGTCGCCATCTGGACTTACTACGAAGGGGCCAAACGCGACCCAGGTGCGGACGCAGGAGCCACCACCGTCGCCTACCTCCCTGAAAAAGGCTGGTTCTGGTACATCCCCATGAAGGACGACCGCGTCAGCGTGGGCATCGTGGCCGACAAGGAATACATCTACCGAGAAAGTCGCGACCCGGCCACCATCTTTGCCCACGAAACCAAGAATAACGCCTGGATCGAAGACCACCTCTCCATAGGTCGTCAAACCGGTCAATATTGGGTCACCGGGGAGTTCTCCTACCGTTCCCAATACTGCGCTTCCGACGGCCTTGTCCTCGCGGGGGACGCCTTCAGCTTCCTTGACCCCGTCTTCTCTTCCGGCGTCTTCCTGGCCTTCATCAGCTCGGAAATGGTCGCCGACACCATCCACGGGGTCTTCGAAAGAAACGAAGCCTTCACCGCCAGCCAATTCACAGAATACGGGGACAAATTCCGCCATGCCATCGAGACCATGCGCAAAATTGTCTACGCCTTCTATGATGAAAACTTCAGTTTCGGGAAGCTCATCCGCAAAGACATGGCCCTGCGTGGCGACCTTACCGACTGCCTCATCGGCAACGTCTCCGGCAAGGACTTTTCCAAACTATTCCAGGCCATGGGGGAAATCGCCAACCTCCCGGATCCCGTAATGTACGGCCAAGTGAAATCCGCTTGATCCCCCTGGAATTCCCTGGTCCGTCCAAACCGGCAGATCCCATGAAACTCCTTTTCATCAGCCCTGGCACAGGAAGCTACCACTGCGGCGTCTGCATGAAAGACAACGCCCTGGTCAACGAACTCCGCGCCAAAGGCCACGAGGCCGTCATGCTCCCCATGTACCTCCCCCACGTCCTGGACGAAAGCCCGGCGGACAAGGACCAACCCATCTTCTTCGGAGGCATCAACGCCTACCTCCAGCTCAAATACTCCTTCTTCCGCCACGTCCCCAAATGGCTCGACAAAGTCCTCGATAGCCAACCCCTCCTCGGCAAAGTCGCCAAGGCCCAAAAAGGCAGCATGACCGCAGGCAAGGAAGTCAGCCAAATGGCCCTCTCCACCTTCCAAGGCATCGACGGTCCCCTCGCCAAGGAATTCAACCACCTCGTCGACTGGGTCGTAGACAAAGAAAAGCCTGACGCAATCTTCCTCTCCACCGCCATGCAAGTTGGCCTCGCCCCCGCCATCAAAGCCCGCTCCGACATCCCCATCTACTGCTCCTTCCAAGGTGAAGATACCTTCCTGGACTCCCTCCTTGAGCCTTGGAAAACCCAAGTCTGGGGCCTCATGCGCCAAGCCTCCCGGCACATCACCCGCTACATCACCCCCAGCCGAGCCTTCGGGGAACTCATGGCCGGCCCCCTGGAACTCCCTGCCAGCCAAGTCGTCCACATCCCGAACGGCATCAACCTAGAAGGCTTCCAACCCCGTGAATCCCCCCCGAAAACCCCCGCCCTCGGCTTCCTCGCCCGCCTCTCCCAACTCAAGGGCCTCGATATCCTGGTCGACGCCTTCATCCTCCTCCACAAAAACCACAAAATCCCCAAGGAAACCCGCCTCCATGTCGCGGGAACCACCCTCCCCGACGACCAAAAATTCATCGACCAACAAATCCACAACCTCCACAAAGCCGGCCTCCACGACACCTACTCCTTCCGCCAAAACCTCTCCCGCGAAGATAAAATCCAGCACCTTAACACCCTCTCGCTCCTTTCCGTCCCGACCCGCTACCCCGAGGCCTTTGGCCTCTATACCATCGAAGCCCTCGCAACCTGCGTCCCCATCGTCCAACCCCACCACGGCGCCTTCCCCGAAATCATCGAAGCCACCCAAGGCGGCGCTACCTACCAACCTAACACCCCCGAAGCACTCGCCGAAGCCCTCGCCCCTTGGCTCAACAACCCGTCCCTCTGCCACGAAACCGGCCTCCACGCCCAAAAACAAATCCAGCAAAACTACAGCATCCAACACCACTCAGAACAAATCCTGGAAACCTGCAAATCAGGTAAATGAGGAAACACCCAAACACCCAACTGTCTCCCCAACTCGCTAACTCAATCATGCCCGCCTTCACCACAACCCGCTCCGTAGAGTTCTCAGAAACCGACATGGCCGGCATCATGCACTTTGCCAACTTCTACAAGTGGATGGAAAACGCCGAACACGAATTCTTCCGCGCCCTCGGCCTATCCGTGCACATGGTCATCGACGGCCGGGATGTCGGTTGGCCCCGCCTCGACACCTCCTGCACCTTCAAGCGCCCCCTCAAATTCGAAGAAACCGCCACCATCCACATCTCAATCGAGACCATCACCCCAAAAACCGTAACCTACCGCTTCGACATCGAGAAAGAAGAAGAAGGCGAAATGGTCCGAGTCGCCAAAGGACGCATGACCACCGTCTGCGTCACCTTCGCCCCGGATACCGGTAAGCTCACCGCCATCCCCATTCCCCAAGAATTCCTTTCCAAACTAGAACCCCTCAAGGAACCGTAGAGCGCGGTCGACAAATAACCACTTTCATTCTTCCGCAAACTACTTTTCTATTTAAACCACCTAACCATCGAGCGATCCCCGCCACCGAAGCATGGCCTTACCGGCCCTGTTCCCATAGCCAAAATAGACTTTTCCATGACAGTAAACCTTCCAATACAAACATGCAGGAATGCATGTACCACCTCCAACGATCCTTACCATGAAAGTCATCCGGGCCAATAGTGCAGGATTCTGCTGGGGCGTTGAACGCGCCATAGACATCGCACGCGGCCTTGCCGCCGAAGGCGGGGAAAACCGCACCGTCTACACGGACGGCCCCCTCATCCACAACCGCCAGATGATGGAGCGGATGGAAGCCGAAGGCGTCCGCGAAGTCGGCGACTACCAAAGCCAAGCCCAAATCGAAGTGGACGGCGAAAACGCCGAAGACTCCGTCATCGTCGTCCGCGCGCACGGAATCTCCCCGGAGCGCCGCCAATACCTCAAAGGTCTCGGCCTACCCTTCCACGACGCCACCTGCCCCGACGTCGGCATCATCGCAGGCAAAATCAAAAACCACGCCCGCCAAGGCTACGACATCGTCATCTTCGGCGACCCCCAACACCCAGAAGTCATGGGGCTCATGGGCTACGCCGACGGCAAAGGCCACGTCGTCCAAACCGCAGAAGACCTAAATCGCCTACCAAATTTTAACAATGGCGTCTGCATGGTCTCCCAATCCACCATGTTCTCCCACGAGTACAAAGCCCTCCACAACCGCCTCTTCGAACTCTACCCCGAAGCCCAAGTCTTCGACACCATCTGCGGTGCCACCAAAGAACGCCAATCCGGCGTCGAAAACCTAGTCCAACAAGGCGCCCAAGCCATCATAGTCATCGGAGGACGCCACTCCGCCAACACCTGCAAACTCGTCAAACTCGCAGAATCCCACGG
>JAYPDO010000029.1:0-24899 GCA_038125285.1 Opitutia bacterium
GTTCCAACCGGCGCCGGATGCCTCCGGCGCACCGTACGCGACGTTCCAGTTCGAGGTGAACGACGGCACGGACTACTCGGCCGCCCAAAACACAATGACCATCAACGTGACGCCGGTGAATGACCTGCCGGTCTCTGCGGACAAGGTTCTCTCTGTCGAAGAAGACACGGCCTACGTCTTTACACCGGCTGACTTCCAGTACTCTGACATCGAGTCCGACCCGTTGGCCAAGATCCGCCTCCAGCCTGCTAGCAAGGGTACCTTTTGGTTGGATACGGATAGTGACGGGACACTTAACGCTGTAGAAACTGCAGTTGTCGCGAATGACGAGGTCCTCGCTGCCGATATCACAAAACTGAAGTTCCTTCCGTTGCCCGGCGAAAGCGGGGAAGCCTATGCGACTTTCCAATTCAATGTATTTGACGGCACGGATTTCTCCCTTTCGCCCAACTCTATCCGTATCGACGTCACAAGCGTGAATGACTTGCCGGTAACGGCGGATAACTCCGTTGTCGCTATCGAGGACACTGTTTTTATCTTCACGCCCTCGGATTTCCCCTTCACCGACCCGGATGGCGATGCTTTGGCCAAAATCCGGTTACAAGCCCCTGTGGCCGGGGTGTTGTGGGTGGATACGGATGCCGACGGAGTCCTTAATAACGGGGAAGCCCTGGTCGCTGACAATGACGAAGTCTTGGCCGCAGACATCAGCAAATTGAAATTCCTTCCGGACTCAGATGCAAACGGCTCGCCTTACACACAATTTGCCTTTGATGTCCATGACGGCACTGCTTATTCCGTAGCCCAGGCCACCATGACGGTCAATGTCACGGCTGTGAATGACTTGCCCATCTCCGTGGACGGCACTGTTGCCGCCGTGGAAGACACTGTCTTTACCTTTGCCCCGGCTGTTTTTTCCTTCACGGATGTGGACGGGGACAGCTTGTCTAAAGTACGTCTTCAGGCTGTGTCGTTCGGCACATTGTGGGTGGATTCAGACGACAACGGCACGATGGACAATGGCGAATCCCCGGTTGCTAACGACACCGAAGTCCTTCTGGCCGACCTCACTAAGCTCAAATTCCTCCCAGACACCCATGGCAATGGCTCCGGGTATTCCACTTTCCAATACGAAGTGCATGACGGGGCTGCCTATTCCGCCGCCAAGTCCACGATGACTGTCGACGTGGCCGCGGTAAACGACAAGCCCATCCCGGCAAACAATACCGTCTCCACTCCAGAAGATACGGCCATGTTGTTCGTGATTGCGGACTTCCCCTTCTCGGACGTGGAAAACGATAACCTTTCCAAAGTCCGCCTCAAGGCCGTCACAGCGGGTACACTTTGGGTCGATGCCGATGCGGACGGGACAGTAAACAATGCCGAGGTTGCCGTGGCCAATAATGACGAAGTTAGCGCTGCCGACTTGCCCAAGTTGACCTTCCTTCCCGCTTCGGATAAAAGCGGAACCGGCTATGCTACCTTCCAGTTCGAGGTCCATGACGGTACCGATTATTCAGATTTGGCGGCAACAATCACGGTGGATGTTTCCGCTGTGAACGATGCCCCTGTTTCCTCCGATGCAACGGTTGTGGCCACCGAGAATAGCGTTTTCGCATTCTCCTCCGGGGACTTCCTCTACATCGACAAGGAAGAGGATGCCTTTTCCAGTATTAAATTCCAGCCAGCCTCCGCTGGTACCCTCTGGGTTGATGCGGATGGAGACGGCACCGTAAACGGGTCGGAAGCAGCGGTCGCATCTAACGACATCGTCCTTTTTGCCGACTTGGCCAAACTCAAGTTTATCGGTGCCCAAAATGCCAGCGGGGTATCCTATGCGACCTTCGAGTTCGCCGTTTCCGACGGCACGGATTTCGCTGCCCCCGCAAACACGATGACAATCGACGTCACCGCCCTAGTCGATTCCCTGAACATCGGCCTTACCTTACATTACAAAATGGACGGTGATGTTTCCGACTCCTCCGGAAATGGCCACAACGCCACCGTCAACGCCCCCCAATTCGCGACAGGTTTGGTTGGCCAGGCCTTGGACATCGTGGACGCGAACGGCACCTTGGCCTATGAAGGTGATATCGAGATGGGTGCTTCCTTCACCATCGCGGTATGGGTGAACCCCCGCGCCCAGTCCGGCACCCAAGTCGTCTTCCTCAAGGGCAATACCGGGGAATCCTTGGCGACCAACAACAAGTCGCTCCTCCTTTCGGACGCCCAGTTCGCCTTGAGCTACGAGTATGATGCCGCCGGTACGGATAAGGAACTATACTCCGTCCAGGCAATCCCGCCGAACCAATGGTCCCACTTGCTTGTCGTCCGTGACGATGGGAATGACGGGCAGATTGCACTGTACCTCGACGGGACCCTGATCCAGGAGGAATTCCAGTCCCCGGCCCCGAACGTCAACACCGCAACCTCAAGCGTAGGGGAGTGGGACGGGAGTTTGCTCCTTGACGGCTTGATCGACGACCTCCGGGTTTACAACCGTGCCCTGACCTTGCAAGAAATCACCCTGCTGTACGATTCCTCCGTGAATACCCCCCCGGTCATTACGGCTGTTGTGGCACAAACCACCAATGAGGACACGACCAAGACGCTTACCCTTGTTGCCTCTGATGTTGACGAAGATGTCGTTGCTTACTCGGCCACGGTCAATTCCGGCAATGTGACCACATCTATTACCGGGGACAAACTCAACCTTGTTCCTGCTGCCGATTGGAACGGCACGGCCAACATCACCGTCAAGGTCAATGACGGGAAGGGAGGTTCCGATACATCTACCTTCGACCTGACGGTTACCCCTGTCAATGACGCACCGGTCCTTACAGCAATTGGCGACCTAACCACCAACGAAGACGTTACGAAGGCTCTTACCTTGGTAGGTGCCGATGTGGATGGCGATAACCTGGCCTTCTCCGCATCGGTCGTATCCGGCAATGTGACCGCTACCGTTACCGGCGCACAGTTGGACATCGTCCCTGAAGCGGATTGGAACGGCACTGCAACCATCACGGTGACCCTGGACGATGGCAATGGCACTACCGACACGGAGACCTTCAATGTTGTGGTCGCTCCTGTAAATGATGCCCCTGTCCTTACGGCGATTGGCGATTTGGCCACCCCGGAGGGCACACCCAAGGTGATTACCCTTGCCGGGACGGATCCCGATGGGGACAATCTTCTCTATACTGCGGTAGTCGTATCAGGCAATGTAACCGCCACTGTTTCGGGTACCCAGCTCACGTTGGCTCCTGACGCAGGTTGGAATGGTGCCGCCAGCATTACCGTCACCCTTGGTGATGGTAACGGTTTGTCCGACACCGAGACGTTCTCCCTGTCCGTTTCTTCTGTGAACGACGCCCCTTTGCTGACTGCAATTGGCGACCAAACCGCCAACGAGGACAATCCCAAAGTCCTTACGCTTGCCGGCACCGATGCCGATGGGGATTCCCTTGTATTCACCGCAGCTGTGGTTTCCGGGAATGTAACGGCCACGGTCTCCGGTACCCAATTGACCCTCGCTCCAGAAGCGGATTGGAATGGCACTGCCTCGATTGCCGTCACGGTCGATGATGGTGCGGGGGGTACTGCTTCGGAGACGTTCAACTTGACAGTCGCTGCGGTGAACGACAACCCGGTTCTTTCTGCAATCGGTGACCAAACCTCCAAGGAGGATACCACGAAAACCCTCACTCTTTCAGGTACGGACGTCGAAGGGGACACCCTTACTTTCACCGCCGCCGTTGTCTCGGGCAATGTCACTGCGACGGTATCCGGGACTCAACTAATCCTGGTTCCCGATGCTAATTGGAATGGCACTGCCTCTATCACCGTAAAGGCTGACGATGGCGCTGGTGGCACGGATGCGGAAACCATCAGCCTCATCGTCGAAGCCGTCAATGACGCCCCCGTCCTTACCGCCATTGGCAACCTGACCACTCCCGAGGACACCCCCAAGAACCTGGCCCTGATGGCTACCGATACCGAAGGGGGCACCTTGTCCTTTACCGCCTTGGTCAACTCCGGAAATGTCACTGCCACTGTAACTGGAACACAATTGACCCTTGTCCCTGGCACAGCATGGAACGGTACCTCCAGCATTACGGTTACTGTGGACGACGGGGCTGGCGGTTCGGCTTCGGAAACCTTCAACCTGGTTGTCTCCAGCGTGAATAACGCGCCGGAACTTGCCGCCATCGGCACCCAGACTACTCCCGAGGACACCCCGTTGGTCTTGTCCTTAGCCGCTAATGACACCGAGGGGGATACCCTGGTCTACAACGCTGCTGTATATTCCGGTAATGTTACTGCCACTACAACAGGCAACCAACTCACCCTTGCCCCTTACGCCGATTGGAACGGCACTGCCCAAATCAAGGTCATGGTAGACGATGGCAATGGTGGGACTGATTCCGAGACTATCGCCTTGACGGTCACTGCAGTTAACGATGCGCCAGTCCTCACAGCCATCGGGAGCCAAACCACACCGGAGGACACCCCGTTCCTGCTCACTTTGGGCGCCAATGATGTAGAGCAGGATAGCCTCGTTTACTCTTCTGACGTCATTTCAGGTGACATTGTTGCCACCTTAGCTGGCAATGTGTTGACCCTTGCGCCAGCAAATGACTGGAACGGTACTGCACAAATTACCGTCACTATTGACGACGGGAACGGCGGCACAGATTCCGAATCATTCGACTTGGCCGTGACGGCGGTCAACGATGCCCCAGTTCTTGTCAATCCAGGGAACCAAAGTACCGAAGAGGATGTTGCCATCCAACTCACGCTGGTTGCGGACGACGTTGACCAGGATGCGGTGACCTTTAGTGCCACGGTCGATTCCGGCATTCTTTCGGCGACCATCCAGGGCAACCTCCTCGACCTTACTCCCGCAACTGATTGGAACGGGACAGCCAAAGTCACCATCGTTGTGAATGACGGCAAGGGCGGGGTCGACCAGTCCCTTGTCACCCTTGATGTCGCACCGGTCAATGACGCACCGTTGCTCGCCGCAATCGGCAACCTTGCTACTGCTGAGGACCAAACCAAGTCCATCACCCTTGCCGCCTCGGATGTGGACGGTGACGATTTGGTTTACACAGCCGAAGTGGGATCAGGGGAAGTTACCGCCAACCTCTCTGGTAACAAACTCGATCTTGTCCCTGCTGCCACATGGTTCGGTATTGCCCAAGTCACGGTTACGGTGGACGATGGGGCCGGGGGCAAGGATTCCGAAACCTTCGAACTGGCCGTCGCCGGGCTCAACAACTCGCCCGAATTAGCCCTGGTCGGGAACCAAACCACGGATGAAGACACCCCTCTCACCATCCAATTGGCCGCAACAGATGTCGAAGGTGACATCCTCGCATTCAGTGCAATTGTCAATTCAGGCCAGGTCACTGCAAACCTTACCGGTGTGACCCTGGAACTTGTGCCCGAACCGGAGTGGAACGGTTCCGCCAGCATCACGGTTAAAGTGGACGACGGGAATGGTGGTACGGATACAGAGACGGTCACCTTGGTAGTCAATGCTGGCAACGATGCCCCACTCCTGGAAGATATCCCCTCCCAAACCTCCTTTGAGGACAATTCCGTTTCCGTGACCTTGGCTGCATCGGACATTGACGGGGAAACCCCGGTTCTCTCCGCCCATGTCCTCTCCGGTGAAGTGGCCGCTTCCATTACCGGCAACGTCCTTCTTCTTGTCCCTTCCAAAGATTGGAACGGCCTGGCCACGGTGCAGGTTACCGCTACGGATGCCAGTAGCGCCTCGGACTCAATGATATTCGACTTTGATGTCCAGCCGGTCAACGACGTACCTTCGGACATCTCCCTGGATAACTTTCTTGTGGATGAAAACGTCCCTGCCGGGTCGGATGTCGGCACCCTTTCCGCCCTGGATATCGACTTGGGAGACACACATACCTTTACCCTCCTTCCAGTTGAAAACCACCCGGACAATGCCCACTTCGCCATTGAAAAAGGCACATTGGTAACAAACTCGTCCTTCGACTTTGAAACCAAGGACGAATACCAACTGCAAATCCAGGCCACTGATGCCGGGGGACTCTCTGTCCGCAAAGGGATCGTCGTTTCTGTCAATGACGCCAACGACCCGCCTGAAGCGATCCAACTCTCCCTTGGCCACATCGCCGAGGATTTGGCCGCCGGAATCCAAATTGGAACATTCGCCACAACGGATCCCGATGAGACGGACAATTTCACATACTCCTTTGTCCCCAATCCGGCAGGGGGTGCGGACGATTCTGCATACTTCGTCATCTCCGGGGTCTCCCTGTCCACTGCCGTGGCCTTGGACTTCGACCAAAACCCTGTCCTCCAAATCCACGTCCAGGTAGAAGACAAGGGCGGTATGACCTTTACCCAGTCCTTCACCATAGAGACCTCAGAGCAATTCTCCCCGATCCTGGAAACCGGCGATGCCATAGATTCAGGTGGAGGAAGCTATATTATCCAAGGTACCATACTGCATAGCGGTAACTCCGGAATCCTCACCAGCGGTGTGCTCTTTGGCAAGGACAGTGCGTTGACATTGGAGTCTCCCCAAGCCCAGGCCATCGACTCCGCAACACCAGGTTCGGCCATAGTCGAAGCCAAACTCCTCGACTTGGAAGAAGGCGTGACATACTACTACCGCACATTCGCCACCAACCATTCCGGCACAGGCTACGGCACGACCAAGCAGTTCACCGTGCCTGCAGGCATCCCTTCCGTATTCGCCGTTGCCCAGGAACTCGGCGGCGGTTGGTACGAGCTGGGCGGTTTTGGCACTTTCTACCTTGCCGACCCATGGATCTACCACGCTGACCTAGGTTGGCTTTACTTCTCTGAAGACACGAGTGGAGGCGGACTATGGTTGTGGAGCAGTTACCTCGGTTGGAGCTGGACCCGCCTCGACCTCTATCCATACCTCTGGATCCACGCTTCCAACGCATGGTTCTACCACATGCTTACCAACGAATCCGGCCGGTACTTCTTCAATTCCACCGCCAACCAACTTGAGACCCACCCCGTCCAGTAACCCTAAGCCAAGCTATTTCCGATGAAATCTTTCGCCCGCCTGTCCTTCCCCCTCCTGTTCCTGGCTTCCTTTCTGGCCAGCGCCGTCCTGTCCCAAGCCCAGGATGCTGCTGCCTCCGGCAAAGGAGCCATCATCATAATCTCCGTTGAAGGAGATGTTAAAATCAAGAAAGTCGGTACGGAGACCTTCCTGCCCAAAGAAAAGGTCGCCGCTGGGATGTCCATTTTTGATGGGCACACAATCCTCAGCGGCGAAGCTTCCAAGGCCGTATTGCTTCTCTCCAACGGCAGCATTACCACTGTCGGGGCTAAGTCCGAACTGACAATCGTCGAATTCACCCAGAAGAAATTCGAGAAATCGAATACGAAGATGTCCGAGTTGAAGGAAGAACCCAGCAATTCTAGTACCAAACTCAAACTCGCCTACGGCGACATGACCTTCAACGTCAAGAAACTCAACCCAGGATCCAGTTTCGAAATCGATTCCCCGGTTGGGAACGCTGGTATCCGGGGCACCGCAGGCCAAATGACGGCTCAAGTCGATCCTAACACCGGAAACACCACCGGTGGTTGTAACATGACCCAAGGTACTGTGAGTTTTACCGACCCCTCTGGCAACAGCATCCCGCTCAATGCAGGGCAGGGAACCAACGTGACCACCAACCCCGAAGGCCAGCAAGTCGGCCAAACCCAACAACAGGAAGTCCCGCCAGAAACCCAGCAGGAGATCAACCAGACCACCGAGCAAGCCGAAACCCAGACCGAAGACGTCACCGTCGACCAAGCTAGTTCGGCCGTTGAGGAAGTCGAGCAACAAGCCCAGGAGGAAGCCTCCAACTCCAAAGAGTCCAAGGAAGAGGAGAAGAAGGAAGAGGAAAAGAAAGAGGAAGAAAAGAAGGACGACGAACCTAAGGAAGAGAAGAAAAAGGACGACGAACCTACCGAGGAGCCCAAGGACGAACCCAAGGACGAACCAAAGGACGAACCGACCAAGACCGAGGAACCGAATGAAGATTCCACCTCTTCCTCCGACCCTGCGAAAACTGAGGAAGCTGCAGCCACTACTGAATCTGCGCCTGCGAACACGGAAACCCAAGTTGACACCGACCAGATCACCGAACAAAATCTGGAGACCAGCGACAGTGTCGAGAATATCCAGGAAACAGGGGAAATCGTCGTGACAGACAACAACTTGGCCAAGGCCATCAACAAGCTCGGCCTGACCGCTGACCAGAAAAAGGTTCTTTCCGACTACTCCGAGGACACACGATGGAAGGTTACGGAGTTGTCCCCATCCAATGCCAAGCACATTACCACTGCGAACCCAACGGAAGCAGAAATCCTCCACTACCTGGCGTTTGCCAAAACCACAAAGGATGCCCTTTCCCTAAATATCCAGCCAGCCCAGACCAAGACCCTCCTGACCCACAACTTGCTGGAAACCCAAGTCAACCAAGTCCTCGGTTTTTCTGGGACAACCCGGGATTCCTTGATCGCAGAACCCTTACCCCGCCTGGAGGGTATCCTCGCAATGCAACTCACCTCGGCTGAAGCGGACATTCTCTTCACCTACAGCGCCGACCTCCGCCAGGACATGGTCGAGGCCGACAATACTTCCCTGGTCAAAGCCCTTCTTTTTCTTAACCAAGGTGAAGAAGACACATCCTCGCTCCTTGACGACTATACATATAAGCATGATGACGTGGCCAAGGAAGACACTTCCAATAAGGAACCTTCCGAAAGCACTGACCCAGACGCAGACCAAATCGTGTCCAAAGGCATCGAGGATTTGCTAGAATCGACAAAGGAAAATGGCAACAGCTTCATTGTCTCCCAACTCTACGAACTCGGTGAAGGCAAAATTGACGCAGCCTTGCTTGCCGAAGGCCAACTCGGGAACGAACTCCTATCCGACGTGACACTCTTCGGCCAGGTCGATACCTCCCGCCTGTTCGGTTTCCAGGAAGCCATCTCGAACTTCTTCTACCAAGCTCCAGCCGAAGTCTTTGATTCCGTCATCCTTACCGACCCCGGGCCGGAACAAGACCCTCTTCTTCTAGCCGCCCGTACCCTCCTCATTGAGCAAGGCACCCTCGATATAGGGCTTGTCCTCGATTCCTCTAATCCCGCCATCGCCCTGACCGCTGCCCAAGATATCCAGATATCCGGTGATGTCCATCTCTCTGCCCTTTCCGTCTCAGGGTATCCCGACGCCATGGCCGGCCTCATTGCGGGCGGCATCTTTGATATCAGCCCCGGTTCTTCCCTTACCTTCCTCGATGGATCCCTCCTTGTCGCCTCCAAAGCCTCCTCCGACTTCGTCCAAGTCAGTATGGAAGCCGGGGGGAACCTTTCCATCAGTACCCTTGAAAACCTCCTCTTTCATGACAGTACCCTCAAAGTCCGTCCGGGGGACAGTATCCACCTCAGCGCGATGAACACCCTTTCCGTGAATGGCCTCCAGTTCTCCGACCAACTCAAGTCCATCTACATGCAGGCTACCACCATCGACCTCCGCAACGTCTTTTTCCCGGATGGTTCCATGGTGCACCTCCAATCCCAATTTGGCGGCGTCGACGGCATCTATCCCAACTTCGGCAACAGTCAACCTGGCCGGGTCAACTTCATTGAAAACGTAGGTTACCACCAAACCCTGATCGATAGCCGCGCCACTTTCGACCAGTTTCGGGACAAGATCCTCATCACCCCCCTGCCGACTGCACCCTAAATCTTTACAGACAGCATGTTGGAAACCGCGATCCAGCAAAAACTACCACCCCTGGAAAACGGGGGTACTTGAGAGGAGCGATCTGGATGTCGGAAGACTTTCTCAACCCTCTCCCTGAAATTCTTGAGTATATGGAGTGACCTCTGAAATCGAGCTTGGGAATAGGGATTTTGCTGTTAGTCGAGGAAGTGGAATTCGTTGGATGCCAGGAGGGCGTGGGCGATTTGTTCCCAGGCGGCGTCTTTGTCCTGAGCGGTTTGTAGGTATTCAAGAGCGAGTTGGGTCTCCTGAGGGTCGGGATCCCTGGAATAGGTGTGGTGGTAGAGGCAGGCCAGTTTGTCTTCGAAGGTTTTGGCCTTTTGGAGTCCGGGCAGTTTGGCCAGGGCACGGGCTCTGTTCATGACGAAGTTTGAATTGAGGGCGAAGAGGGTTTGTTGGGGTACCATGGTGTTGGGGCGTTTGACGGTACAGGCGCTGGGGTCGGCACCGTTGAAGGTGGTGGCCATCCTGGAGAGCACGTCGCGGTTGAGGAATGCGTAGACGCTTCGGCGGGGGATTTCCTTGTCGGGTTCGCCGAAGGGTTTGCCGCCCATCTTCCGGTCGAGTTCGCCGCTGGCAAAGAACATGGAGTCGCGCATGGATTCCATTCCGAGCCGTTGCGGGGGCATCCTCCAGAGGAAGCGGTTGCCGGGATCTTTGGCAAGGCCGTCTGGATTGGTGGCGGAGGACTGGCGGTAGGTACGGGAGAGCAGGATGCGGCGGTGTAAATGTTTTAGCGACCAGTCGTCGTCGAGCAAACTTGTGGCCAGGAAGTCGAGGAGGGCAGGATGGGTCGGGGGTTCGGAGCGGGTTCCGAAATCGTCCGGGGTACGAGCCAGGCCGATTCCGAAATGGTGTTGCCAGACCCAGTTCACAATGACGCGGCGGGTCAGGGGATTGGTTTCGGCGACGATGGAGTTGGCCAAGCCAAGGCGTCGCTTTCTATCTTGCAAGATTGCTGGGGCTTTCCCTTCCAGGATAGAAAGGAAACCAGGTTGCACGGTTTCTCCCTTGGCGACTGGATTGCCACGCAAAAAGACGTAGTCTTCGGTCGGGCCGGGCAGTTCTTCAAGTGCCATGGAGCGGGCGGGGGCGTTGGCGGAATGGTTGAGGTTGGTGATGTCATCCACCGTGCTGCGTACGGAGTCCCGCAAGCCCCGGTTGAGCATACCGAGCTCGCGGTAATCGTCGAAGGTGATGGAGGTCGGGGACTCCGGGCTGTGGAGATGGTGGCGGAGTTGGCGTTCGATGGAACTGTTCACTACTTTGTGCCGGGCGTCCTGGTCCGGGATGAGTTTGCCTCCGGGGGCGGCTTCCGCGATGGCATCCAGGAGGGATTGGTGCCAACGGAGTTCCACCCCGGTGAACACTTTTCCGTAGGCCTCGGCGACCCCGACAAAGGACTCCGGCTTTGCCTCGGCGAGGGCATCAAGGATGCGGGGGTTCCATTTTGGGGGTTGGGTGGAGAAACTGTGCTCATTGGCAAACTTCTTAGGGTCGCCGTTATCTTTGCGGAGTTCTTCCACAAGTCCTTGGCACTTTGAAGCAAACCCTTCAACCGGAAGAGTGCACAATTTGTGCCACGGGCCGAAGACCGGGTCGTCTTCAGGCATCGATGCAATGTACCGCCTCCAGCGTTCCTGGACTACAGGGCGGTAATCTTCCGTGCGGTAGGAGAGGAAGGTCGTGGAGGTGTCCTCCTCCGGGTCGCCGCGGGCAAGTTTGTGGAAATACAGCCCGGTCTGCATCCGAAGGCGTCCACGGAAGACTTCGCCTTGTTCGCGGATCATGTCGTCCCGCTTGGCCTCCAACCCGGCCAGTTTGTTCCAATACCCAGGGTTTGGCGAGGGAGTGCCGACCAGGGGCAACTCGTTAGGAATGCGACTGTTGGCCAGGGCGGCATGGATGGAGTAGTAATCCGTTGTCGGAATCGGGTCGAACTTATGGTCGTGGCACCTAGCACAAGCGACCGTCAGGCCTTGGAGCCCGCGGGTAATGACGTCGATGCGGTCGTCTAAGCGGTCATGGCGGTTCCGGTATTTCCGGCCGACAGTGAGGAACCCGAGCCCGGCCAAGGCAGGGTCATTTTCCGGGAGACCCAATTGGTCGGCGGCTATTTGTTCGAGGATGAAACGGTCGTAGGGGACATCGTTGTTTAGGGCTTGGATTACGTAGTCGCGGTAGGTGTAGGAAAACGGGAACTTCTTGAACCCGATTGCGCTGCCGCCATGGGTGTCGGCATACCTGGCGAGGTCGAGCCAATGCCTGCCCCAATGCTCCCCGTAGGATGGGGATGCGAGAAGGCGGTCGACCACTTTTTCGTAGGCATCCGGAGAGTCGTCGTTGACGAAATTTTGGACTTCCTCCCAAGTCGGCGGCAACCCGGTAAGGCCGAAGGTAACCCGCCTTAGCACGACTGCCTTCGGTGCTTCCCCGGAAAAGCCCAACCCCTTTTCTTCCAATCGGACCAAGATGTGGCCATCAATGGAATCATACTTTCCTGGACTAACCGGTTCAAACGCCCAATGGCCTTGGTATTTCGCCCCGGCATCCACCCACTGCCGGATCAAGGAAACTTGTGCAGCGGTAAGCCGTTTTCCGGTCTTGGGTGGGGGCATCCTTTTTTCCAGATCTTCCGTCGTTACCTTGGCGAGCAAACCTTCCCAATCGAAGTCACTGGGCTTGGAGTCCAGGCGCAAGTCCGCCTTCCTTTCCTTCGAATCCGGCCCGTGGCACTGGAAACAGTTATCCGCCAGGATAGGGCGGATGTCCTGGTTGAATGCAGGGGGAGAGCCTTGGGAAATAAATGGGAAAAGTAGCAGTAGGCAGATTGGGTAAGCCCCCAGGCATTTCTTTAATTCCTTGGACATGACTAGGTAGTAATACCATAAAGCACGGGGTTTCAACCAACCATGAAGGTTTCCCCATTTAGCATGGCCAGGCACACTGGCCGAATTGTCGCATTGTGGAAGGAAACCTTTGGCTCAGCCAACCCAGGAAAGATCCTCAAACGGCTCATCGAAAAGAAAGTCGCGAAAAATGGCGGGCACATGGGATGGATTTATTCCCTGGTTGTGCTTCCGGATATGCAGAGGGAAGGCATCGGGCCTTTGCTCATGGGGTATGTGGAGAGGGAACTGGAAGCAAGGGGGGGAATGAAAATCAACCTCCAGGTCCCTCCGGGCAATGCCGGGGTACAGGGGTTTTATGAAGGCTTGGGCTAAAGGATCTCATTGGAGGAAGGTAATTGATGGAAACCACCGGGGAGTCGAAATCTGAGTGGATGAAGTGATTTCCCGTAGTAATACCATTTCGAAAAAATATTGATCCTTTCGAATGCCCCGACACGGACTCGCAAGCTCGCCCCTCCAACGCGAAGGGGAATGTGTTCACAATGGAGGGATGAGTTTGAGAGTCAGTCCGCAAGGATTTTGGTTTGCCCGAACCTTTTCGGATATTGAATAAAAGTATTGCAATGCTTTTGTCCGATCAGGAACGGCGGTCCGCCGCTTCGGGGTAATTAAGAAGGTGCTAACCCCAAAAGAACCAACTCCTCCGATTGGTATTCCGTGGATTCGCAATCCATGAAGGCGAGCGCATCTTTGTAATATGTGCAGAGGTTCTTGCTCCCGACCAAGGCCACGTGGTCCATCGTCCGCACCTCCCGCATCGCCCCGAGTTCGCAACCAAGCAGGATTCCTGATAGCATCGAACGTGCTGAGATCCCATCCAACCCATCCAGCAATGCCCCGGCACGGAGGGAAAAGAGGGACGGAAGCCAGGACAACGGCTCTTCCACTGACGACTGGATTCCATCCAGGAACGCTTTGTCGTCCCAGCCTTCGGTGGCCAGGGTTTGGCTTAATACGGATTTTTCAGAGAGCAGGGCAAAAAGTTCGCCGGTCAGGAAAGTTTGGAAGCGGATTACTTTCCCGCCAGCTATCTCCACCCATTTGGAATGGGTTCCTGGGAGGCAAACCAATCCTTCGAAGCCTGGAACTTTGTCGAGCAACCCGGCCACCAGGGTTTCTTCGCCGCGCATGACGTCCGGGGGAGTGTCCTGCTTCAGTCCTGCATGGATCCGGACGTCAATGCCCGGGTGCTTTTTGGGCACGGCCTTGGCATGAGTTCTCGGGGGGCAGGGGATCGCTTCATAAGGGACTTCCTGCCATCCTTTCTTTGCACCGGCCATCCCACAAATTTGGACAGGAACGGTATGGCCATCCCGCAACCATTTCCCGGCCAACCGTAGCAACGCACCTTCGAAATCCCCGTTTTGTTCGGCAACCACTTTGGCCATGCCATCGGGGGAATCCGCTTTGGCCAGGATTTGGCCACCTTCTCCCATTACCCAGCAACGGAGGTTGGAAGTCCCCCAGTCAACTGCAATCCATTCAAGTCCACGCAGCATATTAATCGGCCATGGAGTTTAGGGTGTAGTAGGCTTCTAGATTACCCTTGCCTGGGACGGAGGCGTGGAGCTCGTACACATAGAGCTCCCTCAATCCTTCGACCTTTAGGCGATAGACCTTCGGGCGACCAGGCTGGTGGACGGCTTCGAGCTTGTTGGGGCGGGTGTCCATTTCTTCACCTCCGTAACGGTTGGAATACTCATAGGTAAAGCTGTACATGGAGAACCCGACTCCATCAGGCACAGGTTGGGTGAACTCGACTTCGAACCCCCCCCGCACAGCGCGCATTTCCTTGAACGCGAAGGGGACTTCCCCCGTATAGTCCAGGCGCTGCAGACCATAGGAACGGTCGCCCAAGGAGGACCAACCCCGGTTCGACATCCCCACAAACAAGGCACCGTCAGGAGAGAACTTCAGGCGCAGCACTGCAGAAGGGAATCCATCCAAGAAGGGGAAACATGCTCCTTGGTATTGGCCGTTGACCTTCTCAATGAACACGCGGTTGATGGCGGCGTTGGTAAATTCCCCTGCCAGGAACTGCCCGTCGAAGGGGCCGAACTTGCCATCGCAACCAATCAGCTCCAACCCGGTCGCGCTCCGCCCCATCTTGTTGTACGGCAACCACACGGCGGGTGGGACAAACTCCGGGCAACTCCGCAAGGCGTCCGGGTACTGTTGGTTGCCCTTGGGAGGAGTAAAGTGCATTGGCGAACCGGGGAGTTTCATGCAACCCAAGCCCTCCTGGTTCCCGTAGAACACACCCTTACGCAGGTGGTAAACCGGGGTGGCAGGAATCCAGGTGCCTTGCTGGTCCGTAAAGAACATGTCCCCTGCGAGGTTCGCCTTGAGGCCGGAAGGTGAGCGCATCCCGCAGGCCATCGGGACGAACTGATGGCCTTCCCCGATGATGCCTCCCCAACCACGCCAACCGACGGAGTTGTTGGAATGCTCCCCCATGTCGAGGTTCAGGGTGACCCATCTCCGCCCAAGGCCGTCCATTTCCGGGCCGTAAACGTAGGCATGGTACGCGCCCGAAACCGACCATCCGGAACATTCCGTAAGGTAGGCATCGGCCACACCATCCTTGTCCCGATCTTGGAGGCGGGTAATTTCCGCGCGTTGGGCAACCAGGATGTCGTCTCCGTCCCTGGCCAAACCAAGAGGCTCGTGGAGACCCCTTGCAAAGAGGCGGAAGGTTGCCTTGGCGGGATCCTTGGCCAGCGCATTGTCGACTATCCACACATCGCCTTTCCGTGTACAGACCGCTAGCTTCCCGCAACCCATCCATTCCATGCCGCTGGCTTCGAGGATGATGCCTTGGCCGGGTTTCCATCCGGCATCCCGCGAGTTGCTGGCAGAGGAACCGGTCAAGAGATCGGTGATGCGGTAGGATCCGGGGTAAGCGGGTGAGCAAGATAATAAGATCAGTGGAACCAATGCCTTCATAGGGGAACCTCCGGCTTTCATTCGATTGTGTAGGTGTAGGTTGCAGTGTTGCCATTGACGCGGGAGGCGACTTTCAGGCCGGGAGGATGGGCGACCTCCTTGGCAGCAGGGGTGACAATCCGGAGGAGTAGGCCATCCTTGGCACGGAAGGTTTCCTTGGAATTGCCAGAAAGGAAGGTGGGGCTGCCATCCGCTTCCAATAGGTAGCCACGGAAATCACTGGAGGAAGCCGCAGGGAAGGTATGGGTTTCCATTTCCAACGGCGTTTCAAAGGGTGCGGCACGGACGAACCAGATGGTGTAGGCATCCATGAACCGTCCTTTCCAGAGCAAACGGGGCTGTGAGGAGGCTGAGTCGTAGCCCAAATTGATACCACCCGGAAAACCGACGAGTATGGCCTTGGTGCCGAGTCCTGTGAATAAGCCCCGCTGTACCAATGGCTTGTCTGCTGGGACAAGTTCGAAGGCTCCCACTGGATGCGATGGGAAACCATCCGGGGTGCCCTTCGCTTCCTTACAAAAGTCCCAGATCGTGGCGATTTGTTTCTCGGTGTCCCCATCGAGGAGTGCGGGGATGCTGGACTTTCCTCCCGGCCAGAAGGGTGGCATCAACGTACCGGGGCGGTAAGCTGCGGGGTTGAGCAAGTATTGGCGGAACCATTCCGGCCGGAGCCGTTCGCCGGTGGTGCGGAGGTCAATCCCTTGGATGCCCAGGGATTTGCGGTCGCCCCATTGGTGGCAAGTGATGCAATTGAACCCGCCTTTTGTACCGAGCAATTTACTGCCTATCAAGTGATCCGCGACTTCCGGCAACTTCTTCTCACCGGGTTGGGCGTCCGCATCCTGCAGGATCCGAGTGAAATCCCTCGCCTGCTTCCGGTACTGGGGCATCTGCGTCTTCAAATATGGCCGGATCCGCATTTCTTTGGAAAACACCTTTTCCATCCAGTCGGGTTGCAACTTGAAGCCCACCTGGGTCAACGGTGGAGGGAACTTCCCTGAATCCGCCAGGGACGGGTCGCCTTGGAAATATTCTGAGGCCTTCGGGGTTGGGCCGCCTTTGCCGTCCCGGACATGGCAAGCATAGCAGTTGAAGGCGGCCAGGAGGGTATCGGATGGTGAGACTCTGGCCTGCCCTGAAAGGAACTGCACCAGCGACTCCGTTTGCTTCGCGTCCAGGGTGTATTGGGGATGGCTAGGATGGGCGGACATGAAATCATTGTGGTGATCGGCCATCGGGAGTTTGGAAGGCTTCCTGGCACCGGGGACATCGTGGCAACTGGCGCATCCCAACTGCTCGGCCAATGCCTTGCCCCGTCCTACTTGCCCTGCCTTGGGCTTTGGCCAGGCGGGCAGGTCGGGAATGACTCGGGGGTCGCTCCCTTTGAACCCGGTCACATAAGCAGCCAGATCCGCCGAACGGTATGCATCCATTGGAAAATGCGGCATGCGGCCATCTACCCAGTATTGGTCGCTTTTCTTGAAAGTGTCGTCCAGCACCGCAAACGCGGTCTTTTCAGCAAGCCTCGCAAATCCTTGGTTATCCACATGGCAGGCAGCACATCCCGTTTCCCTGAACAATGCCACGCCATTGGAGTAATTCGAATGCCGGAAAGCCTTGTACTTCGCCTTGCTGCCGAGGGAAACGAGCCAGGCCAGCAAGTCCTCCGCCGCACCGTCGCGTTGACCGGCAGGAAGGGTTCCGAGCAAGTCCGGCATGTTCGACCCTGGCGAGGTTTCCTCGGGGGAAAGGAGGAAGTTGCGCGCCCAACCATACTGCAACCTCTTGGGAATGTCCCTCAAGGGCGGGCCTTGGCGGGCGGGGATTCCTGTGGATACCGTATGGCAGTTGGCGCACCCGAGTTCCGAATAGAGCACCGCACCACCCTGGGCAGACGCCCCTGAACTGTAAAACCTTTCGTAGCCTTGTATGAGCGGCTTTGCCGCAGTAGGATATACATGGAAAAGCAGGATTGCGAAAAGGGCGAAGGCGGGATGGCGAATGGACACGGAAACTTGGGTTCCTGGGGCTATGCCTTGGCCAGGCAGGTTTCGATGTAGGCACGGGACTTGTTGACCTCGGTGGTAATGGCCGGGGCTGTCGGCAACATGGGGACACCGCGTGGGGTCGGGTGCATGAATATTTCAGCGATCCCCGTGAACCCGGCCTTCTTGAGTGCCTGGACGACCGGAACATAGTCAAGGTTACCACGCCCCGGGAGTTGTTCAAGTTCCGTCTCCTTGTCCACATGCTTCTTGCTCCCGATCCCATGTTCCTGGAAATAGATAAAGGGGATCTGTTCGCCGCCCAGTTCACCGATCATTTGGGAGACCATCGCATCGCCGAAATTTTGCATATGGTGGGGAGCGAATCCGATGCCCACATGCTTGGTATCGGGGTTGTACTCTGCAAAGTACCGCAACGAATCCGGGGTATGGAGCAGGGCGTTGCCATGGTTCTCAAAGACCATTTTAACGCCCAGGCTTTGGGCGATTTCAAGGTGCGGCTTGAGCTTTTCGAAGAAGAGTTTGACCTGGCGGGAGGCTTCTTTTCCGGACGGGTCTTTTTCTCCCATCGCCCGTGCCGCGCTGACCGTCATCTTGCCCCCGTTTTTCTTCACCCAGGCCAACTCTTCGTCCTGGCCGAAGGAACCCAACGGGTAGCAGGTGGAAACCAACATGCGTGTCTTGTTCTTGGCGAGAAGTGACTGGAAGGTGTCATCCCCCATTTCCTGGATTTGCTCGCGGTGGGTGGCATGCACCTTGCGCCAGATGTCGATCCCCGAGGCTCCAGCCTTATTCACTTCCTGTAATACATCCGCGATGGGCAGGTTGCCGAAGAGGGCGGAGGAGAGGACATATTCGATTTTGAAACAAGGGTCTTGCTTGCCCGAAAGCAAGGGAAGAAGGCTGGAGGACCCGAGGATGGCTTTGAAGGTTTGGCGTCGGTTCATTGTTCTAAAAATTCTATCCAATTGAGGCCGATAACCCCGGATTTGCCTTTGGGCCTGGCGATGACATAGACTTCTGCCAAACCCTCTTTGCCTGCACGTAGTTTGACTTTGATTTCTTGGTATCTCCCATCTCCTGTTGACGGGATTTCGCCCTTTGCGATGAGATTGTAGGAAATGCAAGCGTGCCGCGGTCATCCCCTAATCCCCCGGCGCGGACATGGAGGCCGCGGATGCGGAGCACCCTGCCGCGCAAGTCCATGAAATTGGCCGTAGCGCGGAAGGCGCCCCAACTTGCGCGGTCTTTCCTGAAGTCGACTGGTAGGCCTGGGTTCCAGTGGCAATTGTCCCCGTTGTCGATATGGAGGTTACCCTTCCCGTCCATCCACGTCGCCCCGCCCATGTGGAAGATGTGCTCAGTGTCGTAATGCCAATCCAGGAGTTTGGATTCCGTCTGCAAATCGAAATTGCCGTCGTTTACCGTGAAACGGCTCACCTGCATGGCGTCCGGCTTTTCCTCCGGTGTAAAGAGGACACAGAAATGGCCGGTGTTCAGGAAATCCATGTCCGCCGCCATCCCGAGCAATCCGATCTCCGCATTGGAGGGGGTATCGATTTTACCGAGGGTGGTCGTCACGCCGGTCTGTGCCGTGTGGTATTTGACTGACCCCCAAAATGCCGTAAACAAGATGTCATCGTTGGCAAAGACTTCCATCTGGATGGCGTCGTTGGCGGCTTCGACCAATACCTCCTTTCCGAACCGGGCTGGGTCGCAGGCTACGGCATAGGACGTAAGCAACGAAAGGACTAGAGATAAATATGGCTTTTGCACGGAGGATCGTATTTTTCGGAAAAACCATTCTTCCGAGGTGGTGAGCAAGCTATCCAATGTAGACTTTTTGGACAAAGCAATCCTTTGGAATGATCCTACGATGCGGTCTGGCACTCCATTTGTACATCCGATGAGGAATATAGTCGGAAGAACGGTAAGGATGCCAAAACCAGCCAGAGCCTATTTCGGTCAGATAAATTTACAGCTTGAAAAAGGGAAGGGGGAACAGGCAGGAATGCCTGTTTCACTTAGGTAGCACTGGGATTACCGCCTGTTTCATTTGATAAAAATTTGCATCTGGAACCTAGCAAAACGATCCCTAGAATAAAGTAGTCAAGGGTTCGCCCTTTTCCAGGATCATGAAAGGACGGCCTGTCCCATCGGTTGCACGGAGGTCGTCGATCCCCATGGCATGGTATACTGTGTGGGCAATGTGCTCCGGGCCGACGACTTGTTCGACTGGATACTCGGCATGCTCGTCGGTCTTTCCATACACTTGGCCGCCTTGGATGCCCCCGCCTGCCAGGACCACGCTTTGGCAAGCCGTCCAGTGATCACGCCCGGCACCGGTTTTCCCGCCTGAACGTGGGTCGCCGACCTTGGGCTTGCGCCCCATTTCGCTCGTTAGGACGACCAATGTAGACTCCAACAAACCCCTCTGGTGCAAGTCCTCGATGAGAGCCGAGTAACATTGGTCGAAAGGAGGAAGGAGGTTTTCCTTGAGGCAGTTAAAATTGTTCCCGTGGGTATCCCAACCGCCTCCGCTACGGCACTTTTTCGCCAGCTTGGAATTGATGCCGTCGACGCGCCAGAAGACCGTGACAAAGGGTACCCCGGCTTCCACCAACCTCCTCGCCATAAGCATGCTCATCCCGTTCAGGTGCTGGCCATAGCGTTCCCGCACCAGAAGACCCTCCTTTTCTATGTCGAACGCCCCGGTGGTCCCGGAATTGCTAAGCAGGTCGAAGGCTTTTTGCTGCTGTCGTGTGTAATTGGTCATCTCCGGGTCGGACTCCGCGGAAGCCCGGGTGTTGTCGAGCGCGGCTAGGAAGTTTTTGCGTTCCGCCAAACGGCCACGGCCTACCTCTTCGGACAAGGCCAGGGAGGGGGCGGAGAACTGCAACGGGGATTCAAATTGCCCGAAGATGTAAAACGGGTCGTACTCCATGCCGAGCCTCCCGGCAAACTGCCCTGGCCTAGTGTACGGTGCCCTGCTTGGCATGTAGGGCAAGGTGATGACTTGCGGCAATTTCGGGTGCGGTGACCTGCGTTGGCCGACAACCGTACCCATGTACGGTGCATCGGTCGGATAAGGGCGGCGGTTGTTTCCCTGTGTCCGGAAAGTCTGGTCGGGGACGTTGCCGGTGAGGTTGTAGTAGTATCCGGCATGATGGTCACCGGTGGCCAAGCCGTAATCCGTGACCGAGCGGACAATGGCGAGGTGCTTGCCCTGCTTCGCAATGAGGGGCATGTGTTCGCAAACTTCAAACTCCTGCGATGTTGTCCGGATCGGGTTGAACGGCCCACGGTATTCGGAAGGGGCGTCGGGTTTCATGTCCCACATGTCGATATGGGACGAGCCGCCGCAAAGGAAGATGAGGATGGTGGACTTAGCAGGCTTGTTCCGGCCGGAAGCGGAGGCATGGAGTTCGGCAGGGAAATGCAAACCTCCTAAGGCAGAGGTGGAGGCCAGGAGGAAATTCCGTCTGTCCAAGTACATGCCGCACGGTTTCATGGCTCGTGATATGAACAGTAAAATCAGGCATGGCAATCCCGGATGGGTGGGCATACAACATTTCGGACAGGTATCCTCGCGACCAAAGATAGCCACTCCGGTTTGCTTTAACCTTGTTTCCAGGGAATTCGGAAAACATCTTCTGCCCATGAACAAGTGGCTCCCCCTTTTATCGCTGGTTTTGAACATGCCATTAGGTGGAGAACCATTGGATCCCGAAGAGTCGACCAAGGCATTCCAGTTGGAGTCCCCGGAGCTGAAAATAAGCTTGGTGGCATCCGAACCACAGGTCATCGACCCGGTCGCCATGTGCTTCGATGAAAAGGGCAGGATTTTCGTGGTGGAAAACCGCCGTTACCCGAACCCTGGGAGGGAAATGCCTACTGGGGCGAAGCTTGGGAAAATCGCGATGTTGGAGGACAAGGACTGCGACGGGCATTACGAAAGCCGCACCACCTTCGCTAAGGAATTCACATTTCCCAACGGCATCCTACCCTGGGGCGGCGGCTTTTTTGTAACGTCCGCCCCTGACATCTACTACCTCAAGGACACGAATGGCGACGGGGTGGCCGATCTCAGAGAAGTCGTTTTCACCGGGTTCGGTACAAATAGCAGTAGCGAACAGCTCCGGGTCGCTTCGCCTACCCTTGGGCCGGACGGATGGGTTTACCTCACCAGCGGGCTTTCGGACGGCAAGGTAACCTCGCCCAAGCATCCGAACCGACCACCCGTCGAAGCCAAACGCAGCGACTGGCGTTTCCATCCGCAGACTTTGGAGATCCAAGCCATTTCCGGCACAGGGCAATTCGGGCAGGCCTTCGACAACCTGGGCCGCCGCTTTGTGTGTGACAACCGCCATCCTGTCCGCTGGGTTGTGTTCACGAACAATGAATTGGCCAAGTATCCGGGGCAGGCGATGATGGACTTGGCCGACGCTGGCGCAGCGACCCCGCTGTACCCCCTTTCCCCTGATACCACCGCCGCAGGTTTCCACACCAAACTCATGCACAACCTCCATGCAGGCACCTTTACCTCCTGCTCCGGCCTTGCTTTCTACTCCGGCGACAAACTACCAAACCACCGGGGCAATTTCTTCATCTGCGAACCCGCCCAAAACCTCGTCCATTCCCGCTCCATAATCGAAACGGACGGCACCCTCACCTCCAAAGCCTCCGCAGAAGGCCGCGAGTTCCTGGCCTCGCCCGACCAATGGTTCCGCCCCGTCTTCGCCTGTAACGGCCCTGATGGCGCGCTCTACATTTGCGACATGTACCGCAAGTACGTCGACCACCCGAACTACCTTCCCCCAGAAGCCGCCACAAAGCTGGATTTCAACGCGGGCAAACAACAGGGGCGCATTTGGAAAGTCACCTCCTGTAGCCAGGACAAACCTATGCCATTGCCAGATGGCCAGGGCCTTTCCCAGCACATCCGGGAAGCCAAGCAGGCGGATGGGGATTTGAAGAAAGTTGCCAATTTGGCCGAAAAGGCAGGGGCGAACGAATGGTTCCAGGCTGTGGCGCTGGTATCTACCAAAGGAAAGGAGAACGAGTTTTTGTCCATACTTGGGCCAAGGATCCCACCGTCCTTCATCGAGGAAGCTGCCAAGGCCGGTGCGCAAGGGAACCTAAAGCCAAGCGGGAATTGGACGCCGGTGCAAACCTTTGCCTTCCTCCTCGGTTCCGGAGTCCGCCCAGCTCCCGAACACATTGATAAGGCCAAGGCCATCCTGGTGGATCCATCCCAGCCGACCGAAGCCAGGTTGTATGCGTTGGAGCTTCTCGGGAAATATGCCCCAGCACTTTTGTTCCGATATATCGCCCCCCAGGAAACTGAAGAAATCCGCCATTCCGCGATCCGGGCAGTGGCTTGCCAGAAGGATGAGGGACTCGGCCAAAAGCTCCTCGCACTCCGCAATAACATGGGGCCGGAAAGTTCCAGTGTCCTGGTTGATGCCCTTACCCAAAACCGTGCACACCACGCAATCCTGCTCGATGCATTGGAATCCGGGGAACTCCCCCAGTACGCCATTGCCCTAAATCAACACCGCAGGTTCACCTCCAATCCAGCGGTCAAAGAACGCGCTGAAAAGCTCTTCCAAGCCACGGAATCTAGTGACCGGATGAAGGTTTTTGACGATTTCAAGGTCATCCTCCAGTTGGAGGGGAATGCGGCCAACGGCAAGGAACCCTTCGCCCGCACCTGCGCAAGTTGCCACAAGTTCAAAGGGCTCGGCCACGAAGTCGGGCCGGATCTCAACGGCCTCAAAAACCAACCCGAAGAAGCCCTGCTGCTCCACATCCTTGTCCCCAACCGGGAGGTCTACCCGACCTTCGCCTTCTACCAAGCCACGACCAAAGACGGCCAAGCCTTCGCAGGGATTCTCTCCGGGGAGTCCGCTTCCTTCGTAACCCTCAAACTCCCTCTCGGCCAGAAGGCCACCATTTCCCGTGAACAGATTAAGAGCCTCCAGGCCATGCCCGTTTCCCTCATGCCCGACGGCTTAGAGCAATCCATGACCCGGCAGGAATTGCGGGACTTGTTGGCGTTTTTAAAAAACTGACGCCGTGGCTCCGGGAAACCCGGCACCACGGCGTCGATAAATGGTAGGGCGTTGGCCTGGTTATTCGGCGACGCGGTTGAAACGGTGGACGCGGCCGGTGGTGTTCCACTCGGCGACAAAGATGTCCCCTTTGGCATTGAACGCGATTCCGTGGGGGGCGGTCACGATTCCTGGGCGCCATTTGTCCTTGGGCGTACGGTTAGTCTTCACTTCGCCCTTGTTCGTGTTGTGGCCAAGATGGAGAACCGCTTTGCCTGACTTGTCGAGGAGGGTGACACGGCCGGCGAGTTCGCCGACCAATGCGAGGTCGCCTTGGATGTCAAGGTCAGCCGGATAAAGCAGGTCCTTGGCGACGATACCGATGAAATCCCCATCAAGGCCGAGGTGGACCACACGGTCGTTGGCACGGTCGGTCGCGATGATCCGGGCAGGGGAAAAGCGGTTGTCAATGACCAGTTTGTGCAAGGTGCGGAAGCTGTAAGGGGCTTCCTTGCCACCGAAGGATTTGATGTACTTCCCGGAAGCACTGAACTTGTGGGCGTAGTCGGAGGAATAGCCGTCGGTCACGTAAATGTTTCCATCCTTGTCGATGTCGACTCCAGTGAGACGGACGAAGGTTTTGCCGTCCTTACCCGAACGCTTCTTTTCATCGGGGATATCGCTGGCGGGAATGCGGAGTTTCACTTCCCCGTCGAGAGTCATCTTGATGACTTCCTGGCCGCCAAGGCGGCTGCCGTAGAGGAATTCGCCTTCTTTGGTCTGGCGGATGACGAAACCGTGCAAGTCGGACGGGGCATCCTTTACATTGCGGAGCCACTTGCCGCTGTCCGCATAGACCTGGAGACCGGCCGCGTTATCGCCCACGCTAACGTAAACTTCGCCTTTCGCACTGACGCCGATGTCGCCATGCATATTGCCCAGGTTCGCACGCCCTTCGGGAAGTTGGAGCCAGTCCGGTTGGGCTTCGTATTTTGGTACAGCGGCAAAGGCCTGGGTTGCTGCGAAAATGACGGAGGTGAGCAGGATTTTTTTCATAGGTTGGAGCATACAAGTGTTATAAATGGAAACGGTTCGTGGATAGGTGGCAAAGTAATAGGTGTCGACATTGAAATTCCCTGTAGGACTTGGAATACATTGA
>JAYPDO010000029.1:24909-28732 GCA_038125285.1 Opitutia bacterium
GGACTTGCGTGGGGGGATAAAGCGGCAAGATGCTGGTTTTCTTTGCGAACTCCCATGCCAGGCCTTCAGTTTTGACTTCGAGGTATTTTTGGCGGAGGGCTTTGAAGAGTTTTGAAAGGATTTCTGGCTTCTCTTTGGCTATGTAGTGTTGCTCGCCGATGTCCTGGCGGAGGTTGTAGAGTTCGTAGAAGGTGAGTTTGGCGGTCTTTATGGGGTGCATTGACTCCGGTCAAATTTCCGCCCTGGGGTTTTTCCGGGCCTTCCTAGCGAGCGAGATGGAGGAAGGAATTGCGCGTTCACAGTGAGGGCAATCGCAAGAGCAAACCTATACCAACTAGGAGATAGTTCTCTTTCATGAAATTATTCCACAATCACGGGCTGATAAGCCCACGCTACGTTGATTGGCATTCCTATCGTAACTGAAAGGTGCGGTTGCTGTAGCAACTCCCGGAGGCCCCCCCGGCTACGTACAGGTTCCCGCAAAGTGAAAAGGCCGTGCCCCAGGCGAGTTCGCGTGGAAGGTTCGGGCCTTGTCGCCATTTGCCGGTTTTGGGATTGTAAATTTGGGTGGCTTTTCCTCCTGAAACACCACGGCCACCCAGGAGCCAGAGTTCGCCTTTTTGGAATGCGATTTGGCAGGAACGTGGGGGAATCGGGATTGGGACGGAATACCAGGCTTTTGATGCGAAGTTGTAGAGGGCGAGGTGCTTTTGCGGAATGACGACGAAGATATTTTGGCTATCGGTCGTGCTCACAATCGGGCCGGACACATCCGGGGCGGAGGGTTCGGATGTCCAACAGGATTCCCCTTTGCCAATGCTGTAAAAGTTGGTCGGGGCAGTGGAGTCCTTGTCTTTACCGAGGACGTAAATCCTACCGTTGATACTGTGGGCAGTACACATGGAGATTGGGGCCGGGATCGAGGGGCCTTTGCGGGTTTGCCGGGTTTGTAAGTTGAGGATTTCGACGGTGGCCAGAGGCGGATGGCCTTTGCCGTTGTCGCCTCCGATGACCCAGATTTCGTCGCCGAGATGGGAAGTCGCGTTGTAGCGACGGGGATGGAGGAGTTTACCAACTTCCGTCCAATTTTCCTTTTGGGGGTCGAAACATAGTACCGAGTCGAAAGTTTTGCTTTGGATGGGGAACCCCCATTCCGCAGTCAAACCGCCCGCCATGTAAAACTTGCCGTCGAGGGTATCACCGGAGAGGTCATGGTTGCTTCCGGGAAGGTTACCGACTTCCAACCAGTTATGCTGCCAACCATCCCCAGGGGCATCCAGGCGGAAGACACCCCGGGAGGTTTGGGCATGAATGTTGCCATCCTTGTCCACGGAAAAGCCAGTTGCCCCTTCTACCGTCCCGATTGGTTGGATTTCCATGGTTTTGTCCTTCGCTACCGAAATCCCGTAGAGCGTCCCGTTTTCATAAAACATGGCACGGCCATCCGGGGAACGGGAAAGGAGGGTTGGATTTTTTCCGTCGACCAAAATGGGTAGGGCCTGGGTAAAATGGTAGGCATGGAGACGCCCGCCGGAAAGGAACCACGTGTACCCATTCATATCCGTAGCCAGGCCAGTAACCGTTGCATCTTGTTCGAGCTGGATGGAATCCTGTGGGGAGGCATGGGGATGCACGACCAAGGTGTTCCCGCAGGCGGACCAATGGTTGGAAGCGGAGTCCAATTGCAAAGCCCTCAAGTCCAGAGGGAACTCCACGTGTACAGGCCGGAAAGCAGGTTTGGCGACTGCAATGGCCGGGAGAATGAGCAGTACCAGGCACTTCACGGCAATGTCGCCACGACGGCTCGGTTCCTGCGCAGCTCAATCCGGGTACGGCCATCTGCGCCAGGAGTGAAGGCGAATTGGTCTTCTTGGCCATCCCAGATGACTTTCAACTTGGTGCGGGCGGCATTCCATTCCGTAACAGGCAGCTTGTTGCCTTTAGTGTGTGGAAAGAGGAGTACTTTGAAGGTTCCGGTGACGGCGCGTCCAGGTAGGACAAGGCGCTTTCCGATTTGTTGGTTGCGGGCGATACGGACGTAGGTTTCCAGCTTGCCGGGCTTGCCGTCCTGGGTGAAGTCGCCGGGGGCTTCGAGGACGCGGACAAGGAGACGGCGATTCCCGTCGCTTTCCATTCCCCAGGGTGCCCGGCGGGAAGGGTCGGGGGATTCGCGAAGAAGGATGTCGCCGATGGGGTTTTGCGGGGCATCCGCACCGACATACCTGTAACGACCATCCTGCATTTCAAAGTATCCGGCGGACTCCATTTCCACATCGGGGGGAACTTGGAAGAGCATTTCGTAGAGGTGTTCGGCATCGTCCTTGCGTATGTCCTCGACGACCAGAGCGTAAGGGTGTTCGCCCCTGATGAGACCGGCGGTGCGGAATGCGTGGCGGAATGGTTTTTCGCCGGGCTTTTCGACATCCCAAGCCCAGTTCGCCTCCCACTTTCGCTCATGGGAACAACCAAAGCCTTGGTTGCGGATTTGGCCGTAAACCGGGAGTTTTTGGGAACTGTACCAATCGGGCAACAACTCCCACGGGAGGTCCATCCAGGGAAGGGGACTCTTTTCGAGGCGGAAGTCGTTGGGATGCAATTCGATGTGGGGTTCGCCGGGGAGGCATTTGCGGACTGCGTACGACAACGTGGCATCGCCAACCCCGAAGGTGGCGGTTGCATTGTCGACCTTGGCCACGAATTTGGCGGGCGGGGTTTCAAAAACTTGGCCCTTGCCATCCACCAGGGTGACACTCTGGTAACGGGACTCGATGATGTTGCCGCTGGAACTGCCGCCTGCTTGGTGGGTGTAGTCAATCCAGACCCGGCCATGGGAACTGAGGAGGAGCATGTTGCGGGAGCCATGCCGGTGGCCACCGACTATGCTGCGGGGTTGGAAGTAGAAATGGGTGGCCGTGGGCTCCCAGGAAGTGCGGGAAATGAGCAGGCCGCGGTCATTGCAGAAAAAGGTCAGGGGTTCGTGTTTGGTAGCTTCGCCCAGAGCCTCTTCCCAGGACTTGGAACTGTCCTGCGGGGTTGCATAAATCGCCTGGACAAGGGGCCAACCGCCACCGCCTGCGCGGATTGCATTCCGGTAAAGGAGATCCACTTTCGGGTCTTCCGGGAATACAAATTTGGCGGCAGAGGCGTCCGTCCCCTTCGCGCTGTTCAAACTGCCGCCCCAGTTACCGTCCATGATGTAACCGCCACCCCAAGATTGCATGGTGTGGAGGTTAAATTTGTCGAGGTGGCGCCGGATGTGGGAGTGGCAGATGAGGGGATCGCCCCGTAGTGCCAGAGGCATCAACAGGTCGCAACGTAGGACGTTCTTTCCCATGCCCTCATAGGATGCGCCGGATCCGAAGAAACCGAGGGAGTAAAGTTGTGCCAACCCCTGGCGCATCCGGTCGTAGGCGGACTGGTTGAAGCCCGGTTCCCCTTCGATTGCCAGGAGGGTCACCATCAACTCCCCGCCAAGCCAGGGCGTCCAGTTCATCATGTTGGCTTCCCATGCCGGGAGGGCGTCCATCCCGATCGACCAGACATCTATTGTCGCACGGGCAATGGTGCTCCGGATGGCTTCACGGTCTTTGGCATCCAGCCAGTTGTAAGCAAGGTCGTAGGCAATGGCAAAGTAGTGCCGCCCCAAGGTGGGTTCGATCGTGTATTGCCAGTCCTTTGAAGGCAGCACCTTGTCCAGGCTGCGCGAGACATGGCGGTTGGCGGTGGCGAGGGCTTTCGCGGCTTTTTTGCCTCCCTCCTGGTCATCCTCCACCAAGCAACGGAAGGCTTCGTAAGCGAGGTAGCGGATGGAGGTGGGGACGGA
>JAYPDO010000029.1:28742-31887 GCA_038125285.1 Opitutia bacterium
TCGCCCCGTGCAAGGGTATCAAAGTGCTGGATGCGGGACTTCCCCGACTGGATGGATTTGTACAAAGTCGCACCGGGTTCCGACTGGAGCCTTTTGCGGATCGCCGGGAGGTCGGGCATGGAGAAGAAAATCCTTGGATGCTGTCCTGGATGCGGCACCTTGGAGAAGCCGGATAGACGATAACCAACCGAGTCATACTCCACCTCCAACGGGGGGAACCATTCTTGGAGTTCCTTTACCGTATATCCGGTGCGCTCGGCAGTTTGCCGGAGAGTTTCGCCTGGAACCAACCCCGACTGCACGGAATGGGCTGTGATTGAAAGGAGGAGGATGAGCCTGGCGTTCATTCCCGATGGGTAACTGGGAACTAACCAACTGGAGTCAACCCGTTCTTATGCCGAGGCAATACGCGACTAAGCCGTCTTGCACATTCCCATGGATGTCCGTCAGGCGATATTTGCCGTCTTGGTAGCGCTCGGTGAGGCGTTCGTTGTCGCGGCAGCAAAGGTTGAGGATGGTGGCTTGCATGTCGTGGATATGGACGGGGAAGGTGCCAACCCCGGCTATTCCTGCAGCGCATCGGACGAAATGGGCTACCAAGCTGTTGTCAATCCTAAGACCCCGCATGACCTTTTTCGCCACCATGCCCGAGTTCTTTGGCCTCGACCACCACAAAATAACTTATTCATCCCAAGGCCTCGACATGTGCCTGACCAATTTGGCCAAACCCTCCAAAGTCATCAAGGACATCGCCGCCTGACCCCGAAAATTTCCCTTGCCAACCGGCGGCAACTCTGTCTACGAGCGGTTGATGGATATTCGTTGCTTACCCCTCTTTCTATGCCTTGCGGCACCCCGCTTCCTCGCGGCGCAGGACATGCCCCTTTCCCAAGTCCTCATACCTGGCGAAAAATGGGAGTTGGTTGTCGATGGTATCGGTTTCGCAGACGCCCCGACCGCCGATGCCCAGGGCAACTTCTACTTTAGTGACATGAAGAGCGACCAAGGCCTATTCAGGCTCAGCCCGGATGGAAATAAGCATCCCTTCCTCAAAGGGGCTACCGGGATCAGCGGCATGAAGTTTGGCCCAGACGGGAAGACCCTCTACGCCTGTCGTGCCAAAGACCGCGAGTTGGTATCCATAGACCTGGAATCCAGCAAGATCACTGTCCTTGCAAAGGATGTCCGCCCCAACGACCTCGTCGTCACCCATAATGGCCACGTCTACTTTACCGAAACTCCCAAACAGCAAGTCACCTTCCTCAACCCCAATTCGGGCGAAACCAAAGCCGCTGACGTTGGCATCACCGCTCCCAATGGCATTTGCCTCTCTCCAGACCAAGGAACCCTCGCCGTTTCCGATTTCAAAGGCCAACACTGCTGGGTTTTCCGCATCGACCCGGACGGATCACTGGCTCACAAACAGCCCTACATGACCATGCGCCGCAAACCCGACCCGGACGCAGAACGCGACATCCTCCCAAAGTTCAAGCCCTCCTGCCGTGGCGACGGTATGATTTCCGACGCCTATGGCCGATACTACGTAACCACTGAACTCGGTGTCCAATACTTTGACCCCACCGGCCGTATCAGCGGCATCATCCCCATCCCGCACGAAGCCAAAGGCCTGACCAGCGTCACCTTTGCCGGCCCCAGCCTCAGCACCATTTACATCACCTGCTTCGACAAGATCTACCGGATGAAAACCAAGACCACCGGCATCCTCTACCAAGAAGGCCCAAAGAATTATCCTCCTCGTGGAAAGTAGCTTCGTTAATTTCCATGCTGTGCAGGATAATTGCTTTGCCATACCAGGGGAAAAAAGCAGCATGGGAGGGGATGATTGGTATTGAGGGGCTAAGACCCCCTGTTTTTTCACGTTTTTGAATCCACCGGAACAAATATTTTTCATGACCCAAGAAACCAAATCCAAGAAGAACGAAGTGCATTGGCGCAACACGATCTTCATGACCACCACCCTCGCCGGCACATTGGTCGGCCTTCCCCTTTTCCTCTGGCACTATGGTAATCAAGTCACCTTGTGGGCATACGCAGTCCTCTTCGTCGGCATGTTCATCTTTTCCGGGTTGAGCATCACCTTGGGGTACCACCGCTTGTTTGCCCACATGGCTTTCAAAGCCAAATGGCCCGTCCGCCTGGCCACGCTCATTGGCGGGGCAACCGCCCTTGAAGATTCCGCCCTCCACTGGTGTTCCGACCATCGTCGCCACCACAAGTTTGTTGACCACGATGAAGACGATCCATATAGCATCTCCCGCGGCTTTTTCCATGCCCACATCGGATGGATTCTCTACAAGGAAAAAGTCTATCCGCCGCTCGACAACGTGAAAGACTTGATGAAAGACCCGATGGTCGTGTGGCAGCACAAGTATTGGCTACAAATCGGTGTCATCCTTGGCTTCGGGCTTCCGGCACTGATCGGTTACTTCATCGACGGGGGGCTTGGCGCAGTTGCCGGGCTACTCATCGGTGGCATGGCCCGCCTAGTCGGGGTTCAGCATTGCACGTTTTTCATCAACAGCCTTTGCCATTGTATCGGTAAGCAACCCTACTCTTCCGACCATACCGCCAGGGATTCTTGGATCATGGCCTTGTTCACCTTCGGGGAAGGCTACCACAACTACCATCACGAATTCCAATACGACTACCGCAACGGCGTGAAAGCCTGGCAGTTCGACCCGACCAAGTGGACAGTCTGGGTGCTGAGCAAACTTAGCATGGTTCAAGACCTCCGACGTGTTCCAAAGGAGAAAATCATGCTGGCCGAAATCAAGCAGAAACAAAAGCTCCTTCTTGAAAAGCTCGCCAAGGGAACCCTCCCGGTTTGCGAAAAGGCTCGTGCTCTCTTCTCCGATGCTGGCCGGAAGCTCACAGACGCTGCCCGTACCTGGGAAAGTGCCAAGCATGAGTATGGCCGTGCTCTCAAGAAGCAACTTGACCTTACCGTTGAACAAGTGGATGAGATTCATGCCCGCTTTGACCAAGCGGTTGCCGATCTCCGCGCGGCCATCCAGGAGTGGAATGACGCCCACATGAAACTCGAAGGCCAATTGGCCTGAGCTTCATAATTAGGCTTCGAAGGCAGTTCAGAGATTCTTTTGGCTTCTTCCCAAATCCGTAATTA
>JAYPDO010000030.1:0-4915 GCA_038125285.1 Opitutia bacterium
CCGCCCGCGACCATTTCTTGGATTTGGGCAATGCCGTAAGGGCCGTCCCAATCTTCCGCGCCATCAGGCCAAATGTAGATCGTGGCCTCACCCCCGGTATCCGCGGCAGGGTCGGCTTCTTCTTCCGCTACTTGCGGTTCCGGTTCAGCTTCGGCGACGACCTCATCAATACCTGGGATGTCGGCTACGGTCACCCAGTCCGCGCAGCCTTCGAAATAGGCGTAGTCCTCTTTAGTGAGCTTCCCGTTGGCAATCATGCCCTGCACTTCCTCCAGGGAGTGCGGGCCGGTTTCGGATCCGTTGACGTAAAGAGTGATTTCCATGGCAGAAGGTAGGCAAGGGTTAGGTATTAAAAATTTTGGCGGAGTTAGGTAATTTATTAATTTAGTGGCAGTATTTGGCAGCGGCGAGGGTCAGGATCCCGGTCATCAGGTTGGCCAAGCCGGAGGAGAAGATGAAGGGGGTCGTCCCGAAAAAGGCGGCGACCATCCCCCAAATCCCGACCAAGGTAATGACAAACCCCGAGAACGTAACGGGGAAATTCCTCTTGACTACAAAGACGTGGAAGGTGCTGAGCAAGCAAAATCCTGCGGCGGCATACAACCCATAGGCATGCATTTGGGTATGGAGGGCGGTATCGAAATTCGTCTTTTGAGTGGGATTCTCGGAAGTGATGGCCGGGACGGATTTCTCAGAAAATTCCTTTGCGGCGCCAGGGGCGACAAACCCCGCATAGACGTTGAAAAGAATGGCGAGGGTCAGGACAATCCCGGCAGGTATACGGATCCAGCGCCCGGCGTGAACGGGGTCTTGGTTCAAATTGTTCCGGAACGCTTTAGATTTGACGTCGAGGCCGCGCGGCCCTGTAGGCACGTGCAACGGGGAGTTGGTCTTCTGGGATGCCTTGATTTGGGATCCCCGGCTGCCGCCCCGCTTTGAGCGATGGACGCGACGGGTGGCGGTCGGAGCCACGGCCTTGGATTCGGCTGCCGGCTCGCCATTCCCTTCCAGATAGGATCCGGCAGAGGAGGAATCCCCAAGTAGCCCCTCCGGGATTTCCAATCCGGGGATTTCTGCCACAGAGGCCCCTTCGGGAGAACCTTCCCAGGCCGCAAAGTCGTCCATGGCCAAGGTACGGCGGGCCAGGAGGGTCTGGATCTGGGGAAGGGAATGGGGACCCTGCCAGTCTTTGGCTCCATCTGGCCAAACGAAGGCCAGGATTTCGGCACGGGGTTTGGCCGCATCGTCGATCCCTGGGATGTCAGCGACGGTCACATAGTTTTCACACCCCTCAAACCAAGCGTAATCCTCCAGGTCAACGTCACCATTTTCCAACATGGCCTTGACCACGTCCAAGGAAAAGGGGCCAAGTTCGGCTTCGTTAACGTAAAGGATGATTTCCATCTGCTGGTGTGAACAGTTGCCGCTTGGGTGAGGGGCGGGCAGGATGCAGGAGAATGAGGCGCCTGCGCTTGGCGTCAAGAGGAACGAAGAATGACGAAACTCTCAATGCGCAAGGAATTACGAAGTTTGGAATGTCAAAAAAAGGTATGTGCCAGAAGCCACTTTTTGCCATCGGTAGTCCAGGCATGTTGTGTGTCAGGGCATTTGTTTGTTTCTTCATTCACTGCCCTTCCCCGGATTGACAACCATTCCGTGCCTGTATTGGTGTGGAATCCATGTCAATCCGCTTGAAATTGAAGGATCCCTCCAGTGAAGGGACTGAAGGAGCCGATATTGATGCCGTGGTCTTCGACTGCGACGGAGTGCTGCTGGAAACCATCAGCGCGAAGCTCCAGGCGTACATGGACTGGATCCCTGCTGGACTTTCAGGGCTGAAAGGGGTGTTTTCGGCGCACAACCGGAAGTCCTTCGGGCAGAGCCGGGCTGTGCAAATCCGGTATTTCTACGAGGTTCTGGCCGGGATGACGGAGGTGACGGAGGAGTTCCTGGAGAAGGAAGTGGCCAGGTTTACCTCGGTTTGCGAACCGCTTTGCGAAACCGCTCCCTGGGCGGTAGGTGCAAATGAGTTTGTCAATGTTTGCCGGGAGGCAGGATGCCGCACCGCTGTACTGTCCGGGACGCCCCAGGCCGAGTTAGAAGCCATGCTTGTACAACGGGAAGCCATGGGGCTTTTCGATTTGGTGATGGGCTTTCCCATTACGAAGGAAGATGGCTTGGAGAAAGTATTGAACCGCTATAAAGTCGCGGCCGGGAAAGTGTTGTTCGTCGGGGACGCCCAGAGGGACGCGGAGGCCGCATTGACTGTCGGCACACACTTCGTCTACCGCCCTTCGGAGGCGGACAGGCCGCTTTGCCCCATTGCTAACGAGGCGGTGGACTTGAGGGTGCTTTTGCATTGAAATCCTTTCCCCCAGGCACTTAATCCAAATTTCCTTTGGAATTTTACCATCGATGAAAATTTTGACTTTGGAACAGTGCGAAGCAGAAGATTTGCACCTACACTCAGACGGGATCTGCGCCAACATCCGCGAAGAGCACTTGGCCAAGCTGCGGGAAACCGGGGAATGGCTCGTTGCCCAGGATGAAGTCATTGTGGCGGACGGGATGGAGCAACGCTCCCTTTACATCGTCGTTGAAGGCGAGGTGGAAATCTACAAATACCTAACGACTGAGGGGAAAACGGAAAAACAGACCTTTTCCACCTTGTCCACAGGGCATTGTTTCGGGGAAATGGCATTTCTTTCCGGAGGCATAGCCTCTGCCAACGTAGGTGCCAAAGGGCGAGTCGTCCTCTGGAGGATGTCCCACGAAATGCTCCTCCGCTACATCGACGAATGCAAGGGAGGTAGCCAATTGGTGCTCAACATTGCGGCTGAATTATCGGCACGGGTCCAGGACGGGAACACCCGCCTGCTGGAGGTTTCCAAGAGGATAGGCGAGCAGATCAACCATGCCAAGGTAACCGGCAAGGGAAACTTGGACGGCATCGAAAAAGAACTCCATACCCTGATGAAGGCATACAAAGGGATGGAGGCCAACTGGAGGGACGAGGATTACCGCCCTTTGCTCTTGGCGGCGGCATTAGGTATCGGGGGGATTTTGTTCGGCGCCTGGCAATTCTTCGGGGGCAAAGCAGATAACCAATCAATCCCTGAACAAGCCCCGGCTCACGCGGGGGAAGCCGGAGGGCACTGAGCCAGGATCAGTTGTTGGCGAAGGGGTTGTCCCCATCGGCAGGAGCCGCAGCGGGAGCCGCGTTTCCAAAGGGATTTTCGTCTGTGGCGGGAGCCGAGGCGGGGGATGCGCTTCCGAACGGATTACTGCCAGCAGCGGGCGCCGGTGCGGGGTCAACGTCGCCGAAGGGATTACTGCCAGCGGCAGGTGCCATTGCGGGAGCAGAGCCCCCAAATGGATTGTCCCCTGCGGCGGGAGCTGGTGAGGAGGATGCATCACCAAATGGGTTGCCACCCGGAGGAGGTGCGCCCCCTTGGTCAAACCCACTGTTCGGTATGGCGGACGGGTCGATTTCTCCTCCTGGTGCGGCACCTCCCATCGCTTGAGCCATGGCCATCTTCATCAGGCCCTCCAAGTCATTCTCCTGTAGGGCCAGGGACAGGCCAATCTTATCCCCTTCCGGCACGAGTGCCATATTTTTGAGGAAAGGAGGCGTGGTGGGTTGGCTGGCAAAATTCCCGATAATGGGTTGGAGCATCCCGGCCAAGGTAGAGGCGACGCCAGGATCGGAGAAATGGACACCCAAATTCGCATTCATGGCTTGGTTGAAGGTGACCCCCAAGGTGATTTTGTTCATTTTCTTGAGGGGCTCCATCATCGCGGCGAACAGAGGGTTGGGCTTGCCGTCAGGACCAGGGGGAACCATTCCCGCGGCTTGCTCCATTAGGCTTGGGGGCAGGGAAACGGAAAGGGCGACGTCCTCACCGGCCAAGCCGTTTGGCTGGGATGCCCGATTTCCGTCGATGGCGGACTGGAGGGTTAGCTTGTCCCCCAAGAGGATGATGCTTCCTGCGCCTTGATTCTTGAATGCAGCACAGTAACCTGCGGGCATTTGCTTGGCAACCGGGTCACCAGGGAAGGCCAGGAGTGCGCCGCCGTAGTCCTCAAATCGGGCGGCAGGGTCGCCCTGGCTGATTTCCGCCCTGGCACTTTGGAGATCCAGGGACTTGGAAAAGGTGGCCGCCACGCAAAAGTGGACGTTTGGCGGGAAGCCTCCGGCACCTTGCTGCAATTGGGCGAAGTTGAGGCTTTCCAACCCGGTCGCACTAAAGGCCACCGCCTGAACATCCTCCTGCCGAAGCCCAAAGGGAACTTTGGCATCTGCACCGGGTTCCAGCTGGGGTGCCTTGGATTGCATTAGCTGGCCAATGGCACTGGAGTTGATCTTAGCCCCATCAACCTTGCAAAGGACGGAGGCGTTCTCCAGGAAGGCGACCGTAGGGTCGATGACGGCTCCGGATGGTGGCGGCGGGGCAAAGGTGGCCGGTTCGCCGGGAGTCGACGCAAATGGTGCCGCAGTGGTGCTGGGAGGAAGACTGGAGGGCGTCGGGGGAGGTGGTGCGAAAGGGGCGGGCTCTGTCGTTGGCGGGGTGGCTGGTGTTGAAAACGCTGGTGGGGGAACTGGTGCCGGGGGTTGCGGAGGGGTGCCGGAGGCTACGTCAAAAGGGTTCAGTCTTGAGGGTGCGGGCCTTGGGGCGGCGACTTGGCGAAGGGCAGCCTGGCTCTGGGGGGAGAATTCCGAGACCTGGACGCGGAACTTACGGCCATCTTGTAGCTGGATAAATGCTTCGTTCCCAACGACTTTCCAGACATGGGCCTGGATTGTCCGGCCACGTGCATCGGTGAGGGGTTGGAAGTTGAGGCCTGAGGCGATTGGGGCAATCACCAGGGACAGGAGAAATCCTGTGACAAGAAGGGGGGCGGGTTTCTTCATGGG
>JAYPDO010000030.1:5015-31858 GCA_038125285.1 Opitutia bacterium
AGCCAGATTGTGCTTCCAAGTGGAAGGTGATTCGGTAACTTCAGGTCACCATGGTGAATGAAGGAAAAGGAAGCGCGTTAATTTGGATGATGGCGGCAGGCGTCACCTTAGCGGCAGTTTATCTCTTAATGAACAAAAAGGAATTGAAAGAGCCTCCTGCACCAACGGTACCAAGGGAGGAAAAGGCAACGATTCCGGAGGAAGGAGGGGCAACGGTCGCCTTAGAACCTTCCTCCCCCCCGAAACGGGTGCCCCTACAAGTTCCTGTGGCAGGGATAGAAAAACCGGTAATCCTTCCAGTTGTAGAAAAGTTGGCCACGATCGGGAAGGCGACCCCACCGGATGGCTACAGGAAAAGCTGGTCTGTCGAAGGGAGTTGGACGGAGCTGCTTTGGGTCGCGCCAGGAAAATTCACCATGGGAAGCCCGAAGGGTGAGCAAAACCGACGGAAATGGGAAGGTTTGCACGAAGTGACGGTCACAGAAGGTTTCTGGCTCGGAAAGTACGAGGTTACCCAGAGGGCATGGGTCTCAATGGGTATGGAGAACATCAGCTACTTTAACGGCCCGTTGAACCCGGCAGGGCGAATTTCCTGGAACGATGCGGTGGAGTTTTGCAAGCGGTTGGATTCTTTTGCCAGGGGAAAGTCTGAGTTGCCGGAAGGGTATGCCTTCCGCTTGCCGACCGAGGCGGAGTGGGAATACGCATGCCGGGCCGGAACAACATCCGCATCCTATTTCGGTGATTCCATGGACAGTTCCCAGGCGAACTTTGACGGGAGGTTCCCCTTGGGGACAGGGAAAAAGGGCATCAACCGGAAACGCCCGATGCCGGTAGGCTACTACAGGGCCAACCCATGGGGTTTCCATGATATGCACGGGAACTTGGCGGAATGGTGCCTGGATAGTTGGCGGGACTTGCCCGGAAAAGGTGAAGTGAACCCCCTAGCGAAAGGCGGGCAATACAAAGTGGCCAAGGGCGGGAGCTGGTACGTCCATGGCTGGGAATGCCGCAGTACCAGCCGGTGTGCACTAAGGCCGGACATCCAGTACAGGACAGGGATCGGCATGAGAGTGTGCCTGGGGAGGGTACTGGAGTAGCCAGATTACCAGGGATGCTCTCACTGTTGGTTCGGAAGCTCGAACCATAAGGCGATGTCGCCGGTGCCCATGTAGGTGATGCCGATGCTAACGCCGTGGCGCGCTGCGGCCATGCGGCCTATGTCGATGACACGTTCGAAGACGGTCTTGAGGGTGTACCGGGAATCGCGGCTGAGCTTAGCCGGTGAGAGCTACCCTGGCTGGGATCCCTGCAGGGATGTCGAACAAAATACGAAGGATGCGTACCACCGACCTGCCTTCCAGTACAGGAAGTCTTACCGGAATGACGCATCCAATTCACTACCCCCCGAGCCTGGTCTTCCAACAATTCCGCCTTGGCTTACCGTCTTCCGCTGGATAGGAACCCTGCCTAGGTATGCCGCTCATACTTGAGGCTGGCAATTGCGGACAAGATCTTGGAGGAAATTTCGGTGATCGAATCAGCCTGCTCAGCATCCCAGACAAATCATCCAGGAACAGACGGTAAGCCTCCAAATTCTGCGGCACATCATCGACGATCAATACCGTGCGACTATTGGGTATTCGTAGGTGGAGTCTGGAGAGATTAGGCATCGATGCCCTCTGAAGGGAACACCTCGGTGTAGAACAATCCTGGGAGCCACCCCGTCCCGGATGCCCATTTCAATTGACATTCCAGGCTGGCTTTGCAGGAAGAACTCGGCACCAACTGCGAGAGATTTTATGAGACTCCAAGACCAACACATCCTCATCACGGGCAGCACCACGGGAATCGGGGAATTCATGGCCAGGCGCTTTGTCCAGGAAGGCGCGAAGGTCATCCTCCATGGCCGGGACCCCGCCCGCGGTGAAACACTTGTAAAGGAACTGGGCGCTGGAAACACCGCCTTTTGCCAAGGGGATCTCGGCGACCCGGAATACATCGAAAAACTGGCAAAGGACGCCCTCTCCGCCTTTGGCCGGATCGACTCCCTGGTCAACAACGCGGCACTGACCACCCGTGGCAGGATCGAGGACACGGACGCCGCCTTCTTTGACCGCATCCTCTCCGTAAACACCCGTGCCCCTCTCCTACTCATCCGGGCCTTGTTGCCCGAGTTGAAGCGCACCCAGGGCTGCGTCCTCAACATCGGCTCCGTCCTCGCCCACTGCGGGCAAGCCAACCTCCTGGCCTATTCCGTATCCAAGGGAGGGCTCATGACCATGAGCCGCAACCTGGCCGACGCCTATGGTTGCGACAAAGTCCGCTTCAACCAACTCAATGTCGGCTGGACCCTCACGGAGAACGAATACAAAGTGAAGATGGGCGATGGCCTGCCGGCGGACTGGCCGGACAATATCCCCGCCTATGCAAACCCCTCCGGCCGCCTCATCCAACCAGAGGAAATCGCAACCGCCGCCATCTATTGGGTCAGCCGCGAAAGCGCACCGATTTCCGGGACGGTCGCGGAACTGGAGCAATACCCCCTCATCGGCCGGTACACTAACCACGAAGGCGACGACGGCGGGGAAGATTGAACGGTTAGCCGGATTTGTATGCCCGACCCTTGGGAAACCCTCTCTTCCTGGCTACCCGGCCTGCCCCCAGCTGCCCTTCCACGGCTCCAGGACTACGCGACCCGGATGGAAGATTGGAACACGAAGGTCAACCTCGTGTCCCGGAAGGACATGGATCAATTCGTTACCAAACACCTGGCGCATTGCCTGGCCGCGACCACTTTCCTCCGCCTCATGGAGGGCATGCAAATCCTGGATGTCGGCACCGGCGGAGGCCTCCCCGGCATCCCCTTGGCCATTTGTTACCCACAGGCGCAGTTCACACTCATCGACTCGGTCGGCAAAAAAGTCAAAGTGGTGGAGGACATCGCCAAGGGCATGGCCCTGAAAAACGTCAAAACCCTCCAAGCCAGGGCCGAAAGCCTCCCGGCCAAACGCAAGTTCGACTTCGTCACTGGGAGGGCGGTCACACGGATCCCGGATTTTTATGGATGGACGAAGGACAAACTCCGCACAGGCCGGAAAAACTCCATCCCCAACGGTCTCCTTTATTGGAAGGGTGGGGATTGGAAAGAAGAACTCAAGGGGCTCCGCCTCCAGCCCGCCCGCACATGGGATGTCGCAAAAATCCTCCCCAACGGCGATTTTGCAGACAAACACATCCTCCTCTTCCCCCCGGAAAAATACTGATTTCGATATGAAATGCTTGAGCCCGTACCTTGGCCTGGCCCTGTTCTTCAGCCCACTTTCCACCCAGGCCGCAGAAAACCTCGAAAACGGGAAGAACGTCTGGGATAAGCAATGCGCACAATGCCACGGCCCCATGGGGCAAGGCGTGAAGGAGGCGTACAAGGATCCCCTCACAGGGGACTGGCCCATCCACAAACTCGCCTCATATATCGACAAAAACATGCCGGAGGAAAAGCCTGGAGACTGTGTCTGCAAAGATGCACAGGATGTGGCCCACTACATGTTCGGCGCTTTCTACTCGCCCGAGGCCTGGCTCCGAATCAATCCCCCCAGGACCACACCTTCCCACCTCACTTCCCGCCAAATCGAAGAATCCCTCTCCGACGTCCTGGCCAACCTACGCGGCGGACTGGTCCAGGTTCCCAAGGAACGCGGCCTCCAAGGAACCTACTTCAACGACCGCAACTTCAACACCGGGAAAATAACCATCGAAAGGGTGGATCCGTCCATCCGTTTCGACTACGGGGAAAATGCCCCCGAAGAAGGCAAACTCGGGCAGGATGCCTTCTCCGTGCGCTGGCAAGGCTCCCTCCTGGCCGAAGAAACCGGATGGTACGAGATTTCCCTCCACAGTGAAAACGGTTGCCGCCTCTGGCTCAACGAAGAGGACGACAAGAAACTCATAGATGGGTGGGTCGCCTCCGGTATCATGGCCGAACACTCCGCCCGCATCCGCCTCCTTGCGGGCCGCCTGTACCCCATCCGCATCGACTACTTTAATTTCAAAGGCAAGACCGCCTCCATCCACCTCCTCTGGACACCGCCACACGGCACCAAACAAATCATCCCGGAACGCAACCTCGTCCCCAACCGCTACCGCGCCACCTTCGTCCCCACCACCCCCTTCCCGCCGGACGACACCAGCGGAGGCTACCCCCGGGGCACCCTCGTCTCCAGGAAATGGTCCGAAGCCGCGGCCTTCGCAGCACTCGAAGCCGCGGACTACGTAATCGAAAACCTCCGCCGCTTCGTCCCCGGGAAACCCGAAGACAAGGATTACACGGAAAAAGCCCGCAAGTTTTGCGAAACTGCCGCCACCCTCGCCTTCCGGCACCCGCTGGCACCAGAACAACAGGAAAAATACATCCAAGCCCCCTTCTCCTCTTTCCCGGCCCCTGCCGACGCCGTTAAACGCAGCCTCCTGCTAACCTTCTCCTCACCCTCCTTCCTCTACCCAAACCTCCTGGACACCCCGACAGACCACTACTCCGTCGCCAGCCGCCTCTCCCTCGCCCTCAACGACTCCCTGCCGGACAAAGGCATCCTCGGCCTCGCGGACAGGAAGCTCCTCGACAACCCGAAAATCCTCCAGGAACAAGCCCGCCGCATGCTCGGAAACGAATCCGCCAAGACCAAGCTCCAGGATTTCTTCTACCACTGGCTCGACCTCCACAACACCGTCCAACTCGCCAAAGACAAGGAAACCTACCCGGGCTTCGACGCAGCCGTAGTGGCTGACCTCCGCACTTCCCTCCAGGACTTCATCCGCCACATCGCATGGGAAACCGAGGAAGCCGATTTCCGGCAACTCCTCCAGGCCGATTACTTCTATGCGAACCAACGCCTGGCCGGTTACTACCTGCCCGGTTCTGAATTCAAAGGCAACCCAACCGCCTTCGAGCCCATCCCCCTCGACCCAGGCCAACGCGCAGGCCTCCTGACCCATCCCTACCTCCTCGCCCAGTTCGCCTATGCCCGCACCAGCTCGCCGATCCACCGGGGAGTATTCCTCACCCGCAAAGTCCTTGGCCGCCGCCTCCAACCGCCGCCGGAAGCCGTCGAATTCGAAGAAGACAAATTCCCAGGGCACCTCACCCTCCGTGAGAAAATCGAAAAGCTCACCAGCCCCAAAAACTGCCAAGGCTGCCACTCCATCATCAACCCCCTCGGCTTCACCCTCGAAAACTTCGACGCCGTGGGCCGCTACCGCAAAACCCTGGGCGACAAGGCCATCGACACCCAAGCCCCTTACACTACAGAAACCGGGAAGACCCTCGTCATCTCCAGTGCAAAGGACATCGCCGGTTTAGCCATTAGCAGCCCCTCAGCACAAAAAGCCTTTGTCAAACAACTCTTCCAATACTATACGAAGCAACCCATCGAAGCCTTCGGCTCGGAAGCCTATAGCAAACTCCACCAATCCTTCGTGGATAACAAATTTAACCTACGCGAACTCATCGTAGCGGCAGCCGTCCTCTACGCCCAGATGCCCGACCTCCCCCAAAAGCCATGAAACCGACACAAAACCGCCGGGATTTCCTCCGCAAGCTAGGCGTCACGCCCGCCGCCCTCCCCTTTCTCACCGGGCTCCCCAGCCTCGGCTACGGATCGGCCTGCGGCCGCCGCCAACGCCTCGTCATCATGTTCAGCCCCAACGGCACCATCCCTTCCAAATATTGGCCGGAAGGGGAAGGTGGCGACTTCAAGCTAAGCGAAATCCTCGAACCTCTCCAACCCTGGAAATCCCACGTCCTCCAGCTCAAAGGCATCCACAATAAAATCAAGGGCGACGGCGACCGCCACATGCGCGGCATGAGCTGCCTCCTCACGGGCACTGAACTCTTCCCCGGCAACGTCCAAGGCGGCTCCGACACCCCGGCGGGCTGGGCAAAGGGCATCTCTATCGACCAGGAGATCAAAAACTTCCTACAAAACGATCCCAAGACCCGGACCCGCTTCGGCTCGCTCGAATTCGGGGTCGGCGTATCCGACCGTGCCGACCCCTGGACTCGCATGTCCTACGCAGGGCCAAACCAGCCCGTCGCCCCCACTGACGACCCCTACCAAATGTACCGCAAACTTTACGGACAGTTCCGCGAACGGGAGGACATCCTTAGCATTCTCGACGAAGTCCACCAAGACCTCAAATCCCTCTCCGGCAAACTCGCCAAAGAAGACCGCGAGCTGCTCGGCAACCACATGCAACTCGTCCGCGAAATGGAAAAAGAGTTCGAAGCCGGGAAAGGCCAGGCCACCAAAGGCCCCGCCCTCCAGGAAGGCGTTGACAACCAAAACGACAACCTCCCCCAGCTCAGCCGCATGCAAGTCGACCTCCTGGTCAATAGCTTCACCCACGATTTCGCCCGTGTCGCCACCCTCCAGTACACCAAATCCGTCGGCCAGGCCCGCATGGGCTGGCTCAACATCCAGGAAAGCCACCACACCCTCTCCCACAAGCCGGACAAGGACCTCGACGCCTTCCAATGGCTCACCCAGATCAATACTTGGTTCGCCGGCGAACTCGCCTACCTCGTTCAGCGCCTAGCCGAAACCCCGGATCCCCATGGCGAAGGCAACCTTCTGGACAACACCCTCATCCTCTGGGGCAACGAGCTGGGCAAAGGCAACAGCCACACCCTTGACAACATCCCCTTCACCCTCGTCGGCAGCGCCCCTGGAATCCGCACCGGGCAAGCCCTCGACCTAAAAGGCGAAGCCCACAACCGCCTCCTCCTTTCCCTCGCCCACGCCTTCGGCCACAACCTCCAAACCTTCGGCAACCCCCAACTCTCCGAACACGGCCCGCTCGACCTAAGCTGAAACGTCAAAACGCCCCACGGAGGGCTTGGGCACGTTGGTTAGGGGGCGGATGGGATTCCCAATAAGGCCCGGCCATGACTTCCGGGGCAAGTCGGGTTAAGAACCGGATGAGTCCGGCGGGATGGTAACCGGCCGCATGGGCAAGGCGGGCGGCAAATTGGTCGGCTTCCTGTTCCTGGTCCTGGCCATAGCCTTTGTCCAGCCATTGGCCGACAGCCCCGAGGATGGTGTGTTTGAGCGGCCCGCCCACCATTGCGCCCGCCGAGATCATACGGACGAATTGGGAGGCCATGGCACGGTCGAAGGCGTGGTTTTTTACGATGTGGCCAATTTCGTGGCCAATGATGGCCGCGACGATGTCGGGATCGCCATCGCATTGGGCAAGGAGTTCGAGGGAAACGAAAATGTATCCGCCGGGGAAGGCGACGGTCTGGGGCGCACCGCAAACAAAACAGCCGAACTGGTATTTTCGCCTGGTGTCCGTCAGGCATTTGACGAGCTGGCTGGCCACTTCCCGGAAATGTGCCACGGCTTCGCCATCATTGACCAGGGAATACTCCTCAAGGAATCCGGCGGCCATCTGGCTTCCCAACCCCTGCTCGGCGGCCAGTGCTTCCTCTTCAGTACCGGTGAGGGCAGAAAAGGTCCATTTTGCCTTGGCGAAGGCATCGGCGGCGCGTTTGCCAAGTCCATCGAATAATCCGATCATTTGACTCTCATTTGAAATTCTGTGCGGATACTCAAAAACAGATTGCTTCCCCGAGGCAACCCCATGAACATGCGCGCCCTTTTTCGCCCCAGGCTCGAAACCCCACCACCTCTTATCCATTATGAAAAAACTGTCGCTCACCGTCCTAACGGCTTTCGCTTGCTCAACTTCCCCGCTTTTCCCTGCTTTGCCGACCCTTGCAGATTCATCAATCCAGCCCTTTGCCTACACAAAGATCGGCCCAATCCAGCAGACCGTCACCAAGCTCGGCCAAGCGCTGCAGGCGATCAAGCCGGGACCACAAACGATGATGGTCACAGCAGGCATGGGGATGGCCCTGGGCGACCCGACTTTTGCTTCCTTCGACCCCAATGCCAATACGGGGATCTTCTTTTTCAACGACTTCAATGATGATGACGAGCCGACCTTCGTGGTCCTGCTCAAAGTCACCAAAGAGAGCCCTGTCCCGGCCCTTTTGGTAAAGAACATGTCCTTGGCACAAAGCGAACATGCGGGCTGGACAGTCCTGACCAACCACCCGGAGGCACTCAAGAAAATTGGCGACCTCAGCCCACTGGCGAAGTTCACCGACGCAAAGGTCACCAAGGAGATTGAAAGCGGCTTCCAGACAACCCCGTTCCTGGCCAATGCGTTCATCAAGGAGTCGATCCAGCAATTGAAGGACAAGGCCAACAAGATCGAGGACAAAGCCCAAGCCAAGGCGGCGGCAGGTTTGATTGAAGTCGGCATTGCCGAATTGTCGGACATCGAAACCGTGGGCTTTTCCATGGGCATCGGGAACACTGCCTTAACGTTGCAATACGGCATCGGCCTGCGGCCTGGCAGCGAATTGTCCAAAGCCTTCAAAGCGCCGGGCGCTGAGGTTCCTTCCGCGGCCTACCTTGGCAGGGAAGGCTTGATAAGCGGGACGTTTGCCTACGGGACGAAGGATTATTTCAGCTACTTCCGCAACATCCTTGCCAAGCTGGAACCTTCAATTGGCGGCGATATGGCCGAGTTCTTCAAATACGCCAAAGAGTACATGGCGGAATCTGAGAAAATGTTCCCCGAAACCCTCTCCGGGGGGATGAACATGTCCTTTGGCATGAACGGGATGACTCCGAAGCCGGATTTCAGCATGGTGCTACCCATGGACATGACCTTTGAAAAACTGATGGAGTTCCAGCAGAAGGAGCAGGAAATGGGGATAAAGTTTATGAAGTTGCTTGCGGCCACTCCAGGCTTGGAGGAGATGTTCGCGCCGTCGGTGGCATTCATGGAAAAGAACCTTGCGGACAAGAAGATCGGGATGAAAAAGGTCGAGATAGCCGGTGTCCCTTGCATATATTTCATTCAACCCATACCCAAGGCGGAAATCGAGCTGGTACCTGCTGGGGAAGAGAAGGAATTGGAAAGCGCGGAGTTCGGCTATTACGCGACCGTCAAAGACAAGCTGATGCTCATGTCCACTAGCAAGGAAGGGTTCGAGGCATTGCTGAAAAAGCAAATCGACGGGCAAAAGGCGGAAAATCCCCTATCTACAAAACTGGCCAAGGGGGAATTCATGAAGGCGGATTTCAACGTGAAGCCCTACATGCTAATGTTCATGGGGATCGTGTCGTCTATCGGGGGAAAAGGGGAAGAGAACCCGATCATGAAGGAGTTCGAGGCACTAGAAGTCGGTTCCTGGCCCATCCTCGTCACGGCCAAGGGAAATAAGGTAGACTCAAACATCGAGGCATCCTATGCATCGATCAAGGCGATCACCGACTTCGGGGAAAAGATGGCGAAGGCAGCCATGGGCACTGGTAACGCAACTGCCGGGCTCGACGTCGAGGAAACCAACGTCGATTACTCCAAAATCAAGATCCCGATGGACCTACCCATCGCACTTTCCAACGGAGGGACGACCACCCTGGCAAAATTGACCGAGGGCAAGAAAGCCGTCCTCCTGGACTTCTGGGCATCCTGGTGTGGCCCCTGCATGGCGCTGATGCCGGAACTCAAGAAGAAGGCCGCCGCCCTTGCACCGCAAGGGATCGTCGTGGCCGGTATGAACACCGAGGCCGAACCGGCCACCGCAGAGAGAACCCGCAAAAAGCTGGAAGTGGATTTTCCTTGGCTTGTCGAGCCGGAGGACGGCCCCTTTAGCGGCCCCCTGGAGATCGACTCCATCCCCCGGATGATCCTGATTTCCCACGAAGGCAAGGTTCTCTACAACGGCCATCCCCAGGATCCAGGCCTCCACAACGCCCTGGCGTTACTTGGCGTGAAATTATAATAACCACGGTGTTCAGTACAATCCTTCCAGGACACGGTACCGTGTCCTGGTAACTGGAGAGCAATCCAAGCAGACCAAGCGCAACTTTCCCGCCAGGAAACATGCGTGGGCTAGGGCACATCAGTGCCTTTGGAAACCTTACCCGCTCTGAATGAAACTCCACCACCTGCACATGCAATGGCCTGGGATCAACAAAGAACAAGCAAGAATCCCGGCAGATAACATTCAGCAATGGATTTCCCTCAATGTCTTTTACCGAAACTACGGCAACCTCCCGGGAACCGCTAAGGAAACTGGGCACAATTGATTGGATCCATTCCCATGTAAATAGAGGGCATACAGAACAAACAGAATGCCAGGCTACGCATAACCAATTGAGCGAACAACGGGGTTTTTCTCTTGGATTGGAAGGTGTGTTGGGCATGTTCCGGGATTTGTCGAACTTTTACAAAACTTGGATCATCATGAATAACATCCTGCCAATACCCCTGGTATTCGCCTTGCCCTTGCTGGTTTCCGCAGCCCCCAAACGTCCGAACATCCTCTTCATCTTTACGGACGACCACTCCCCTCTCGCCATCAGTGCCTATGGCTCGAAAATCAACCGGACACCGAATTTGGACAGGATTGCCCGCGAGGGGATGCGTTTTGACCATTGCCTGGTCACCAACTCCATTTGCGCCCCGAGCCGTGCAGTCATCCTGACCGGAAAGTACAGCCACCTCAACGGGGTCATAACCAACCGTGAACAATTTGACGGGGCACAACAGAACTTTGCCAAGCTCCTGCAAAAGGAAGGCTACCAGACGGGCATGATCGGCAAGTGGCACTTGAAGACCCAGCCGACAGGGTTCGACTACTCTGAAGTCCTCATCGGCCAAGGCCCCTATTACAATCCGCCCATGCTGAAAAACGGGGAAAAGACCCAGCACACCGGTTACACGACCGACATCATCACCGACCTCGCCCTCGATTGGCTCAAGGATGGGCGTAAGAAGGACAAGCCGTTCCTACTCATGTACCAACACAAGGCGCCCCACCGTAATTGGCAACCCGCACCGAAGTACCTCCACCTTTACGACGATGTCACCATCCCCGAGCCTGACACCCTTTTTGACGATTATGAAGGCCGTGGTACCGCCGCCCGTTCCCAGGCGATGGAAATCAAAACCAACCTCAATGAATACGACCTCAAACTGACCCCTCCCAAAAACCTCACCCCGGAACAGTTGGATGCCTGGAATGCCGCCTATGGACCCAAGAACCAAGCCTTCCGCAAGGCCAACCTGGAGGGCGACGACCTCATCCGTTGGAAATACCAACGCTATATCAAGGACTACCTCCGCTGCGTCGCCTCCGTGGACGACAATGTTGGCCGGATCCTGGACTACTTGGACGAAACGGGGTTGGCTGGTGACACCGTGGTCGTCTACTCCTCGGACCAAGGCTGGTTCCTGGGGGAGAACGGCTGGTTCGACAAACGCTGGTTTTACGAATACTCGCTGACAATGCCCCTGCTAGTCCGCTGGCCGGGGGTCGTCCGTCCCGGTTCCACCAACGCTGACATGGTCTCCAATGTGGACTTCGCCCCCACCTTCCTCGACATTGCGGGTGCCGCGGCCAAGACCCCAAAGGAATTCCAAGGCCACAGTTTCCTCCCCTTGCTCAAAGGGGTAACCCCTGCGGACTGGCGAAAATCCTTCTACTACCACTACTACGAATTTCCCGGCGCACACAGCGTCCGTCGCCACGACGGGATCCGCACGGATTCCCACAAACTCATCCGTTTCTACGGGATCGACGAATGGGAACTCTACGACCTCAAGAAAGACCCGACCGAGCGCAAGAGCGTCTATGGCGATCAGGCCTATGCGGAAACGGTGCAAAAGTTGAAAAAGGAATTGGTACGCCTGCGTAAGGAACTAAAGGTTCCCGAAGACACAAGGCCGCTCAAACTCCCCCTCGGCAAGAAAAACCAAAAAAAGTCTTGAGCCTCCTCCAGAACGGCGAACTTTGCCCCCCAGATGGCCAAATACCTCACAGCACCAATTAAGACCAAGGATCTCCCTGGCGGCATCCCTTACATTGTCGGGAACGAGGCCGCCGAACGTTTCTCGTTCTACGGGATGCGCGGGATCCTGGTGGTGTTCATGACGACATTCCTCGCCCAGCCAGGCGGGGCATTGGACCTTTTTTCGGAGGACCAGGCGAAGGAGTATTTCCACCTGTTCATTTCCGCCGCCTACTTCACCCCGCTACTTGGTGGTTTGATCGCAGACACTTGGTTGGGGAAATACCGAACGATCCTGGCCCTTTCGCTGGTTTACTGCGCCGGGCATGCCTGCCTGGCCTTCATGGGGGTAACTGGCAACACCCACACTTGGTTGTTCCTCGGGCTTGGGCTTGTCGCGCTGGGTTCCGGGGGGATCAAACCCTGTGTCTCCGCCCATGTAGGGGACCAGTTCGGGAAGACCAACGCCCATTGGCTCCCGAAGGTCTACACATGGTTCTACCTCTCAATCAACCTAGGCGCATTCGCCAGTGGCATATTGACCCCCTGGTTGCTCAGGGCGACAGCCGGAGAAAAGGTTCCTGGGTGGATTTCCTTCCTGGTCGGTGAAAAGTCCCAAGGGGAAATCCTGTTCGGGCCACACTGGGCGTTCGGGGTGCCGGGGGTTTTGATGGCTCTGGCGACATTGGTTTTTTGGATGGGCCGAAATAAATTCATCCACATCCAACCCCCGAAAGACCCACGCGACTACTTCAGGGAAACCTTCACCGGCGAAGGCATCCGCGCCATGGGTCGGATTAGTATGGTTGTCGTTTTCATCATCCTCTTTTGGAGCCTGTTCGACCAAATGGGCTCAACCTGGTTTTACCAAGCCAAGGAGCTAGACCGCGTCCTGCCCTTACTCGGGATCGAACTGTTCCCGGAACATATCAACGCAGTGGTCAACCCCTTGTTCATCCTGTTGCTGATCCCGGTATTCAACAGGGCAATCTACCCAGCAATCGACAAATTCTTTCACCTGACACCCCTCCGGAAAATCGGGATCGGTCTCTTCCTTGCCACCTTGTCCTTCGCTATCATCGGCAGTGTGGACATGGCCTTGGCTGCAGGGTACAAGCCCAACATCGGGTGGCAAATCCTGGCCTGTGCCGCCATGACCTCCGGGGAAATCATGGTCTCCATTACGGGGCTGGAGTTCTGCTACACCCAATCCCCGAAGCAGATGAAGTCCTTCATCCTCTCCATGTACCTTCTGGCCGTCTCCATGGGGAACCTTCTTACCTCCGCAGTGACCAAATGGCTGGGGGGGAAACTTGACAGGACAGAGGAAATCTGGGCTTGGGCGGTCGCCATGCTTTTCGCCTCGCTACTCTTCATCCCGATGGCTAGGCGTTACAAATCGAAGGACTACCTTCACGACGAGGACGAGTTGGGGGTTGCCACGTCCCACTAATAGTTGTAATAAATAACGTCTTTTCCACGTTATTGTATTGAGACAACAAAAACGGGAGCCCTTCACCCAGGGGGCTTTTGGATTGAACGAGAACCTCCTCCGAAAGGTCACAAAACCCACATGAACGCAAAGGACAAATCCGGGCTGGCCTTGCTCCTTTTGGCCATCGGCATTTGCGGATACATCGCATACAGACCAAAGCATGCCTCCATCCCGGAAGTGGTAATCTTGGACGAAAGGCTCCAGGAACCCCTATTCGACCCCGAATGGCAAGAACGCCTCGAAGCAGAGTGCAGCAACCTCCTTCGCCATGCCGGAAACACCAACCAATCCTACGCCCTGGGCTGCGCGTCGGAAATGGAAACCGAGTTGGAAAACAGGATCGCCAGCATCCGCCGCAAACTGCCCGCCCTTCTCGAAGAAGTGGCATCCCTCCAAGGCACGACCAACTTGGCCTGGCTCATGACCCGGGACAAAGTCACTGGCGGCGCAGAGTTCCCAATCTATCTAGAATACCGTTTCAGGCCAGTTTTGGAAGAGCCCCTTCTTGACCTGCTGTCCGACATGGAAGGCGGAATCTTTGCCTTTGAAGACCAACTCAACACCGAGTCCACCCAGCTCGCCTCCAGTATCCTCTCCTATGCCGAAACCCTGGAAATGCCCAGCAACCACTCCGCAGAAAACCTGCTCTTGGAATTCCGTAGGAACGAACAAAGTTTCCAGCAACAAACCGCCCACATTTCCACCCTCACGACAACCGGGCTCCTCGGCACAGGCCTGACCGCAGCCTTCCTCAAGCCCACAATGACGCTCTCCAAGAACGTCCTGGGCCACATTTCCGGAAGGATGGCCACCGCCACAGGTATCGGGTCGGCGGCTTCCGTAGCGGACGGGCCATTTCCGTTCGGGGAAGCCGTGCTAGTTGGGCTCGAACTTGGTGGTGCGATCTGGAGTGGCTACGACCTCCACAAAGCCCAGTTTGTCCTCAAAAGGAAACTGGAGCGCCAGCTCAACGACTCCCTCGACAATACCCAAGCTCAAATCCGACAAAGTCTTTACCAATGCATCCAAGAGAGCCTGGACCGCCACAACGAACAAAACCAAAACCTTGTGGCCACCGCCCTTGGTACCCCTGCCAACCGCGCCATCGCCGGCACTACCCTGCCTCGCTAAAATGAAACCTCCCACGCAGTGGAACCGCCCCATCAGCGCATCTGCATTGCTTTTCAAATGCTCCACCACCCTGTCCAAGGTATCCCTCCAGGCGATAGCCCGGATACCCTGGCAGGTTCGCCTATTCCCTCTGGCCATGGCTCAGATGGCGAATCCCCTCCAGGCTCAAGTAGCCCCTGTGGCCAGGATTGCGGCAGGAACATTGAACAACGTGCTGGAAATGGCGGCAAAAGTCAGCGGGAGGTCCCTCCCTTCCGAAACTCGCATCCTCGCGCTCAAGCAACTCGACAATGCTGCCCTCAAACACGGCCACCAAGTCCTGGACGCCGCCCGAACAGGAGGCGTTGAACTAATTGAAGTAGCGGCCAAACACGGCGACGACGTATGGATCTTCAGTGCCAAAGTCCCCGAAGCAGCACGCCTACTGGCCACCCGTACGGACGAACTCCTGCCCCTGACACGCCGAATCGGCACAGAAGTCCTTGAAATAGAAGCTAAGAACCCAGGACTGGCCAAAACCCTCGCCACCCATTTCGGGGATGACGCCGTACGCAACCTTGCCCGCAAAGCCCCGCCCGAAGACATCGCCAAACTCGCAGGCCTCGCTACCAAAGCCGATTCCCCGGCCACCACAGCACTCCTCTTCGAGAGGTACATGGAGGGCGGTGCGGAATTTCTGGCCAAACTCCCGGCCAAGCAAATCCTAGCAACTGGGCTGGTCACCGCCATGGTCATCGGTTCCTACCAAGTCTCAGACGGTCTCCAGGAAGGTCTCAAGACCACTGCCCAAACCAGTCCCGAAGTCTTTGCCAAAACCACCGAAAAACTCATCTTTTGGATCCTGCTTCCCCTCCTAGCCTACGCCCTCGGCCAAGTCGCCATCCGGTTATTCAAGAGTGCAAGGCGGCAAACATAACCCCGGCCTTCCCAAAACAATTTTTGCCAAAAAACCGGCAAAATACGAAAACCTGTCACCACGTAACGATTCTTAGCGGAATTATGGCGTCGGGTAAAAAATATTGAACAGCAGAATATGCGCATTCCTGCCTGTTCCCGTTTTAAAAATTCTAAGCGTCACGATTGAATCGAACCAGATACAAGTTTGTAGAAGATCCATCCAATCCAAATACTGCACAAATCCTCCACCAAGCCGTTGATTGACGGAGTGGAGGAAGAGGTCGACCGCGCATTTTTTCAAAAAATATCTAAGGGTTACCGTTGCGGGTTGTCTTGGGGATATGGAACCCCATAACTGACAACCCGAAAACAGGAACGCCGCCCGCGATTATATTGCATGAACCTCGCCGTGGAGGAACCAGTCCAAACCAGCACGCCGCAGGCTCCGACGCTCAAGGAACTCTTTGAGGAGTTGGAATCGCCGTTGCTGCTGTATGCACACAAACTGGTTCAAAACTCGGATACCGCCCAGGATCTAGTCCAGGACGCTTTCCTCCGCCTCCACCCACGGCTCGCCGAAGTCCAACAACCCCGCCCCTGGCTTTACCGCACCGTCCACAACCTCGCCATGAACCACCATCGCAAATTCAACCGCGTCCTGCAATTCAGGCAGGAAGGCGACCCCGATGACAACCAAGGGATCCGCGACGGCATTGCAGAACCTGTGGACGAAGCCCCTTTGCCGGACGAGCAAATCGAGCACTTGGAAAATGTAGGATTGGCCATGCTATGCCTCAATTCATTGGACGAACTCGCCAGGAAAATCGTCAGGCTCAAATTCGTGGAAGAACTCTCCTATAAAGAAATAAGCGTCCGCACCGGCCTGTCCGTCGGGAATGTCGGCTTCAAACTGCACCACGCCTTAAAAGACCTCGCGATGGAGATGGAACGCAACGGAGTTACCCCCTGAACCTAGAAAAACAATGAGCGACGAACCACAGGAACCCATGGATCCTAGGCCAGAACCGACTGCCCGGGAGCAGTTGGAGATGCGGGTGTTATCCGTATTGCTCGGCGAAGCGGACATAGCTGAAAAGGCCGCCGTCGAAGAAATCCTTTCCCAAGACACCGGACTGCAAGCCTACAAGGCACAAATGAAAAAGACCCTCGGCCTGGCCGGGGAAGCCGCCCAATCCCTCTGGCCCGCTGGGGAAGACGGGATGCCCGGCCTTTCAGGCGAGCGCCGCGAAGGTATTGCCAAGCTATGGAGCGAACTCACTAATGGCACATTAGAAGGGGAAGGTCCGAAAGGGAAAGATAACGTTATCCGACCAAATTTCATGGACAAAGTCCACCCGATGCTACCCGTCGGACTCGCAGCCAGCATGGCCATCCTCCTGGGCGGGGTCTGGTTCCCCAAGTTCCTTGACCAACAGAAGGAAAGCCGGGTCGCCATGTCAACGCAGATGCCGGCCGTCCGGGACGAATCAAGAAGAATGGAAGATCGGGGCGTCGCCGAGGAGGAGAGTGAAGCAATATTTAACCAGAGTTTTGAGAGAAAACATGCTCCGATGCCCAACAGCCTAGCCGCCGACAAAGCCACTATTGGGGATCATCCTGAAACGGATTCCATAGAAGGCAAAACGGAGGAATTCTTCGATGCCAACCGGTCTCTTTCCCTTGACTCGAAGGTTGGCCCTGGATCCTCTGACAAAAATGGGGACAGACTTGGGTTGGACTTCAAAAATGAGGAATCAGGAGCCCTGGCGGCTAAACGGTTACCTGAAGTTTCCACCATCTCAGGCGAAATCCTCAGCCGTCTGGAAGCTAACAATGAAAAGCAACTGGAAATCCAGACAGAGGTGGTGGATACCATCCGCCTCCAGGCCCAGGTCGGTGCCGGGGAGGAATTCGAAAAATCCTCTAAACAAATGGAGATGAAGCCCCGTGAACTTTCCAAATCGATCAAGGAGGAGGCGCTGCAGAAAGCGCGCCCAATGGAAGCACCCGCCCAAACTGCCTCTGGAAGCGGAAGGAAGGGCGGTAGGTTGGGTTCCTTTGCGGACAATGCCCCGGCACCAGACGCTCCTAAACCGGCCACCCCAAGCCGCCCTGCCCTGAACCTGGCTCAAGGTATCCCGCCGACAACTTCTGTAGCGCCGCCCATCCTTCCCGGCAATTTGAATGCTGGCGACTCACCTACGGAATCGTCGGCAACCAAAGCACCTGAAACTCCTGCCCCAGCAATGGAAGCCGAGCCTGCTTTCCTTTCCAAAGTCCATAAAGCCACCGCGGCCGATGCCAACTTGGCTGCGGACCGAAGGAAGTTCGGGCAGGAGGGTGAAAAGATTGCGTCCGGTTCGGCCCAGCCTTCCAAACCCATGTCCGCCCCGGTCGTGGTTACCGCTCCGGCCAGCCGGCCAGTCCCAGCAAAAGATCTCCTGGTCACCGCACAAGCCCCCGCTCCGAAGTCAGCACCTGTTGCCCCGACGGACTCCCCAGTATCCAATTTTTCCCGTGCAAAAGAATCATTCGAGTCCGCCGCCTCGATCCGGGGAACTTATGAACTGACACAGAGGTTGCCGGCTCCTTCTGGAGAAACCCTCAACAATCCAGTTTCCGCTGAGCTGCCACCCGAAAAGGGTTCAGGACAGATGACCACCTCCTTGTCCTCCAATTCCGAGGTTGCCCGAGGGATAGTCGTCGCCGGGGAGAGTTTTTCCAGCCGGTTTGACAGCGGGTTCAGCGTGCCCCCCTCCACAGGCCCCACCCTCCAAGACGGGCAATCCAAGACCCCAGTTAGTATTGAAGCACCAGCCAGGGAACTTGCCAATGTTCCCTCCGTGACATCCCGCCCGACTAGTGGGATTTACCGTGCTGACGGTAGCAAAACCAAGAAGCAGCGCGAAAGGGACATCAATGAAGTGGACGGCCTCATTTCCGCCCTTCCTGAACCAACTGCAAACCACGGCGCTATCTATGGCAACGCCCGTCAAGTCCCTGGGACAGAAGGACGGGAATTGAAGTTTCAGGACCCGAAGGCCGCAGAGATGGAGACTTCTCCCCCCGCGCCTTTTGCCGATTCCGATGATGCCACGTCGGATCCCGCTGCACCCAATGGGAATTTGTTCTTGGGTAAAGACATCGATGGACGCTTTGCGCTCGAGGGGTTAAATAAATTGAAAGGCGATAAATTGGTCCTGGAAGATGCAGAAAAGACGGTGGCCCAGGCCTTTGACCAAGCCAAATTCGAGGACTTCACCATCGCGAACGGAAAAGCAGTGGCGAAAGGGGAAAGGGAACGGAAGGCGATCATGGACGATTTGGCCAAGGAAGTCCCCATCGAACTTCCCCAGCCAAAGCCGGAAGTCGATACGGACGACAATCCCTTCTCGACCTTTTCCCTTAACGTCACGGATGCCTCCTTCAGGCTTTGCCAAGCCAGCTTGCTCAACGGCCAGCTCCCGCCGTTCCATATCGTCAGGGCGGAGGAGTTCATTAACGCTTTCGATTACCGCGACCCGGCACCTGCGACCGGCAATCCCCTCGCCTTTGCCTGGGACAGGGCACGCCATCCCTTCGCCCACAACCGAGACCTCGTCCGCTTCTCCATCCAAACCTCCGCAGAAGGCCGGCAAGGCGGGCAACCCCTGAACCTTGTCCTCGCGATTGATAACTCCGGCTCCATGGAGCGGGCCGACCGTGTCGCCATCCTCAAGGAAGCCCTCAAGGTGCTGTCCACCCAACTTCATCCGCAGGACAAAGTGAGCGTCATCGCCTTTGCCCGCACCCCAAGGCTCTGGATGGATGGCCAAACCGGCCAATCCGCCTCTCAGAAGTTGGCCAACTACGATGCCCTTGTCCCCGAAGGCGGGACCAACATCGAAGCCGCCCTTGCCCTGGCCTACGACACTGCGGCCAAGCACTTTATTCCGGACGGAAACAACCGCGTAATCCTCCTGACCGACGGCGCGGCAAACCTCGGCGAGGTCGTACCGGACAGTTTGAAACAGACGGTCGAGGCCAACCGGAAAAAAGCCATCGCACTGGACTGCTTCGGGATTGGTTGGGATGGTTATAACGACAACCTGATGGAAGCCCTCGCCCGCAATGGAGATGGCCGCTATGCCTTCCTCAACTCCCCAGCGGACGTGGATCGCGATTTCGCCAAGAAACTGGCTGGTGCGCTCAAACTCGCCGCCGCCGATGTGAAAGTGCAAGTTGAGTTCAACCCTAAGCGGGTCAAGACGCACCGCCAGGTCGGCTACCTCCGCCACCAACTCAAGAAGGAGGACTTCCGGGATAACTCCGTCGACGCAGCAGAAATTGGGGCGGCGGAATCCGGGAATGCCATCTACGTTGTCCAAACCGACCCGCAAGGATCCGGCCCGGTCGGGATCGTCCATGTCCGTTACCGGGAACCGGCAACCGGGGAATACAAAGAAACCTCATGGCTCCTGCCCTACAGGTACAACATACCCGCCCTGGACGAATCCACCCCCTCCATGAAACTCGCCGCCTCTGCTTCCCTCTTTGCCGAATGGTTGGGCAGAAGCCCCTTTGCGGGGGATGTGGAACTCCCAAAGCTCCAGCAATGGCTTACTGGCCTGGAAGACCAATTCCCAGCCAACTCCCCAGTCAGGGAACTTCAACAAATGGTACGGACCGCAGGGGGAGCGCGATGAAAGCCCTATCACAAATCCCTGACACTCCTTTTACCTCCGCCTGACTATCCAGAGCAGTCTCTCCCCCATACTTACCGCACACTCCCAGAGCCATGAATACGTACATACATCAATGCATCCGTCCCCTGACCGCCTACTTTTGCCTTCCGCTGTGCATGTTGGCAAAAACCGTCCCGGAACCCCCGCCTGCCCTCACGGATTTCCTGCTCAAAGGAGAAGCCACCGAGGGGGGAATGGCCTTTACCCTCTCAGGAACTGTGGAAATCCAGGGTCGCAACGGAGGGCGTTTGAAAGTGGTGTCCGGACAAGTTGCCATCGGGGAGGTGGACGGGAAAGCGCGTTACAACGTCTCACGGGAAGGCAACGCCTATTTCCTGGATTTCAAGTCAAAGGGGACTTACCCGCTCAACTTCCAATTCCAGTCAAAGGTGACTGAGGTAGACAGTTGGAAATCCACTGCCTTCGAAATATTCAGCGCGCCCCTCCGGAAAGTACGGATCGAGAAATTGCCCCCGGATGTACAGATCGACCTCCCGGGAGCCTCAGAACCGGTGAAAGACGAGGATGCCTACGAAAGCTACCTTGCCCCGGGAGGGGAATTCAAATTGCGCTGGAAGGGAGCAACACCCGAAAAGGCGGGAAAGTTGTTTTATTCAGCGGAAGGGATCTGCGAGGCATCGGCAGCAGCAGGCCTCTTGCGTCAAAAGCACTTGATCAACCTCAGTGTCATGCAAGGAGAGCTCAAGGTATTGAAGTTTGCCCTGGCCGGTGTTGGGGAAGTGGTGAGGGTAGAGGGAAAGGATATCTTGAGCTGGAAAATCACCCCCGCATTGCTTCCCGGGGACTACCGCGGCCTGGAAGTCCAGCTCAACCAGGCACAGGCAAAGGATTATTCGCTGCTCGTCCATACCCAGGCGCCCCTTGGGGTATTCCCATTGGAATTTGAGCCAATGCGCCTTATGCCATTAGAAGCGGTAAGGTACGGCGGGCACTTGCGGGTCTCCAATGAAGGCGCGGTGCGGCTGGAAGTCCTTTCGGCCATGGGGGTTTCCCAATTATCCCCGGAACTTTTCCCCATGGACCAGCGTTTGGTAGGGAGCACGAAGAATATCCCCCAAGGCGAGTCCTCCCAATCCTTCGTCTACCGCTTCTCCGGGGGGGACTATACCTTGAAAATCCAGGCAGACAACATCTTGCCGGAAATCACATTGTCCGAGATCCAGGCAGTCCACATCGGGGACAGCGACACGATCCTCCAAAGCGAGCTAGAACTTGATATCCGCGAGGCACCGCTTAGGGAGTTCAACATCCTCATCCCTTCGGACTACTCCGTCTCTTCCCTAGAGGCAGCTAACCTCGGGGATTATTTCGTGACAGCAGAGGAAGGCCAGCCCGGTAAATCAAAGCTGCGCTTGGTCTTTAGCACCCCGTTGTCCGGGAGGCAATTGCTAGGTTTGAAACTGGAGAGAAACCATTCCCCGAAAGACGAAGACTGGGAATTGCCGAGGGTCGAACCGCAAGATGTGAAATCAGTGCGTGGATACATCGGAGTTACGGCAGCGGAAGGCTTGAGGTTGTCAGCGACGAAAGCCAACGGGCTTACGGAAGTGGCGACCGCCTTTTTTCCAAAAAAGACAGCAGGCCTGCAACTCGCATACCGGATCAAGGACAGCAATTGGAAACTGAACCTTAATGCCTCCAAGCTCGACCTCACTGTCCAGGTCGACAGCCTGCACCTCTTCTCCATAGGGGAAGGCATCGCCTATGGCAGCTCAGTTATGAACTTCTTCATCGTTGGCGCACCGGTCTCCGAATTTAGTTTCACCGCCCCGGAAAGCTATGGAAACGTCGAATTTATAGGGCAGGAAGTCAGGAACTGGAAACGGGAGGGAAATGATTACAAGGTCTCCCTCCACACGCCCCAGGGCGGTGCCTACACCCTCCTGGCAACTTACGATTCCCGCTTCAACCCTCACGGAGAAGCCCTGGACTTCTCCGGGCTGCGCCCAAATGGCACCCAATCCGAACAAGGTACACTCATTGTCACGAGCGAGCATTATTACCGGCAAACCTCGGCGGAGGAGGAAAAGCTCTCCCCTGCCTTGGTCGAGTTGGAGCACGACGAAATCCCGGCGGAGTACCGCTTGCTCTACGATGCCCCCATCCTCTCCAGCTACCAGTTTACCTCCCGCCCATTCGAGGCCACTTTAAAAATCAAACCTTATGCTGAGTCGGCCACATTGGCGCAAGTCATCGACTATGCGGAACTCGAAACCAAAATCTCCACCAAGGGGGAAGTCCTGACAAACCACCAGTATTTGCTCAAAAGCAAGGGAGCGACCCATCTTGAAGTGAAAATTCCAGAGGGCGAAAAGCTATGGGGTGCAAGCGTCAACGGGAAAAAAGTCACCCCTGTGTCCGGGAAAGATGCGACTTTGTTTCCCCTCCCCCAAAACGCCGATCCGAACACCTTGGTCACCGTCGACCTGAAACTGGCCAGAGCCGAAACGGATACTGCTGAACTTAGTATCTCGACCCCGGCGGTTCAAGCCCCTGTGCTGTTGACGGACTGGAGCTTTGCGTCGGAGCCTGGCCACCGGCTTGAGTACCAAGGCGGGAACATTACCCCGGAAGTTACACAAGTCAAGGAGCCCACTGGATTCACTTGGCTCAAAGAAGTAGTCAGCTTTGAAAATGGACGGCGACCGTTCGGATACATTGCAGGAGCCTTCCTTTGCGGTTTGGCCGGAATCCTCCTGATCCAAATTGCAAGGAAAAGTAACAAGACATGGCGAGAACAACCCGTCCCCACACTCGGATTCGCAGCAATTACCCTGTGCGGGATCTCGTTAATCCTCTCCCTCCGTTTGGCAGATATGGTGCCCGGCTCCGAACCAAGCATGGAAAAAGCGGACACGGGCCTCCAATTCCGCGCCCCGATCCAACTTTCCGGCGCCCAACTCCAAGTTTCCATCAAAAACAAAGAAATTGAGGCCAGTGGGAACTTCATGGCCGGGACCAACTCTTGGCCGGCAGTCCTCAGTATGGTCGGGCTCCTGGCTGGGCTATGCATGGCACTAGCCAAAGGGAAGCGAAAGATCCTCGGGAACGTCTTGGCCAGCACCGGATGGACCGGCCTCCTTTACTGGCTGATGTCACAACCAGGAGGGGCGCAGCACTTCCCCCCGCTCTTGGCCACATGGCTGTCGCTCCACATCCTGGTCCCGCTTGCCATCCACTTATATAAAATCCCAAGGGGCATACCGATTGCCCTCCCAGCACAGGGAAGTGTGGCCGGAACCGCCCTCCTGGCATTTGCACTGGTCATCTCTCCCGGAGAAGGGGATGCAAAAGTAAAACTGTTCGGAGCTTCCGAAGAATCCCAGCAAACCGCCCAACCCAAAGCCGAACTACCCCCGCAACAACCGGCGCCCATCCCAGTGGTCACGGAAGTCGATGCGGTAAACCACAAAGTCCATGTAGCCAAGGGGAGAGCCATGGTCGCCTACTCTGTGGAATGGGACGCCAAAGCCGGACAGAACCTCCTCCTGGCCACAGAGCCGGCTGTCGTCACTGGGGGGAATTGGGACAAGAAGCAATTCAAACTTAGGCAAGTACCAATTGGAGGGGTAAGAACCTACATACTCGAATGCCTGCGGGCGGAAAAGGAGAATATAATGGTGGACTACCAACATCCGGTCACCCAGGAAAAAGAGACCTGGCAATCCGTCCGCCTCCCGGGCGTGTCCGGAGTGACCAATTCCATAACTATCACAATCGACGCCCCGGATCTACTGGTCGAGTGCCCGGAGGCGGTTAACCTCGACACACAAGAAGACAAGGCCAACGGGATTACCACCGCGACCGCCACCCTGATGGCCGCAGCCGGGGCGACCTTCCGGTGGCAACCAAGGAGCCGGGACATCCGGACGGAAGACACTTTGTACTATGCCGAGCTCGACCACCTCTACACACCCACGGCAGGCATCATCGAAGGGCTCCACAATATCCGCATCCGCCCTGCCCAAGGGCAAGTCCGGAGCCTTGCGGTCAAAGTCCCCGGTGCCCTTACCATCACGGATGTCACGGCCGAACAAATGCAAGGTTGGCGGTTCGATCCGGACACCCGTCAACTCGACCTACACTTCGAGCCCGGACATTCCCAACCGTTCGGCTTCCAAGTCCGTTCACAAGTCGCGGCCAAACCCCTGCCCTACGACCAAACGGTAGCGCCGCTCACCTTAGCCGATGCGGCAGGCCAGGTCGGCTTGGTCGGCATAGCGACAGGTGCGGAAGTCCAGCTTGGCAACGTGAAGGCGGAGTTGCTCTCCCCGATCAACCTCGAAGATTTCCCCAATGCGCTTGTGCAATCCGCCCAAAATGGAAAGCAACTGGTCCTAAGAAGGTCATTCCGGTACTCCGACAATGATGCCAACCTCCAGATCGAAGCCCTCCCTGTCCAACCGGACATCCGGGTCTCCACCCAAGAAACCCTCAGCATCGGGGAAGACCGCATCGTCCTGGCCACCCAACTGGACGTGAACATTACCAGGGCAGGTATCTTCAAGCTGACCTTCGACATGCCCGACGGCATGGATGTGGAGACCCTTTCCGGCCCGGCGTTGTCCCATTGGACCGAGTTGAAAACCGAAAAGGGCCGGAGCCTTACCCTCCATCTCCGGGGTAAAACCCTCGGCCAGACTTCATTCCACGCAAGTTTGGCAGGACCAGGCATCCAAGGAGGGGAACAACTGTGGGACGCCCCGAGGCTCATGATCCGGGAAGCAAACAAGCAGGACGGGCAACTCCAGGTTGTCCCCGAACAGGGGATGCGCCTGAACGTCCAAAACCGTGATGGCCTGACCCAACTCGACCCAAAGAAAGTAGGCATCCTCCAGAAAGGGGTGCTGGTCTTCCGCCTACTCCAAAACCGCTGGTCCCTCCAGTTCGCGATCGAAAAAGTGGAGCCTTGGATCCAGGCGACGGTCTTACAAGACGTGCAAGTCCGTGAGGGACTTCACGAAAGCCAGGCAAACATCACTTATACCATCGAGAACGCAGGGATCAAAACACTGGGGTTCCGGTTGCCGGAGGATGCAGTCGGCGTCCGGTTCCGCGGAAATTCCGTAGCCGATGCCTACAAGTCCGAAGGAGGCGAACCTGGACAATGGGAAGCCAAACTGACCCGAAGGTTCATCGGCAAGTTAGAAGTTCATGTCACCTACCAAACCCTGGTGCCGGAAGATGCGGAGATACAGCGGCCGATCCAAGGAATCATTTTGGACAACATCAACCTCCAACGCGGGTTCCTCAACCTCAGGACAGGCTCCAGGCTCGAACTCCAATTGGCGGGGACGCCCCCGGCTCTCAAAGCCGTGGAATGGCAAACAGTCCCAAGGGAGCTGAAGCGGGGAATCGGGGACGCAGGGATCCGCCACACTTTCCGCGTGCTGGAGTCGGCGTACGAACTCCCACTCCAGGTCATCCGCCACGAAGCTGAGGATGTGCTCCCGGCCCGGATCCTCGCCACCGACATCTCCTCCGTCCTATCCGAAGCAGGGATCATGCTAACGGAGGTTCGGATCCAGATCCAACCAGGGAACAAACGCCACCTTGGCATGGATCTACCTAAAGACGCAAAATTCTGGTCCGCTTTTGTAAACAAGAAAAGCGTCTGGCCATGGGAGGAGGGTGGAAAAATACTCATCCCGATGGAAGCAGGAACCATTGGTGGAGCCTCATCCGAAATCAAGTTCCTCTACACGTCCAAAGTAGGTAAAATGCTCACGGATAAGGTAGAAAACCAACTCCATGGGCCAAAATTCGACCTCCCTCTTGAAAAGATCAACTGGTTCGTCCATCTCCCTGAACACTGGGAGGTGAAGGACACGGAAGGCAGCACCCTCGAATTGGTGGAGACGGAGGAACCCCGCCTCGCAGGGTTCTCCATCGACTCCTACCTCAAAAGGGAAGAGACCTTGCGGCAACAGCAATACGAAGAAGCGGAGACCATGCTCAACAAAAGCAACGACCTCCTTGCCCAAGGAGAACAAAGGCTTGCCAGGAAAGCCCTACAAACCGCATGGATCCTTTCCCAGGCGGACAAAGACTTCAATGAAGACGCCCGGGTACAGCTCCAGAACTTAAAGACCCAACAAGCCCTGGTAGGCCTGGCAAACCGAAGGAATTTTTACTACAATGACAACCTCGGCCAAGGTGACCAATCGCTAGCTGCCTCAAACACCCCCCTGCCCTATCTCGGCCAAAACCAAGGAAAATACACCTTCCAGGAAGCACGCCAAATCCTCGAAAAGAATACTGAGGAAGTTAACAAAGGCTTGGAGCAACTCGCATCTTGCCTGATCGGCCACCAAGACGCAGCCTTGGCAACACCGGAAGCCATACGCGCCAACCTCCCTAGGCAAGGGAAAGTCCTTAATTTTACTAGGAGCCTTAAGGTAGATACGGATACCGGGCTGCAAATCCAGTTCAAGGCAGAACGCCCAGGCAGAAAAAAAGACTACCAGGCGTTTGGTATTCTAGCCGCCGGGTTCTTCATGGCTTTATGCACAATGTCGGTTACCCAAAGTAAGTCCGCCTAAAACGAAAAAATCCAGGTCATAGGCAAATAGAGGCCTGCCTAATGACGTCTCAGTTGGGGATCATCGCCAACAGGAAATTCTTGTTTGCCTTCCCTGCAAATCTTTCGGAAGACTGAAGTGGCCTGGGAAAACTGGACATCGGATTCTCTAAAAAAGAGGATCCACC
>JAYPDO010000031.1:0-25222 GCA_038125285.1 Opitutia bacterium
TCGACAATGCCGGGATGAACGGGTGTGACACGGTCTTTCCTACTGATCAGGATACCGATTTCACAAAGTCGTACCCTTGCACGTCGGCTAACGTCCAATTGAGCGACTACCAGACCTCCGACATCTATGGGATGGTAGACATCAACCAGCACTACGGCCACCTGAAGGAAGTGGTCGCCTATGCCCACCACACTTACGAATCCCCAGAAGCCCGGAGTGCAGAAATGCGCCTGGGATGCAAAAACGCCTGGAAAGTCTGGCACAACGGCAAACTGGTTTTCGAGAGGGACGAATACCATCGTGGCATGAGGATCGACCAATACACCCTGCCTGTCCAACTGGTTAAGGGATCCAACACCCTCCTGGTCAAACTTTGCCAAAACGAGCAAAAGGAATCCTGGACCGACCAATGGCAATTCCAACTCAGGATCTGCGATTCTACAGGAACGGCAATCCTTGCGGAAAACCGCCTCCCTACCCCACAACCCAAAGCCCCCGAGCGCAGGCCCAAGAGGAAAAACTGAAGCAATCTGGCAACCCCCAATCACTGATATGAAGGCATCCAAATTTTCCATTACTGCCCTCCTGCTCCCCTTGGTTTCCAATGGTGCGGACTGGCCAGGTTTCCGTGGCCCCGAGGGCAACGGTTATTCCACCGAGGACAATGTCCCTGGCAAACTATCTACCGCATGGTCGGCCGATTTGCCCGGCAGGGGATTGTCCAGCCCGGTCATCATCGGGGAAAAGGTTTTCCTTACCAGTTCCAGCGGGAATCTCCAGGACAGGCTCCATGTCTTTTGCTTCTCTGCCAAGGACGGCTCAAAGGTCTGGGAGAGACAGCTCTGGAGCACGGGTCGCACCATGTCCCATAAAAAGACCAGCGTCGCAGCCCCTACCCCTGTGTCGGACGGGAAGTCGGTGTTTGCCCTCTTCTCCAGTAATGACCTCGTTTGCCTCGACTTGGAGGGCAACCTCAAGTGGCTCCGTGGCCTTACCCACGATTATATAAATGCAAGCAACAGCCTGGGGATGTCCTCTAGCCTGCTTGTGACCGGCCAAACCCTCGTCACCCAAATTGAGAACGACAGCCAGTCCCTTGCACTAGGCATCAATACCGATGACGGGACCAACCGATGGAAACTTGCCCGTCCAAAAGGCGCCAACTGGACGACAGCCAATCTCCTTCCTGGCGCAGGAAAAGGAGGCCAGACCCTTGTCGCGCTTCAATCCAAAGATGGTATCGACGCCGTGGATCCGCTAACCGGGAAAACTGCTTGGTCCTACTCCGAGGGGGCATCGACTATCCCGTCCAGCACCAGGTATGGGGAAATGTTGCTCGTGCCATCAAAAGGGCTGACCGCGATCCGCCCACGCAAGGACGGGACTTCTTTTAGCCAAGGCTGGAGGGTCACCAAGCTCGCCCCGAAGACCGCCAGCCCGACCCATGCTGGAGGCAAACTCTTCAATATCAACGGGGCTGGGGTTCTGACCAGTGCGAATCCCGAAGACGGAGCCACCCTTTGGCAACTCCGCTTGGAGGGGCCATTCAGCGGTTCCCCTGTGACTGCGGGCAAGTACCTTTATTGTTTCAACGAGGCTGGCCTTGGGCAAGTCGTGGACACAACCAGTAAGGAGGGGGAAGTCGTCAGTACCATCCCCCTGGGCGAAACCATCCTCGCCACTCCCGCAATTTCAAATGGTGCCGTCTATATTCGAAGTGACGGACATCTCTGGAAGCTCAATTAACCCCAATACCTCCCCTCCGAATACCTGCCCCAATTTCCCTGGCCATCCTGGCTGGGCAAACACCCGACCCCATACCCTATGCGCCGTATCACTATTGTTCGCCACGCAAAGTCCTCCTGGGACAATCCAACGCTACTGGACGCCCAGCGCCCCTTGAATGCACGTGGAAAGGACAGTGCCCCAATGATGGGCGAAAGGTTGCGAAAACGTGGGATGAGCCCTGATTTGCTGGTCTCCAGTCCCGCATCCAGGGCAGTGGAAACCGCCCATATCATTGCCGGGAAACTCGGGTATCCCCAAGAGTCGATCCATCAGGACAGTCGCCTATACCACGCCAGTGTCAAAGATTGGTTCAGTGTCATTTGCTCCTTCCCCAAGGATGCTAACCATGTTCTCTGCTTTGGCCACAACCCAGGGCTTACCCACCTATACAATATCTTTTCCCCTGAACCACAGTCTAATATCCCGACTTGCGGAATCATTGACCTGACTTTCGATGTGGATGAATGGGAAGATGTCACTCAGGCCAAACCAGGGTTCATCAGTTACGACTATCCAAAGTCCAAGGAACTAGAGACCATTGTATGCGAATTGGCATCTTGAACCCTGAACCCGCTCTTGGTATGGCGTCAAAATCACACGGCATCTCGGTCGTGATCGGAGGGCATGGGGAGGACTCCCTCCTCAAGCTCAACGTAGTAGGGAAATTCGCACACCAATATTACAAAATCATCACCTAGATGATCGACTGAGCCATTGAAGGCGTAAATCGCCCTGTCTGCGGATTATCTTTGCCTCACGGGGTTCCTGGGTTTGGAACTTCGTGCGGCCAGGTATTAGAAATGGTCGCAATCTACGGCATGCCGCATGGAAGTAAATGGATACTAAGGTCGGTTCCTCGCTTGTGTCCGGTGTCGCCAAGTATTATTAAAACCTCAAAGAAGCCCTGGATTGGTTGAAAACTTGAAGCCCACCGGTTTGTTACTAAACTACTCCCCGCACAACTCCATCCTTGACCAGGGGATGCCCACATCTAGTCTCCGCCAAGACGAATGGTAGGTATTAAATCGCATAGTTGGCAAAGGGGGTTGCTGGCAGCTTGCACGTTGATTTCCGCACTAGGGGTTTTCATCATCTCTAACCCTTCCCGCAGGATGAATTTCCTGGCGGATGATGCCTTCTATGTAACTCTTCCCGCTAAACACCTGGCCGGGGAAGCGGGTTTTCCTTCACTGGATGGCACAAACCCGACCAACGGGTTCCACCCCGCCATTTTTGGGATCGACTACATCCTTGCCAAGGTCGGGTTGGATGACATCTACATCGCCAACATGTGGATCGGTTTGGCCGGGATGATATTGACTGCCGTGCTATACAACCGTTACACAACGCGTCTTGGAAACAGCAATGGCGAGGACTGGGCTGCGATGGCACTGGTGGCCAACCCGTTTTTGCTGGCTTCCTCCATGGCAGGACTGGAGTCTACCCTCTTCACCATGGCCATTGTCTTCTACTACGGTAGGTTGTACAAAATGGTGGACGATTGGTTCTCCGGCCACAAACAGCCATGGCAAAGTTGGTTGGCCCAAGGATTCCTCGGCGTCCTGGCCTACCTTTGCCGCACGGAATTCTTGTTCCATATGCTTGGCCATGCCCTGGCCTTTTTCATCCTTTTGTTAGTAGGGATCCGCTCCGGCCGGAAACAGGATTGCATCCAATGTTTCGTCCCTTGGTTGCTCCTGGTTGTCCCCCCGACCATAGCCTTTTACTGCTATGGTAAGTTCGGGGAAGCTATGACCGGCCATTTCACCCAAAGCTCGGCATCCCAGAAAAGCGTGATCCACCAGATTGCCGCAGGGGACTTCGGGGCAATCGACCCATTGAGGTTTTATGCCGATTTCCAGCACCATGGCCTGTTGCCCTTGCTGCTCATGCTGGCTCCGGTCCTTTACCACGCCAAGCACCTGTCCCGCCTCCGCCCCGGGCTGCTTTTCATCCTTTGCTCCACCTTTGCCATCCTCTTTTTCTACTCACTGCTCATCCCGATCTACCAGTGGCATTACATGGCTTCCTACGTTGTGATGGTCTCCCTTGCCCTTCCCCTCTTCTTTAAACAAGTCATTGGGGACAGCGCCCATGGGATTCCGGGGACATTCAAATTCTGGGTGGTCGGTGGGGCTACAGCCATGGTCGCCTGGGTTTACATCCACGACAAAGATGATTTCTACAATTTCAGGAACCTGGACTTAGTCTTTGCAATAGCCTACGCTGCCTCTTGGTTCTTCCCCGCCCCCCAGGAGACAGCCATGGGCAGGCTCCATTTCCGCGCCCTTGCCATTGCCGGTGTTTTGGCTTCCCTTACAATGGTTTGGTTCGGGGAATCGTTCCGGACGATCCATTACTACCGCTCCGACATTTCCACAACATTGAGGGAAATCCTCCCCCCTGACATGAAGGCAGGGGTAGCTGCCGCCGGGATATACGCCAAGTTCCTCGACCCTGCACACAGGAGGGTTGTCAACCTGGACGGAGCGATCTCCTGGCCCGCCTTGGAGGCGATCCGGGAGGGAAGGCTGGAATCCTTCATCGACGAGCAAGGGATCGATATCCTTTTCGAATCCTCGCCCGTACGTGGGTTCATCCAGACCAAGCACCCTTTCATCCAAGTCAGGGAGGGACACCAAGACTTGGTTGATAAAATCAACGAGAAGTACAAAAAAGGGGAATAAGTGTAGTTCCCCATGCAAATTCACACAAACAAAGGATCCTTCCATGGCAAAACCACTCCAAAGACGCTCATTCTTAACCAAGTCCATCGGCGGCACTGTCGCTGCTGGGATGTTGGCAAAACCAACCGAAGCCCAAGTCCCCCGCGAGTCGGTTGGGCAGGATTTCAAAGTTTCCAAGGGATGCATCCGCCAATCCGTTATGGGATGGTGTTTCAAGCCCATGCCGGTGGAAGAACTGGCCAATGTTTGCAAGGATATCGGGCTTGTGGCGATGGAAGGGATTTCCAAAGACCATTATCCGGCTGTCAAAAAGCTGGGGTTGGACATCTCCCTGGTCGGTAGCCATGGTTTCAAAACAGGTCCTTTGGACCCGGCAAACCATGCGGAATGCCGCCAAAAGCTGGAGGAATCGATCGAGCTTTGTGCCAGGGAAGGATACAAAAGGGTCATTACCTTCACCGGGATGTCGGTAAAGGGCATCAGCGACGAAGCTGCAGCCAAGAACTGCATCGACCTATGGAAATCCGTACTTCCCAAAGCGGAAAAACAGGGCATCCAACTTTGCTTGGAACACCTGAATTCCAGGGACAATACCCACCCAATGAAAGGCCATCCTGGTTACTGGGGGGACGACCTTGACCTCTGTGCCGACCTCGTGAACCGGATCTCCTCCCCCTCCATGAAACTCCTCTTCGACATCTACCACGTCCAGATCATGAACGGCGATGTGATCCGGAGGATCCACCAATACAAGGACATCATCGGCCACTACCACACGGCTGGGAACCCTGGGCGTGGCGAACTGGACGAAAACCAGGAAATCAACTACCCGGCCATAATGAGGGCAATCAAGGGGACAGGGTACACCGGGTTCGTCGCCCAAGAGTTTATCCCTACTTGGGATGACCCGGTTGCAGCCCTGCGCCATGCCGCCAGCGTCTGCGACGTTTGATAACCCCCATCCCCTATGACCCAAATGCCCACCTTCCAATTCTGCCTCAACACCAGTACCATCAAGCCACAGCCCCTGCTTAAAAAGATCCAGCTTGCGGCGGAGGCAGGCTTCGAAGGGATCGAACTCTGGATCAACGACATTTATGACTTCATCGGCCGGGGCGGCGAAGTCAGGGACATCGAAAATGCCCTGCAAGACCATAGTCTCTTCGTCCCCAGCGTCATTGCTATCCGGCAATGGGGCGATATGGACGGGTGGGAATACGAGTTGGTCAAAGACGAAGCCCGCCGACGCTTTGCCCTTGGTGCGAGGCTAGGGGCAAAATACATCGTGGCCACGCCACCGCTCGAAAAAGAAGGCCAGTCCCACTTGCCTGGCCGCTACCGGGACTTACTCGAAATTGGCCGCCGGGAAGGCATTCGCCCCACGTTCGAGTACATCAGCTTCTTTAAATCTGTCTACAATCTGGCCGACGCATGGAGGATCGTCCAGGAGGCCGACGACCCGGACGCCACCCTCATCCTCGACGCTTTCCACAATTGGAACAGTGCGTCCACTTTGGAAGACCTACGCCAAATCCCGGCTGAAAAAATCAGCCACTACCACATTGACGATGCCCATCCCGGCAAACCCCCTTGCACACAAAAGGATCCGGACCGCGTCATGTTGGGCGAAGGCCAGATTGACCTCGCCGCTGAAATTGCCGTCCTTCGCGAAATCGGATACAAAGGCACTGTCAGCCTCGAACTCTTCAATGCCAGCCTTTGGGAAAAAGATCCGGCAGAGGTCTTGAAAACCGGCATTGAAAGGATGCGCGGGCTCCTTGGGGACTAGTGCCACTCGTTGGTCGGGAAAACGACGATCCGCTTGTACATCGTACCTACGGGTTGATTGAGGAGAAATTCCACCATGTCCACAATTTCCCCTGGCTGGATGACTTTTGTCAGGTCTCCTGGGTAAGGGTTGGTCTCCTTGTCCCAGAGCGGGGTGTCGATGGCGCCGGGGCAAATGGTGGCGACCCCGATGTTGTGTTTCACCACTTCCTGGGCGAGGGCATCGGCAAAGCCGTTCATGCCGTGCTTGGACGCACAGTAGGCGACTTGGCCGAAAATGCCGCGGGTGCCCGCGACGGAAGAGATGTTGATGATGCGACCATGGCGCCTTTCGATCATTTTTGGAAGTGCGATCCTAGTGACGTAGAGCGTGCCTTTCAGGTTTACGTCGATGATCCGGTCCATGACCTCAAAGTCTTGTTCTGCGAACAACTTGTTTTGGACGACCCCGGCATTGTTGATGAGGACGTCGATGCCCCCGTGGTTCTGTTCAATCCGGTGGATTGCGTCGGCTACAGCTTCGCGGTCGGAGATGTCAACGGCGAAAGGGATGATGCCACTTCCGCCGCGTTCTATGAGGGAGGCCAATTGAACTTCCGTCCTGGCGAGGGCGAAAACCTTTTTGCCTTGGTGCGCAAAGCGTAAGGAAAGGGCTTCCCCGACGCCTCGGGTCGCGCCGGTTATGACTACATTGGAGAGGTTGGGCTGCATGGGAGGGAAGTTCTTGGTTTGTAGTTCTTGGTCGGGAGGCGCCCACTGTCCTCTGGTCTCTGACTTCTGACCTATGCTTATACTGGGAATACGCCGCCACGAACCCGGCAGATGTCGCTGGCGAGTTGCAAGGCGTTACGCAGGGAAGTGTCAGGTTCGTAGTGTTTGTGTATGCCTTCGATGAAACCGCAAGCGCATGCGTCCCCAGCCCCTACGGAGTCCAGGAAGGGTTTGTCGCTTTCCGGGGGGGCGGCTTGCCAGAGGTTGTACCCGTCTGTGACCATGGCGCCACGTTCGGACAGGGTCAGGATCAAAAGTTTGAGCCCTAATCTTTCGCAGAGGCCTGGTAGCATGGAACGGGCGTCCTGGCGGTCTTTGATCCCGAAAAGGATTTCAGCTTCCTGCTGGTTGCATTTGACCCAGGACGCCTTCTTGATGAGCTTGTCCACCAAGGGTCTCTGCCACCATGGATCCCTCAGGTTAACGTCCAGGAACAATGGGGCTCCGGATTGCTCGATGGCCATGATGTAGGCTTCCCGGGTGGCTTCGGAACGCATGGCCAGAGTCCCGCAATAGATCATGCTAGGCTTGGCACTTTCCATCGTGACCAGAGTTTTTACGGCGTTGACCGCGTCCCATGCCTGTTCGAGAGGGATGTCGAATTGGGGATGGCCGTCATCTGAAACGGTGACGATGACCTCCCCGGTCGAACGGTGGGGGTCGGTCTGGATCCCTTCAGTCAAAAGGTCGCGGCTTTCCATTGCTTCGAGGAGTTGCCTGCCCCTGCTATCATCGCCAATCCTGGAGATCATCATGGGCTCCAGTCCCATCCTGCCAAGGTGGGCGTAAACGTTGAAAGGTGCACCCCCGAGCACGGCACTTCCGTCGGGAAAACAGTCGAAGAGGACTTCACCTAATACAATGGGCCGGGCGATCATGGGCTTATTTGGTAGGATATCTTGGCGCAGGGGTGAAGTATTTGTAAGCATTGTTCATTGAAACTTCGTCTTCATTCGATCCACAAGGACGGCAACCAGGATGACGACACCATAGACGACGGACTGCATGTGAGCTTCCACACCCGTCAGGTTCATGCCGTTCCGGATTACGCCAATAATCAATGCGCCGACGAGCGTGCCCGTGATCTTGCCGGATCCACCTGCCAAGCTGGTTCCGCCGACTACGACGGCCGCAATGACCTGGAGTTCGACCAAGTTCCCAGCCTTGGGATCCCCGGTAACATGGAGGCTGGCTTCCATGACCCCGCCCAGTCCCGCAAGCAACCCGCAAAGGGTGTACACAAAGAGCAGCACGACCCGTACAGGCACGCCGGAAAGCCGCGCCGCCTCGACATTGCCCCCGACCGCGTAAATGTAGCGCCCCGGGGTGGTGCGAGTCATCATGAGATGTGCCATGATGTAGAGGATTGCCATCAGGAGGACGGAGTTGGGGATGCCCAACGTCGCTCCCCTGCCCAGCCAGTCAAAGTCGGCGTTTGCAATAGGAACCGGGGCGGACTCGGCCAGTATATAGGAATACCCACGGCAAATGAACATGACGCCAAGGGTGACAATGAAAGCAGGGATGCCCGCATAGGTTACCAACGAACCTGTCCCCAGCCCGATCAAGCCGCAAACCAGGATCCCTGCTGCTGCTCCGAGGATAAGGTGGGATGTGGACGGGGATTCCCCGCCTGCTCCCTGGATGGCCAATGCCGTAATGACCCCCGAAAACGCAAGGAGGCTTCCGACGGAAAGGTCGATCCCGGTCGTAATGATGATGAGGGTCATACCGATGGCGATGATCGCGACGACGGAAATTTGCTTGAGGATGTTGAGGAGGTTCTCTAGCTTGAGGAAATTCGGCCAGGTGCGGGAGCTTGGGGTGAACACTTTAGCGCGGGTTAGGTTGGGATGGTTGGTTGCGAGGTCGGCAAGGTATTCATTGCAGAAGCTGGACATGTGTTTGTCTGCGAAAATGATGTCCAAACGTTGCCCGATGGAACCGAGGGCTGTGCGCGCACCAGGGGGGTCCGTTACGGCTTTGGCAATCAGGGCAATGCCTCTGGCTTGGGTTTCCTGTTCCAGTGCATCTGCAAAGTCCTGGCCTTCCCCGCCCTTCCTTACCAGGATCATGGCGGTTCCGCCCTGGGTCTTCCCGACAAGCTCCTTGGCTGCTTTGGCATCCATGGGCCATTGCTTTTCGACGGTTACATAGCTGAACCCCGCGCAAAGCAACAGAAGGACGACCAATGTCCCGTATTCGGAGAGGAATTTTTTCCAGTTCATGGGGTCAGTTTAGGCGACGGACAAACTGAGAATGTCTTGTTGGGTGGCATTCTTCACATCGGTAATTTCCCCTTTGACCCGGCCTTCGTGCATGACGACGATGCGGTCGCTCATCCCGAGGATTTCCGGGAGTTCGGAGGAAATCATTAGGATGCCTTTCCCTTCGGCGGCGAGTTGGTTGAGGAGTTGGTAAATTTCGTATTTCGCCCCGACGTCGATGCCCCGGGTAGGTTCGTCGAAGAGGAAGATTTGTTCGTCTCGCTCCAACCATTTGGCCAGGACGACCTTCTGTTGGTTTCCCCCAGAGAGGTTTCCTGCGGGTTGCTCCGGCCCGGTCATCTTGATCTGGAGTTTTTCGGAATGCCTTTTCAATGCCTCCCTTTCCCGGTTTTGGTCGATCAACCCCTGGGTCGAGAATTTGCCGAGGTTGGGCAGTCCGAAATTCTCCCGGATGGTTTGCCCGAGGATGAGGCCTTGTGACTTACGATCCTCTGTGAGCAGGCATATCCCGGCGGCAATGGCATCCTGAGGTGAGCGGAGGTTGAGGGGCTCGCCGTCGATTTCGATTTCCCCGGAGTCCGGCTTGTCCGCCCCGAAAAGGATGCGGGCGGTCTCCGTTCGTCCGGAACCTACAAGTCCCGTCAACCCGAGGATTTCCCCTGCTTTGATTTCCAAGGAAACGTCCCGGACCATCTTTCCCCGGTTCAAGTTCTTTGCGGCAAGCAGGGTTTTGCCCACAGTGGCCGGTTCCTTTGGGAACTCCTGGTCGATGCTCCTTCCGACCATTTGTTCGATCAGTTGCTCCCTGGTCAGTTCGCCGACCTTGGATGTGCCGATGAAACCGCCGTCACGCAGGACGGTCGCGCGGTCGCAAATGGTGTCGATCTCGTCCAGGCGATGGCTGATATAAATGATCCCGATGCCTTTTTCCTTCAAACTACGGATCACCCTGAACAGACCCTCGATCTCGTTTTGGGAAAGGGAGGCGCTCGGCTCGTCCATGACCAGGATCCTGGCATTGGTGGCCAGTGCCTTTGCAATTTCTACTAATTGCTGCCCGGCAACAGGAAGGTTCTTGCACTTGGTTTCAATGTCGATGTCAGCGCCCAAGAGCCCAAAGAGCTCCTTTGCCTTCTTCCTTTCATCAGCGACAGGCAGTACACCGAGTTTGGAGGGCTCCTGGCCAAGGAAGATGTTTTCCCGGGCAGTCAGTGCCGGGACGAGGTTGAACTCTTGGTAGATCACAGCGATCCCTGCCCCCAAGGCATCTTGCGGACGTTGGACGACCAAAGGGTTCCCTTCCAGCAGGAGGGTGCCTTCGTCCGGTTGCTGGGCACCACCAAGGATCTTGATCAAGGTGCTTTTGCCCGCCCCGTTTTCCCCGAGCAAGGCCAGGCACTCCCCCGCATGGAGGTCCAGGTCGACCCCCTTCAGTGCGTGGACGCCCGGGAACCGTTTATGGATCCCGCGCATCCGGAGCAGGGGAATCTTGGGGTCTCCAGGCATCGGCTCACTTCAATTCGGGGTCCTTGTCCGCATCTGCTTTCTTGTAGAGAGCGGTTGGGATCAGGACTTTCTTCTGGACGGGCTTTCCGGCCAAGTGGTCCAAGACTTTTTGGACGATCTGTACGCCCATCTTTTCGGGGAACTGGACCGGGTCCGCGTAAACCTTGCCTTCCTTGATGGCATTCTTGCCTTCGGGCATCCCGTCGAATCCGATGATCTTGACAGCCCCGTCCTTGCCCGCCTCTGCGAGGGCGGTGTGGGCACCCAGTGCGGCAGGGTCGTTAATGGCAAAGATTGCGGCCAAGTCCTGGTGGGCCTGCAGGGTGTCGGCGGTAGCTTTGTGGCTCATGGCCCGTTCCCCTCCCGAAGGCAGTTCGGCCACCACTTCGATCTTGGCAGCCGGGTTGGCGGCGTTGTGGGCGTTCACCACTTTGTGGAATCCTTCGACCCGGTAGACGCAGGACTGCGCGGTCTTGTGGTCAAGGATGAGGACTTTGCCCCCGGTTTCCCCCAAGATTTCCAGCATTGCTTTGCCCGCAAGTTCCCCTCCTTGGAAATTGTCCGTCCCTACATGGCTGACGATATCCACCCCTTCCGCCGCGCACTGGGCGTCCACGGTGAAGACCGGGACACCGGCCTTGTTGGCCGCTTGGATGGCTGGGCCGATGGACAGGCGGTTGCAGGGGGTGAGGACAATGGCCACGACCCCTTTGGATATGAAGTCGTCAATCTGGTCGGACTGGGTTTTGACGTCCTCGTTCGGATCAAGGACGAGGGTCTCGTAGCCATGCTTTTGGGCCTCGGTGGTGATGCTGTCCCCGATGACCTTGAAAAAGGGGTTGGAAAGGGTGAGCGGGGAATAGGCGATGATGCCTTTGGATTCGGCTTGGGGGTCCCCGCCTTCCTGCTCATTTGTCTGGGTACAAGCGGCGAATGTGATGGCGATGGAAGCGAGGGCGAGTTGGTAGGCTTTGTTCATAAGCACTTTTGATAAACGGAGTAGGCGCAGGGGGTCGAGGATTAAGATTGGATAAGCTCTTTCCATATGTGGCCGTGGACATCGGTAAGTATTGGGATCATCTTCAAACCCGTAATGCCACCTTGCTACCCGTTGCCGTTGCAACCATACCGCACTGGACGGTTAAGGTTGGTTGCCCAATCCTGAACATTGGTCGCATGAAATTTTTCCACCAAGGTTTTCCGGGTGCCTGTCATTGTGCATGTGAGGAATGATTACAAAACCGGAGGATAATTGCGCCAGGCAGGACGGGCGCGCCGAGATGGTAAACCAACTCTATGCCGAGAATGTATCGGCAGTCAGGCGGTATGTCTTCTCCATTTGTGGTGGAAGGCAAGAGGCGGACGACATTGTACAGGAGACCTATCTGACCGCCCTGCGGAAAGCCGCCCAATTCAAACCTGGCACCCGTTTCCTGAGTTGGGTGTTCCAGATTGCCCGTTTCAAGTCCATGGAGCAGAACCGGGCCAATTCCAAAGCCCCGGTTTGCCTTTCCATGGAAGCTCTGGAGGCCTTGGAAGGGGAAGCGGAGGACAACCCCTTCTTCGGGGCTGAGGAGCTGCAATCCAGGAAAGTCGAGGCATTGAGGAAATGCCGGGAATTTGTAACTGGCCGGAACCTGGAATTCCTATGCCTTCGGTATGAAAAGGGGTTGAAGCCTGCCAGGATTGCGGAGGAGTTCGGGTTGAAGCCTGAGACTGTCCATGTGGCTCTTTCGAAGACCAGGGCATTCCTCAAAAAGTGTATGGAAGCCAACATCGGGAAGAAAATTTTACAATAGGAGACCAAAGAACGATGGATACCCAAAGACGCATTGCCGGATTGATTGAGAAATACCTGGATGGCATGGCCACGAAGGAGGAGGCCGACGAGTTGGACGGAATCCTCCAATCATCCCCGGAAGCCAGGGCGGCCTTCCAGGAACAGGCGCATTTCCACTCTCTTCTGGAAGAAAGTTTCCAGGAGGTTGCCGGAAGTCCAATTGGGCCGGTTGCCCGGCAATCTGGGCTTGGGCATTTCTTGAGATGGGGCGTTCTTGCGGCAAGTGTGGCAACCGCGTTTATTTTGGGAGGAACCTTCCAGGGAACCCATGGTGACAAGGCCAATGGGGCTTCCGGGCCGGTTTCCCAGTATGTCGCCCAAGTCACGCATTCCGTCGGCCAGGGCCAAGGCATCCCTGGCTTGGGTACCTATGTTCGTGAAGGGCAAACCGTGGAGATCCTGGACGGTTTGTTGGAAATCTCTTTTTTCAATGGCGCGGTTGCCACTGTTCAAGCCCCTGCCAAATTCGAGTTTGAAGGGGTGGGAAAGATCTACCTCCGGGAAGGCATGCTCAATGTGAACGCCCACCGCGCAAAGGCTCCCTTTACAGTCTGTTCCGACTTTGGCCAGGCCAGTGGCCATGCTTCCTGTTTCGGGGCCGGAGTTTCTTGGGAAACGGGCTTTGAAGCACACGCTTTCAATGGGCAGGTGACAGTCCAGGGAGGAATTGGTGCAAAAACGGTGGCCTTGCCCCATGGAAAAGCCTTGCGGATCCAAGACGGGGTAATTGTAGGCATCCAGCCCCGGCCTGCCCTTTTCCCTTCCATGCGGGGGAGTACGGATAACCTCGTGCCTTCCGGGGATTTCGAGCCTGGCATTTCTATCGGGACAAGCAAATTGCCGGGCTCCGTCCATAGCTGGTCAGGGGATTATGCGAAGGCCGTCCAAGCAGAACAGGGGATCCGCCCCTACAAGGGCGACGGGATGCTCCGTTTCTTGAAGTCGTATAACGATGACAGCCCTGAAGATTCCAGGTTTAGGAATTCCAGTTGCCAGGTCCTGTACATGTTGGATCTGTCAGGAGCCTTTCCTGAAGGGCTTCTGGAGGGGGCCAGGATAACTGTCCGGTGCAAGGTGAACCGTGTGGATGCGGGGCCGGAAACGGACAACCGGTTCACCATAAGGGTCATGGCTCTGGCCAAATTGCCCAAAGATGTGTTCTCCTTTGAATCCATAGTGGATGCCACCGTTTTCAAGTCCATCGATTCGGACGCTGATCCCAAGACATGGGAAAACCTCTCCGTGGGGATGGAAGTCCTCCCTTCTGCCCCGATCCTTTTATTGGAAGTGGCCGCGCAGGAAAATGTCCTCAACAATGCTGCTGGCGATATCGAGTTCCATGGCCATTACTTGGATGATTTGCAACTTGAGCTTACCAGCCCTCCCGCCCCAGCCCCCATACTAGTCTCCTCCCTCTGAATCCTGACAACCTTCACTATGAGAACCAATAAGACCGGCTGCACCGGTTTCCATAACCTCCAGACATCCCGGCGCGACATCCTCCGGGTGGGTTCCTTAACTGGCCTTGGCGGACTTTGCCTGGGTAGCCTTTACCGTGCGGAAGCCGCGCAAAAGTGGTTCGACAGCAAGGAGGGCAAAGCCAAGAGCGTGATCCAAATCGTCCTCCCTGGCGGGATCGCCGCCCAAGAGTCCTGGAACCCAAAACCGGAATCCCCGCTGGAGTACCGGGGGCCGCTCGGTTTCGTGAAAACTTCCGTTCCTGGGATCATTTTCTCCGAACTCTTCCCGAACCAGGCCAAGCTCGCCCACAAGATGACTGTCGCCCGAGCGGTGGTCGGCAACATCCCTGACCATGGGCTCGCCACCTACAACATGATCACCGGCCAGAAACCAAGCCAGGCAATCAAGCACCCTTCGGTCGGATCCGTGGTCAACCACGAGTTCGGGCCGAGGAACGGTTTGCCCGGATATATCGGAGTGCCCACCGTTGAAAACCTTGTGGGAGGCGGGACAGGTTACCTCAGCGACAAATACGCCGCGTTCTCCGTTGGCGGCGACCCGGCCCTGGGGAATAATTTCCAAGTCCGCGACCTCGGGCTTCCCAACGGCGTGGACATGGAGGCCTTTAACCAACGCAAGGCCATGCGCCAACTCGTCAATGACCAGTTTCGCAAGCTGGAAGCCAATCCCGCCCCGCTGGAAACCATGGATTCCTACTACCAGCAAGCCTACACCATGATCTCCAGCCAAGCCGTCCGGGAAGCGTTCGACCTATCTAAGGAGACGGACAAAACCAAAGAGCGCTACGGGATGGGAAAATACCTGGAAAAAGTCACCTACGGGAAATCCCTCGGCTCCGAAGCCGGGGGGAGGATGCTCCTTGCCCGGCGTCTTGTGGAAGCCGGAGCAAGGTTTGTCACCCTTACCTATGCAAGCTGGGACACCCACGTCCAAATCCGCGAAACCTACCAGGCCCAGATGCCCGCTTTCGACCACGCCATCGCCGCCCTCATCAACGACCTCGAGGAACGCGGCCTCCTGGACAGCACCCTCATCTGGGTCGCCCATGAATTTGGCCGCACCCCCAAGATCAACCCCTCCGCAGGGCGCGACCACTGGGCCAGAGTCTTCTCCATGGCCTTCGCCGGGGGCGGCATGAAGCCCGGTGCCTACTACGGCCAAGTCGATGCCACCTCCAGTGACCCGGCCACCGACGGCATCCCCCTTCACGACCTGCACTCCACCATCTACAAACTCATTGGCATCAACTCCCAAAAGGAACTCATGGCTCCTGGCGACCGCCCCATCGAAATCGTCAACCATGGCAAACCGGTAGAGGGTTTGCTGGCATAAAGGGTGTGAGTGGCAATGAAGAAGATTTCTACGATTTTCCTTCTCATTGGTGTTGTTGTGGTCGGAGCGGAATACCCTGCTTACACAGTCGACACGCTTCTTCCCCAAATCGGCCAACGTGGGACGACCGCCACTGTCCGGATGAAAGGCGCAAGGCTCCAGACCGCTGAGGAAGTCCTTTTCTACAGACCCGGCATCCAGTGTGTCGCCATCCGGCAACTCCAGTTTCTTCCCCATATCCAAACTGGCAAACCGAATCCGGTAGGGGAAGGCGAGGCTATCGAATTGGACTTCCAGATTTCTGCGGAGGCCGAGTTGGGGGAGTATTACCTCCGTTTGCGAACACAGGAAAAAATCTCCGAGTTGCTAAGTTTCTGGGTCACGCCCTTACCTGTCGTACAGGAAACCCATGCGTACATGGATGTTGCAAATAACCGGAACGACTCCCCGGAAACGGCACAACGGATCGCACTCAACACAACCGTCTCCGGATACTATAGTAGCAATGAGAATGCCAACGACATCGACATGTACCGGCTCCACCTGGATGAAGGGAGGCGCGTCACCGTACAAGTCCTCAATGCCCGCCTGGGAACCCATCATTACGGTGGGTTGACGGACATGTATATCGAGGTGCTATCCCCTTCAGGGAATCGAATCGCCCGCAGTTCAAGGACGGATTTGTTTGGCCATGACCCCTTCCTCTCCTTCCATGCCCCGGAAACTGGGGATTACCTGGTCATTGCAAGGCAACAAATGGACGTGGAAGCCAGCAACCTCCATTACGCCCTCCATGTCGCGGACTTCCCTCGCCCCGTATTGACCTATCCCCTTGGCGGCCAATCAGGTAAACAAACCACAGTCCATGTCCTGTACGCTGATGGTTCGACAACTAGCTTTACCCGCGAACTGCCGCCAGTACCCGGGGATTTCGAAGCTGCCTTGGTGGACATTGATAAGCTCATCACTTTCGATTCCCCGGTTCTGTCCCCCAACCAGTTCAAGCTCGCCGATTTCCCTGACGTCTACGAGACCCCTGGCCACAACTCCGTGGATACCCCCCAAGCCGTCCAAACTCCCCTGCCCCTCGCCCTCAACGGAATCATTTCCATTGAAGGGGAAAAGGATTGGTACAAGTTCACGGCCAGAAAGGGGGGACGCTACCGTGTCCGCGCCTATTCCCGGACAATGGGTTCCCCCCTCGATCCAATCATCTGGATACGCCCGGCAGAAGGAAATCCCTCCAAAAAGGAATACGAACAAGACGACTCCCTTTGGGACGGGCACGACTGGGAAGGTCACCACTATCGCCACCAAGTTAAAGACCGCCTCGACCCCATCTTCATGTTCGAACCGGATGCAGACGGTGAATATCTGCTCGGAATCACGGATGTCCGGCGGGAACACGGCCCAAAGTACATCTACCGGGTCGAAATCCAGCCCCACCACGACAGCGTTTTCACCTACTTCCCGCCCTATCCCTCCCAAGCCCCGATTGTCCGGGATGTGGTGAATCTCCACCGGGGTTCCCACTTTTGCCACCCAATTGCCATCCAAAACGGTTTCGGCTCGAAGTACCAAGGCAAGGTACGCCTCGAAGCCCGTGGATTGCCGAGGAACATAAAGTTCAATGCACCTGAGTTCACCGCTTCCGACCCCACCATTATCGCCACCTTCTCCGCCCCGTTTGATACCCCGTTGGGGACGGCCCTAGTCGAGTTGGTACCCCATGCGGTGGAAGAAGGCGTCCGGCTCAAAGGAGCCCTGGCGCAGACCCATGGTGGCAACGAGCAACGCGGCGGCTTTGCCCCCATTTTTAATAAAACGCGCAAACTCGCGATCGGCATCCTGGAGCAAGCCCCATTCGATGTCCGTATCGAACAACCCCGTATCGGCCTGGCCAAAGGTGCCGAACTCTGTCTGAAAGTCCTAGTCGAACGCAAGGAGGGCTTTGATGGCGGGGTTTACCTCGAAATGGACTGGCTTCCCCCCGGAGTCACCAAACAACCCCCGCTCATCATCCCCGCAGGGGAAAATGCCGGCTACTACACCCTCTCGGCAACCGGTAATTCCAAACCTGGGAAATACCAAGTCACCATCACCGCGAGGGAAAACGAAGGCGGCAACACCCGCGGCGGCGTCGGGTTCCACTACATCGCCTCGCCCTTCGTCACAGTGGAAGTGCTGGAGCCCTACCTCTCCATAGAACTCGTCCGCACTGCCCTCGAACGAGGCAAGTCCGGCCAACTCATTGGGAAAATCAAACACCTCCGCCCCTTCCAAGGCAAAGCAACGGCAACCCTCCTCCGCCTCCCCAACGGTGTGGAACTGGCCTCTACCCCGAACATCCTCCCAGGAGCGGAAACTGTCGCCTTCCCTCTCAAGGTCGCCCCTGACACCCTGACCGGGCAATACAAGCAAATCTCCTGCGATATCGCCATCATCGACGGAGGCCAGGAAATCCATCAACAGACCGGCGACGGCACGCTTCGCATAGATGCTCAACGCGGCCAATGATAATGAACCATAAAATCTTCATAAGTCTTACAGGGCTTATATGTCCTATATTTACCTCGGCCAAAACACCGGGCTTCCAAAACGATGTCATCCCCGCCATCACGAAGGCGGGTTGTAACACAGGCGACTGCCATGGGGCTGGCCGTGGACAGGACGGTTTCCGGCTGTCCCTTTTCGGCTACGACATCCCTGGTGACCATTACCGCATAGTCAACGAACTGCCCGGTCGCAGGATCAACCTCGCTGTTCCGGAAAAGAGCCTGCTCATCCAAAAGGCCATCGGAGCGGTGACCCACACTGGCGGGGAACGGATGAAGGTCGGATCCGCCCCCTATAATCTTCTTTTGGGTTGGATCGAAGCCGGGGCATTGGAAGATCCTCCTGGCTCCCCGTCTCCTGAAGGGATCACATTCCACGCAAATTCCCACAAATTTGACAAGCCCGGGCTTACCCTACAAACCCAAGTCATCGCCACATACTCTGACGGCACTCAAAGGGATGTTACCCAATGGTGCCTCTACAAGAACGCAAACGAGTCCATCGCCGCGATTGATGCCAAGGGCTTCATCCAGGCCAAGAAATCCGGCGGTAGCCACGTCTTCGCCCGTTTCGACAAGTTTTCCGTCGCACTCGGGATCACGGTTCTACCGGAAGAATCCATCGACTGGCCGGAAACGCCTGAAAACAACTACATCGACACACTCGCCTTCGCCAAGCTCAAGGATCTCCAAATCCCCCCCTCCGGCCTTTGTTCAGACGAACAATTCCTCCGCCGGGCCACCCTCGACCTCACCGGAAAGCTACCGACCCCGGAGGAATATCATGCCTTTATGGTGTCGGAAAACCCAAAGAAGAGGGAATTCGTCATAGACCAGCTCCTTTCCAGGCAATCCTTCGGGGAACTCATGGCCGCCAAGTGGGGCGAATGGCTCCGCATCTACACCGACACCAATCCCGGCAGCGGCACTGCCATGTTGGCTGGATGGAACTACTATCATTGGGTCAAGGAGCAGATGGTCGAAAACACCCCCATCAACCAATTCGCCAAAGCCCTCGTAACTGGCAACGGCTCCAACCTATCAAACCCGCCCTCCAATTACTACACCATGCTCCCCCAGGGGCACATCAACCCCGTCCGGTTAAGCGAGGATACTGCACAGATTTTCCTCGGCGTCCGAACCCAGTGCGCACAATGCCACAACCATCCGTTCGATCGCTGGACGATGGACGACTACTACGCCTTCCAATCCTTCTTCATGGGCGTCAAGCGCAAGCATGGTGCCGAGGCTCGTGAATACTTCACCTACGTCGACATCGAAGCCGAACCCGCCAAGCACCTTACCGACGGACGACCAATGCCCCACAAATTCCTAGGTGGCCCGGTTGCCGACGTGAAGGACAAAGACCCTCGCAAAGTGCTGGCAGACTGGATGGCTGCCCCGAACAACCGCATGTTCCGCGAGAACATCGCCAACCGCATTTGGGCGCACTTCTTCGGGCGTGGCATCATCGACCCGGTGGACGACATCCAAATCTCCAACCCGCCCTCCAATGGCGCGCTCCTGCGGGAGATCGGGCGCAAACTCGCGGAGGATTACGCCTACGACCAGAAAAAACTTATCCGGGACATCTGCCTCTCGCGAACCTACCAACTCTCCGCCACGGCCACCGAGGCCAACAAGGACGACGAAATGTTCTTCTCCCACGCCAAACTCCGTCGCCTCCGCGCCGATGTCCTCTTCGATGTCATTTCCCAGGCCATGGATTACAAGCACCAGTTCCGCCGTTCCTCAGCCGAAAGGGCAGTCAATATGTTCGAAGGAGGCAGAAGGGACAGCTTCAACGACTACTTTTTCCAAACCTTTGGTCAAGCCCGCCGCGAGAGTGTTTGTGCCTGTGAAGACCGCAAGGAGGCCACCCTGTCCCAAACCCTCCACCTCATCAATGGTCGCACCACTGACTTCCCCTTCTCGCACAGCCCCGTCCTAATCCCCCGCCTGACCAAGGCACATCCGGACGCCCCGGAAGCCGTCATCCGCAAACTTTACATCCGCAGCCTCACCCGCGAACCCACCGACGACGAACTCCAAAAGCTCGTCGCCATGAAGCCCGGAGGCAACGACCAACGCCAGCTCATGCAATACTACCAAAACGTCATTTGGGCACTTGTGAACTCCAGCGAGTTCCTCTTCAACCACTGATACCGGTTCCTGGCTAATTAGGCCTCATTTCCTCGGCAACTGGCCTACCGGGCTGCCGATAATTTCCAAATCGCAAAGGAGCAAAGCACCACCGGCGGTATCCAGGCGGCTGCGGCAGGCTCCAGGAGGGCATGTTCGCCCAAAATCCTGCATAAGCTGGAAAATAGGAAATACCCGACGAAAATCCCGATTGCCCTGGTTGCCCCGGCCATGGGGTTTACCCGCTGTCCCGAAATCGCAAAGGGTACCCCCAAGATCAAACCGAAGATACAGTTCAGCGGGCTGGCCAGAGCCTGTTGGTATCGTATCCGGTATCCCAGCGCCTGCTTCCCCCCACCCATGGCGCTGGCATGCGCCTGATCCTTGAGCTCGCGCAGGGAAAGCTCCGAGAGTTTCCTCTTTGGGGCGACCAAGGTGGAGGGCGGGTCAAGGCTCCCAAACACACGCAAAGCAAAGTTCTCAAACCGCAAGGGATGGCCATCCTCATCATAAAATACCCGACGCCCCTGGCGGAAATACCACTTCTGGGAAACCGGGTCATACGTGGCATAGCGGGATGCCAGCCTTTCGTGCTCATTCCCACGCTCGTCCCTGAAATAGAGATATACGCCATAGCCGGTCAGGGTCGGCTTGTGGTATCGGTTCATGACCCAGAGGTGGCGGGTGCGAGAATTCTCGAAGGCGACCTTGTGCACCCATCCGTATTCCATCTCATTGACGGGTTCCCCTGACTTCTGGGAGCGTTCTTTTACCGCCTCAATCTTTTCCCTAGATTGTTCCACGGACCAAGAAAGCCCTCCAGAACCTAGTGCGTACATGACCAAGGTCAGGATCCCAGCGAAAAGAAGGTTTGCCCTCATCAGGCGGAACAAGCCGCAGCCGACCGCCCTCATTGCATTGATTTCCTGGTTGCGGTGCAAGGCGCCGTAACTGAGAAGGGTCGATATCAGGACCGCCAAGGGCAAGACAGGGACAAGCAAAGACGGTGTGATCAAAAGGTAGTAGAGGAGGATCTCCAACCAAGGGATTCCTTTGTCCAGGAAATCCCCGAGGTTGTCATACAAGTTCTGTACATAGAAAAGTCCCAGCACAGCCCCAGTGGTTAGGCCGAAAGATTTGATCCACTCTTGGAAAAGGTGGCGGTCCAATGTGTTCGGGAATTTCAAGTTGGCGTCGTAAAATGCAGCCTGCCCGGCTTCCGTCAATGAAGCAGCACGCGATATCCTCACCAGGATGCTTATTCCTTGCAATCCCTCACCTTGGAACCCTACTTTGGCCTCCAACAGCTACCCGCACAGATTAACATCATGGCAAGCCGTACTTCTGCATTCTTCTTCATCCTGACATTAGCCGTGCCTTTCTCCGGGGCGAGCCACGCCCTGTTAGCTCAGGAAGCCGACATTTCCCCTCTGGGCGGGAGTTCGGAGACCATGCCCAAGCCGCCCTCGGGCACTAAAGGCATGGATGAGCGCATCAACGATGCCATGGCCAGGCCTACGGAGCTGATCACGTCAGTCATTTTTTACAGCATCCCGATCAAAGGCCAGAAGGTACCAGTCGTGCTGATCTGGCTTTTGGCCGGGGCGATCATTTTTACCGTTTACTTCAAGTTCGTTAATTTCCGCTGCTTCGGTCTGGCGATCGACATTGTGCGGGGTAAATACACGGATCCAGAAGAGGAGGGGGAAGTCTCCCACTTCCATGCCCTGACAGCCGCCCTTTCCGGGACAGTCGGCCTGGGGAACATAGCCGGTGTCGCTGTGGCGATCAGCCTAGGCGGGCCGGGCGCGACCTTCTGGATGATTGTCGCAGGATTGCTGGGAATGTCATCGAAGTTCGTTGAATGTACCCTCGGGGTAAAGTACAGGAAGATGGATGTGGACGGCAGGACGTATGGCGGCCCGATGTACTATCTCCACGAAGGCTTTAAGAAGCGTGGCTTGGGGGGATTGGGCAGGTTCATGGCCATGTTTTTCGCCGTCATGTGTATCGGCGGTTCCTTGGGCGGGGGGAACATGTTCCAGATCAACCAAGCTTTCGAGCAGTTCGTTGATGTCACCGGGGGCGAAAGCAGTTTCCTTTTCGGCAACGGCGCAGGCTTCGGCTTGGTCATGGCGATTGTCGTCGCCCTGGTGATCATCGGCGGGATCCGTAGCATTGCCCAGGTAACCTCTAAGATCGTCCCATTTATGTGCGGGATCTATGTGACCGCGGCATTGGTGGTCATCTTTGCCCATGCTAGCCATATCCCCTCTGCCATCCTGGCCATCCTCGACGGTGCCTTTTCACCGGATGCGGTGTACGGAGGGATCATCGGGGTTATGATCCAGGGCTTCAAAAGGGCAGCCTTCTCAAATGAAGCCGGGATCGGATCCGCATCGGTCGCCCACTCCGCCGTCCGTACGGCCAACCCGGCCAGTGAGGGATTGGTCAGTTTGCTTGAGCCGTTTATCGACACCGTGATCGTTTGCACGATGACCGCCCTGGTCATCATCATTACCGGAACCTATTCCGAGTGCGACACCCTTGGGAACATAGGCGTCACCTCCGCAGCCTTCGCCACCGTGCTGCCATGGTTCCCCAAGATTCTTGCCCTCGCCGTCATCCTGTTTGCCTTTTCCACCATGATCGCTTGGTCCTACTACGGGGAGCAAAGCTGGGTCTACCTGTTTGGGCGAAGCAAGGGCTCCCGGCTTTCATACAAACTTCTCTTTTGCACGTTCATCGTTATCGGGGCGGCAATGACTTTCGGCAATGTCATCGATTTCTCCGACTCCATGATTTTCGCCATGTGCTTCCCCAATCTGGTCGGCCTTTACTTCATGCTCCCTGAGGTAAAAGAGGAACTCGACTCCTACCTGACCAAAATCGAAGAAGGCGAGATCAAACGCCGCCCTTAAATCAAAATTTCCCTCCAATTCCTATTTCCCATCCGACTGCCATGAAAAAGACAATCTCCACCATTCTCCTCGCCCTGGCCGCAGGGACAACCCTGCCTGCCCAAACCAACATTAACCAGGACCTCCGGGGTGATCGCCATGAGTTGCTCCGATTCGAGGTCGCCAAGGACCTGCGCCAGACCGAGAAGTACCAACTCATCATCGCCCAGCGGTTCTTTGCCAAGGGGGATTACAAGGCGTCCATGGCGGAATTCGAGAAATTCCTCACCCTTTACGAACGCAGTGAAGCCGCCCCATATGCCCAAATCATGTGGAGCCACTGCCTCGTGCGGTTACGTAGGGTCAATACCGCCATTCGGGACGGGTACCAATCTGTCGTGGACTACTGGCCGGATTCCCCGGAAGCCGCCCTCGCCGCCTACTTGATTGGTAGTTCCTATAAGGATATCGGGGAAGTCAAAAATGCCATCAAGGCCTACGACAAGGTAAGGGAAGATTATCCGGACAAGCATGTGCGCGTCCTCGCCCTCTGGGATACCCGTGACATCGCCATGGTACACAGTGACGACAAGCTCCTGGTCAAGATCCTCCGGGAACTGACTTTCGACATCAAGCGTGACAAGGACAACGACTATTACCTCGCGACCGCCGCCTTGGAACTTTGCAGCCACTACTTCAAATCCGGCGATGCGGCCAAGGGTTTGGAAGCATTGGCAGAACAGGAGAAGGCCTGGCGGATGGAGCGCAACTATGGCGGGATTGTCCGCCAAGCGGATGAGAAAGCCCGTTACCACATCGGGAATTTGAAAAAGGACAAAAAGACCGAAGGCGCGGCCAAAAAACTTGCAGACCAGGTCATCGCCTTCATCGTCTCGAAAATCCCGGAGGACTTGGAGGGGAAAGGAGCCAAGGACCAGGCTCGCGAATATATGTATCGGGTCGCCGGCCTGCATGCCTCCGTGGACAGGGACGACGAAGTGCTGGAAGCATACAAGAAACTGGCCGGTTTGATTGGGATGGATGACGACAACCTCGGCAAGGTCGCCTCCTGGCACAAACGTAAAAACCGTCGCAAGGAAGCGGTCAAAACCTACGAAAAATTTGAAAACAAGGTCAACGGGTTGGCCAACATCGCTGAAATGCACGCCGAGGATGAACAACCGGACAAAGCCAAGGAGGTCTATGGGCAAATTATCCAGCTCGACAAGGAGCACGAAGCCAAGTGGGCGGGAGAATGTGCCGGGGTTTACGCGCGGTGCAAAATGCCCGAGAAGGCCGTAGAAATGTACACCTACGTCGCCTCCATCGACCCGGATGGCAAAGGCAAGTGGTTCGAGACCATTGCCCGGACCTGGCAAGACGCAGGCAAATACCCCGAGGCTATCGAGGGGTGGCAAAATACCATCATCACCACCGGCAAGGCCGGGTTCAATTGGAACATCGCCGATTGTTATATGGCCATCAAGGATGTCCAGAAAGCCCTCCAGGCCTACCGGCTTAGCGACCGTTTCCCTGACGCTTACTTCCGCATGGGCGATATCCAGCGTGACCAAAAGCAATTCAACGAAGCCCTGGTCCTCTACAACCAAGCCCGAAGCTATGGGGACGGCCATGCCCAGAACGCCATGTGGCGGATCGGCGAAACCTACGAACGTTCGGAGCGCAAGGAGCAAGCCATCCAGACTTTCCAGCAAATCTGCAAACTCTATCCGCGCAGTGGCTTCGCTTCCCGCTCCCACGCGCACTTGCAGAATAAATATAAGATCAACATCACTTTGGGCGGAGCCAAGGAAGAGTAATGCAGGGGATAAGGGATGGGAAACAATCCCAAAACCCAGGGCAAATCGTTCCTGGGGAGGTATACCATTCTTACATTCCTTCGCACCCACATTGATCCTATCAGGGCAGTCATGAAAAAATCTGAAAACCGGAAACTCCACCTCCTTGCCATTTTGTCCCCCCTTGCTGCAGTTGTCCTCAATGCTGCCGACACCAGTTTCACCCCGGAGCAACTGGAGTTCTTCGAAACCAACATCCGCCCTGTCTTCGCAGGGAAATGCTATGATTGCCACTCCCATGAAGCCAAAAAGCTCAAAGGCGGCCTATACATGGATAGTCGGGACGGGCTTTTGAAGGGCGGGGACACCGGGCCGGCTTTCGAGCCAGGCAAGCCGGACGTAAG
>JAYPDO010000031.1:25232-31669 GCA_038125285.1 Opitutia bacterium
GACGTAAGCCTCTTGATCGAAGCCATCGCTTATGACGACCCGGACCTCCAGATGCCCCCTAAGACCAAACTTCCCGCCAAGGACATTGATAATATCCGCAAATGGATTGCCGACGGCGCGGCCTGGCCCACAGAAGCGGCACCTCTGGTTTCTAAAGGGAGTTCTTTAGGCATCGACATTGAAACCCGCAAGGCCAGCCACTGGTCCTGGAAACCTCTCTCCAATCCCCCTGCCCCTAAAGTCAAGGACAAGGCCTGGTCCGCCCACCCGATAGACCTTTTTATCCTGTCAGGACTCGAAAATGATGGGCTTAAGCCCTCCTCCAGGGGGGACAAAGGGACGCTCCTGCGCCGCCTCCACTTTGTCCTCCATGGCATCCCTCCCACCGAGGTCGAATTGATGCAATTCAAGACCGATAACAGCCAGGACGCCTACGAAAAGGCAATCGATCGTCTCCTTGCCTCCCCAAAGTTCGGCGAGCGCTGGGCTAGGCATTGGCTGGATTTGGTGCGTTATGCGGAAAGCCGGGGACACGAGTTCGACTATGATACCCCCAATGCCTTCCAATACAGGGACTACGTGATTCGCGCACTCAATGCCGACGTCCCCTATGACCAATTTGTCCACGAACACATCGCGGGGGACCTCCTCCCTTCACCCCGGATGGATCCGGAGGGTAAATTCGACGAGTCCATCCTCGGCACAGGGTTCTGGTACCTCGGGGAGTGGATCCATTCCCCCGTTGATACCAAGCAGGACGAAGCCGACCGCTTCGACAACATGATCAGCGTGGCAACCAAGACATTCCTCGGTCTTACGGTGGCTTGCGCACGTTGCCACGACCATAAGTTTGACCCCATCACCTCACAAGATTACTACGCCTTTTCCGGCTTCCTCCAAAGTACCAACTACCGCCAGGCACGGTTCGACACCATTGTGCAGAATGGGGAGGTCAAAAAGAAACTAGATGCCCTCGATGTTGAAGCGAGAACGGCCTGGGCCAGTTGGGAAAAGTCACTTCCCTCATCCCTCGCCCCTACCAAGGCCTATCTCCATGCCGCCAAACAAATCTTGGACGGGGGCATCGACTACGTGCACCCGGAACCTTCGTTGGATCCATTGGAGGACATTATTTTTGCAGACTTCGAGGATGGTACATATCTTGGTTGGACATCCACCGGCGACGCCTTCGGCAATGGCCCGGTAACTGACAATACCCGTGCCCCCTACCAGAAGGACATACGGGAGCAAGGAACCTACTTTGTGAACTCGCACAACATCCGCAAGGACAGCAAGGGCGGACAGGGGGACAGCCATACCGGCACCCTCATCAGCGCGCCTTTCACCATCAGGCGAGAATACATTACCTTTCTCGTAGGCGGTGGGAATTACAAAGGCCAGACTTGCCTGGATCTCCTCATCGGCGACGAGGTAGTTGCCACCGTGACCGGGGATAACAACAACACCATGTCCAGGAAGTTTTGGGACGTCAGCCAATACGCTGGCAAAGAGGCTAGGATCCGTGCGGTCGATAATCATACCGGGGGCTGGGGGAACATCGGTTTTGATGACATCCGGTTTACCAACACCCAGCCCGACGGAGCGGCTGGAGCGGGATTTGACCCTGCTGACAGAATGTACTCATCCCGTACCCAGGCGGCCATCACCAACCTCGCCAGTGCGGAAAAACTTTCGCCTACTGCCCTTGAAAACTGGATCCGCGAATTGGTGAAAGCCGAAAAGGATTCCAAGTCCCCATTGCACAAATTGGCCAATTCCAGGAATCACAAAGTTACCGCCAAAGCCGATCCTTCGGAAGAAGGGAAATTCAACAAGGCTGTTGGCGAACTCGATGTCGTCATTGATTATACCTCGGCTACCAAACAGCAATTCCTCCAGGATGGATACACCTTCAACCACGTCCGGCCGGGCGACGTCCTATGGAGTTCCGACCCCAAGGTACCAGTCCTCGGGATTGCATCCTACGGTGCCGCTCGCAAAGATCCGGGGTGGGACGGATTGAGGATCGTAGGCTCCTCCTTGGATTCCGGTGGCGGCCTCCGCTACGAACGTGCGGGGATGACCCTTCGAACCCCAACTTTCACCTTTGAACAGGGCAAAATCTATTACCTCGTGCGCGGTGAAGCCACTGCCCTCGCTGTGGTCAACTCCCACCGGTTAGTCCAAGGGCCGTTGCACGGGAACACGAAAACACTGGTCGGTGCGCAGCCTCCTGCAGGCAGCCTGATGTGGTATGGCCACTCCCTGGATAAAAAAGGCCAGAGCTATGTGGGGGAACGGATACACATTGAGTTCACCCCCAAGGGAAAAGACTTCGAAGTCCTGATGGTCGTGCAGGGTGATAATCCTGATGCACGCAACATCATCCTCCAGCACCTCCGCAAAAACCCTGGCCAACAAGTTGCCGGTACCCTCCACGGCGAAGGATACGATGAAATCGCACAAAGCCTGGTAGACGCGCTTCCCAAGGCAGGCATCCCGTGGATCCTTGAAAACCCGTTGCTCTTCCCAGGGGTCGCCCCGGCCAAGTCCCCTGCCCTAGGGAGCATCATCCAGCGAAGGCAAGCCCTGCTTACCCAGGTCAAAAAAGAATCCCGTACCGCCATGGCCATGCAAGAAGGCAGCCCAGAAGACCAAGCCGTTTACAAACGTGGGAACCCCCGGGTCCATGGCGAAATTGCCCGGCGCAGGTTCCTGGAAGCCCTTGGCGGGCAACCGGTCGAAGGCGAAGGTAGTGGAAGGCTCGAACTTGCCCAAGCCATCACTTCCCCAGGGAACCCATTCACCAGCCGGGTCATGGCCAACCGGGTGTGGCATCACCTGTTTGGTACCGGCATTGTACCCAGCACCGATGATTTCGGGGTGCTTGGCCAGGAACCATCCCATCCTGAACTCCTGGACCATCTTGCCTCCAAGCTCATCCAGGAGGGCTGGTCCACAAAAAAGCTCATCCGCTACATCCTCGCCTCCCACCCCGGGCAAATGTCCAGCGACGCCAAGGACCTTGCCGCCGAGGAAAAGGATCCGACCAACCGCCTTCTCCACAGGATGCCTATCCGCCGGATGGAAGGAGAAATTCTCCGCGATTCCCTCCTTTCCCTTTCCGGCAAGTTGAAAGACGACCTCTACGGCCAGCCGACGCCTATCTTCCTGAGCAGTTTCCTCACCGGGCGCGGACGTCCGGGTAGCGGGCCGCTGGACGGCAATGGCCGCCGCAGCATCTACCTCTCTGTACGCCGCAACTTCCTTTCTCCTCTCATGCTGGCCTTTGACACCCCGATCCCCTTCAACACTGTTGGGCGGCGAACGGTTTCCAATGTCCCCTCCCAAGCCCTCATGCTCATGAACGATCCCTTTGTCAGGGGAGAAGCCAAAACATGGGGAGAGAAATTCCAAAACAGTCAGGATCCCATACCGAAACGGATCAAGGCCATGTATCGCCAAGCCTACAGCCGCGAACCTTCGGAAGATGAACTCGATACCCTCCAGTCCTTTGTGGAATTGCAATCACAAGCCGACCCTTCCAACACTTGGGCAACCCTGGCTCATGTGCTCATTTCTTCCAAAGAATTCGTCCTCATCCACTAGGCATGGACTCGTAACCAAGAACCAGGAACTAACCACCAAGCACTTCCTCCCATGAGCCATTGCAAAAACTTCCGCCCTGCCCCCGCCTCCAGGCGCGATTTCCTACAAAACTGCGGGATCGGTTTCGGTACCCTCGCCTTCCAAGCCCTTCTCCAGGACAAAGCCTTCGCCGGGGTCGATTCCCAAGGCAAGGACCGTAGTCGCAGCCTCGATCCCCTAAGTCCCCGCAAGCCCCACCATAAGCAAACGGCCAAAAGCGTCATCTTCCTCTACATGGACGGCGGAGTATCCCATGTCGACTCCTTCGACCCCAAACCGATGCTCGACAAGCACAACGGGGAAGACCCCTACAAATATATGCGGGTACAGCCGACCCAGTTCAACAACATCGGCAGCATCCTTGCCAGCCCATGGAAGTTCAAACCCGGCGGCAAAAGCGGCCTCCCGGTCAGCGACCTCTTCCCCTTCGTCCGGGAATGTGCGGACGACCTCTGCGTCATCCGCTCGATGACCGCAAAATTTCCGGAACATACCAACGCCAACTACTTCCTCCACACTGGAAGCGGACTGCAAGGCCGGCCCAGCATGGGTGCATGGGCTACTTACGGGTTAGGGAGCAACTGCCAGGATTTGCCGGGGTTCGTGGTTATTAACTCCGGGCTCACTCCTCCGGGAGGCCTCGACAACTTTAACTCCGGCTACCTGCCAGCCGCTTACCAAGGAAGCATCTTCCGCCCCAGCGACCCGCCTATCGCAAATTCAAGCCGCGCCGATTCTTCTGCCGACCTTCAGGAGCAGAAGATGTCCCTAGTGCGGAAGCTGGATCAACTCCACCTCCAACGCTCCGGCAAACAGGACATCCTGGAGTCTGCCATCACCAACCACGAACTCGCTTACCGGATGCAACTCGAAGTCCCTGGCCTTATGGATGTAGCGGGCGAACCCCAGCACATCCGCGACCTCTACGGCCTCGACCACCAAAACAACGCCACCAAGACCTTTGCCAACGCCTGTCTCATGGCCCGCCGTCTCGTCCAACGAGGCGTCCGGTTCATCGAACTCACCTGCCCAGGCGGTTCTGGGGATCGTTGGGATCAGCATGGTGGCTTACGGAAGGGGCACGAGGGTAATGCACTCTCCGTGGACCAACCCATTGCGGGGTTGCTCAAGGATTTGAAACAGCAAGGCCTTCTGGACGAAACCCTCGTCGTCTGGACGGGAGAATTCGGGCGCACCCCCTTCGCCCAAGGCCGTGATGGGCGCGACCACCATCCCTACGGCTTTAGTCTCTGGATGGCCGGCGGGGGCATCAAGGGCGGCATCACCTTTGGCGCGACCGACGAATTTGGCTACAACGTGGTCGAGGACAAACTGGAAATTTACGACCTGCATGCCACCATGCTCCACGTCCTTGGCCTTGACCACGAACGCACTACCTTCCGCTTCAGCGGCCGTGACATGCGCCTGACCGATGTCCATGGTCATGTCATCCACGAAATCCTGGCCTGACTCCTTCACGATGGACGACTTGCCCCATACCCGAAGGGACTTTCTTCGCAGGAGCGCCTTGGGGCTCGGCACGGTCGGCCTTGCCCAATTCCTGGCTTCAGAATCCTCCGCCGGGATCCACCATCCGGCCAAGGCAAAGGCCGTCATCCACGTTTTCCTCAACGGCGGGATGTCCCAGGTCGACACCTTCGACCCCAAGCCGGAGCTTATAAAATGGGGCGGCAAAATGCTCCCATTTGAAAACCTCCAGACCGAACGCCGAACGGGCGTCGCCCTCCCCTCGCCCTTCCTGTTCAAGCAACACGGGCAAAGCGGGATCCCCGTAAGCGAGATCTTTCCCCACTTGGCCAAATGCGTGGACAAGATGGCCGTCATCCGGTCGATGTATGCGGAACTCCCGAGCCACGAAATGTCCCTCATGCTAATGAACTCCGGGAACCAGAGGCTAGTCCGCCCGAGCATCGGGTCCTGGCTCAACTGGGGCATGGGCTCAGAAAACCAAAACCTGCCAGGCTACATTGCCCTTTGCCCAGGTGGCCTCCCTGTGGGCGGGACAAACAATTGGCGCTCCGCCTTTCTCCCGGGCGTATTCCAAGGCACCCTGGTCAACACCGCCGAAAAGGATCCGCACAAACTCATCGCCCACGTCCGCAACCCCCGTCTTTCCTTCCAGGAGCAGGGGCGGCAATTTTCCTTCCTTCAAAACCTCAACCGCCACCACCTCGAAATCCGCCCTGGTGAAGAAGCCCTTGAAGCCCGCATCCAATCCTTTGAATTGGCCTACCGGATGCAAACCGAGGCCACCGATGCCTTTGATATCGGCAAGGAACCCAAGCATATCCAGGAAATGTACGGGGAGGGCATCCAGAACAAGCAGCTCCTCCTTGCACGCAGGCTCGTTGAGCGAGGGGTACGGTTTGTCCAGGTCTGGCATGGCAACTCCCAACCCTGGGACAGCCATAACAACATCAAAGGCAGCCACGCCAATGTCGCCAAACAATGCGACCAAGGCCTGGCCGCCCTCATCAACGATTTGGACCAACGTGGACTCCTTGAAGAGACCCTCATTATCTGTTCAGGGGAGTTTGGCCGCACCCCTTCTGTCGAAATGTCGGTTGGCGGAGGCGGGGCGACCGCTGGACGTGACCACAACCACTGGGGCTTCAGCCTCTGGATGGCCGGTGGCGGCACCAAAGGCGGCACTATCCATGGCGCGACGGACGAATTTGGCTTCGCCGCAGTCGAAAAGAAAGTTTCCATCCACGACCTCCACGCCACCCTCCTGCATCAACTCGGCATCGACCACAAACGCTTCACCT
>JAYPDO010000032.1:0-23515 GCA_038125285.1 Opitutia bacterium
GGAGGTTCTTCGACGGGCTGCGGAAGGTCTTGTTGCGGGGTGTCCATGGGTGGCGGGGCACTGACCATTTCAAAGAGGTATTCTTCGGGTTTTTCCTTTTTGGGCAGGGCGAGGAAGCCTGCGCAGAGCAGGAAGATGAGGTGGAGCGACAGCGCGATGGTGAGGGCTTTGGTGGGTTTTCCGTTTTCTGTGAGTAGCCTCATGGTTCCTTCTTCCTCCTTATTTGCGTGTGCCGAGGCTGATTTTGGTGAGTTTCTCGGCTTTCATAAAATCTATGACTTCGATGACTTTTTCGTAGCGTACACCGCGGTCGCCCCTGATGTTGATGGCCGGGGGTTCGGGTTGTGCCGCCAGATCCATGATGTGGCCTTTGAGTGTGTCGAGGTCGACGGGGTCTTTATCCCAGAAGTAGTTGCCGCTTTCGTCTATGGAGATGGTGCGGAATTCGATTTCCGTATCTTGCGGGGTGGGTGGGCTGTCTTGCTTGGGAAGGTCTACTTTTATGCTTTGCTCCATGACGGGGGCGGCAATCATGAAGATGATGAGCAGTGCGAAGGCGAGGTCGAGCAACGGGGTGACGTTGATCTCGGTCATTTGGCTGAGCTGTTTTTTCCGGCCAAATTCCCTGTGCCCTGCTTTCCTGCGGATGCGGGCGGGGATGCGGCGTTTTGGTTTGCCTGTGCCTTCTTCGGCCATGGGGCTGCGCTTAGTTTCCCTCTTGGCTTTTGAGCCAGTCGAGTTCGATGCGGTCCGCGATCATGCTGGCAAAGTTTTCCACCTCCGTGGTCATTTTGCGGACTAAGTCCAAGAGAAGGTTGTAGAAGATCACGGAGGGGATTGCGACTACGAGCCCGCCGACGGTGGTCAGGAGGGCGGAGGAAACGCCCGGTGCGAGGTCCTCGATGGTCCCACCGCCGCCTTGGCCGATTGCCCCGAAGGCATCCATGACCCCCCAAACCGTACCGAGGAGCCCGACAAAGGGAGCCGCGGTTACGATGATGCTGAGGACAACCATTTTGTTTTCATACTCTTCCGAGTGCTTGGCCACGCTCCTTCGTAGGGCGCTTTCTGTGTGGTTCATGCGCTGGGCAAAGGTGTCTTCGTCATCGTCATGGTAGTTGCCCCCAAAGCGATAGAAGGACCGGAGTGCGTTGAGGACCATGGCTTGGTAGTCGCTCCGATGGTTTCCAAAGGAGTTTTCAGTGATCCCGAGTACGTTGCTGCAGATGTTGGGTTGGAGCTTCTGTTCCAGGGTTTGGTTGAGCTTACGCATCCGGCGCAGTTCTATCCATTTTCCTATGATGAGTGTCCATGCGAGCACGCTTGCTACTCCTAGCACTCCGATGATCGTCCACCCCATTAAGCTGGATTGCTTGAGAGCCAGCACGATGCTCGCCACCGGCTGCTCCCCAACATTCGTTGAAAAGAAAGTTACCAGGTCCATGTCTCCTTCACTGTCATCATTAGGCGGTTGGTATTAGATACGGATTCGCCGGATTGATTCAAATTTATTTTTTGCGTCTTGGAGGGGGATGCTTGTTTTGGCTTGTCGTGTGGATGGTAAAAGAGTCAGTTTGGTTTCCCCGAAACTCCGGGACCGATTTCCTAAGCCCTGATTGATGATGCCTTCCTTGACCCTGCCTATGCTCAAGCTCCGAGGGACAACCCTACTTGCCAATGCAGGAGATGGATTCGCGGAGGTTTTCTGTGGGTTGGGTGGGGTGTTGGCCGGTGAAGGGCTTTTTAAGGGGAATCCTCCCTCGCCGCTCGGAAGTTTCTTTTCTGGCACTACGGAGGGCTTGGCACAGGATGCGGTGTCCCGTGCGGATTTGTTCTATTTGGATGTGGCACATGGGGCAGCCAACCTTTTGGATGATGCGGCGATATTGGCCGAGCGGGTATTTCCAAACACATTTCCCCGGGACACGAGGCATGTGATGGTGGACTTGACCCGCCCCGCCGGGGATTGGCTTCCATTCCATGCCCAGGCTTTGGGGAGTTTGGCGGGATCTTTGCAATCCCATGCGGAGGTGACGTTGGTGATTACCCCGCTAACATCGCCCGTCCCCGGGCAGAGTATCCACCACCTTAGGCAAAAACTGGGAGTGTCGGAAATCCTCTTGCTTGACCCGCCTGCCTTGTCCTCTGCCACTTCAAAGGGGTTATGCGGCCATTCTTTGGATGCCGAATGTAGCGGAGACTTTCCGCTGGCGACCCTGCTGGCGGCCTATGCGGCCTTGCAGTTCCTGAATGTTCCTAAGGAATTACACCTTGGCTTGGCGGCCAAGGCCGGGATAGCCCATCTTTCGGGCGGGAAACCGCCTTCCTGGGTTGAAATCCAATCCTAAATTTGCAACAAAACCCCTTTAAACCATGCCTGATAGCGACAAGAACCGACCACGCGGTGGCCTGATGATCTCCTTCGAGGGGTCGGAAGGCTGCGGCAAGACCACACAAATCAAGCGCCTCGAAACCCGCCTGGAAGATGCGGGCTACGACGTGACTTCCACCCGGGAACCCGGGGGGACCGATATCGGGGAGGAGATCCGGCATTTGTTAAAATATTCCCACCAGGGCACCAATATTTTCCCTGAGACGGAGCTGCTTCTTTTTGCCGCCGCGCGTGCCCAATTGGTGCGGGAGGTGATCCTGCCTTCCATCGAGAGGGGACGCATCATCCTTTGCGACCGCTTCCTGGACTCCACGACCGTGTACCAAGGAGTAGCCCGACAAGTCTCGGACGACCCGATCCAGTTGATCAACGAGTTTGCCATCGGCGACATCATGCCGGACCTCACCGTGGTGCTGGATGTCCCTGAGGAGTTGAGCATGCAGCGGGTGCAGGAGCGCCATTCCGGGCCGCCCGACCGTTTTGAGCAGGAGAGCATCGATTTTTATGCAAAGGTCCGCAAGGGATACCTGCTTTTGGCAGAGTCCATGCCGGACCGGTTCCTGGTCATGGACGGGACGGAAGACCGCAAGTTGATCGAGGACGAGATCTGGATGTACCTCCGGGAGCGTTTCCAGCTCTGAGGTTATTCCAGGGCATCGGCGGTTTTTTTGCAAATTCCGCCCAAGTCCTTCCTTCATACAGCATTCTACAGAACATTGCCGATGGAGCCGCCCGCCAAAGAGCCTTCCCGTGCGCTCCAGGTACTCCGGCGTTGCGTGACCCGGGGGAACCTTGCCCACGGCATACTCCTTACCGGGGAAAACCTGGCCGCGCTCCAGGAGGAAGCCCTCATCCTCGCGGGGGACTTGCTGGAGCCATTGGGCGGTGTGCGATCCCCGGAGCATCCCTCCAACCATCCGGACCTTTTCCATTTACGGCCCGGCAAAAAGATGCGCCTGATCCCAGTGGACGCCACAAGGGCGCTGATCCGGCAGGTTTACCAGACCGCAAACCAGGGAGGGAACAAAGTTGCGATCATCCATGAGGCGGACCGTTTCAATACGGAGTCTGCCAATGCCTTCCTGAAAAGCCTGGAGGAGCCGCCGAAGGGAACCTACCTCCTCCTCCTCTCTACCCACTTGTACCGCATCCTCCCGACGTTGCGTTCCCGTTGCCATTGCCTGCAAGTGCACAACCCTGTCCCGCCGATCCAGAACGAGGCATGGCAGCATTGGTGCGAGGATTACAAGGTGTGGTTGGGCAAACTCCTGACCTTGCGCCAGGCCGGGAAGTCAGGGGTGTCGGACGCGATGTTCCGTTTGTACGGGTTGTTGACCCGGTTCGAGACGGTGCAGGATGAAATCGTGGAAACTTCTCTGGCGATGGAGGCCGGGGACAAGGAACATCTGACTTCGGATGAATCGGATGCCTTGGAAGCGAGGGTACAGAGGGGCACGACATTGCGCCTTATCCGTGATATCGAAACGGCGACACGGGATTTCGCCCTGGAGCCGGCGAGGTTGGAAGAAAATCCTGTGCTTTCCCAGAAATTCGTACAGTCGACCCGTGCCTTGGAGGAGTTGCCAGGTTTGCTCCGGTTGAACTTGAAGGACATCACTGCCCTGGAGTTTTTCTTTCTCCGGACGCTGAAGTTGTGGAGTGCCTGAGGCTTGGTGGCCTCACCTAGCTTATTTGGCAATGGTGACGCGGGTCTCGTCCTCCGCATTGGCCAGTTCGAGCAGCAGGTGGATGTCGAAGTGCTTGAGGAGCCCGAAGCAGAAGAGTTCTGTGCTTTGGTTGGCACCGAATTTGGCTTTGATAAGGCTTTTGAGGCTTTCTAGAGGATTGTGGAGGGTGCCTTTGCCGATTCGGTTTGTCGAGAGCACGGAGGTTATGAGGGCTATGGTGCTGGTCCTGGGACCGAGGGTTTCGAAATTGACGGGTTGTCCACCAAACTCCTCCATTGCCCATCCCGAGATGGCAGCCAACTGGCTGGTCTGTACCCCAAGCGGGCGTTCGCCGAGGGCGGATACCAGGATGGAGTAAAGGAAGTCCTGTTTGCCTAGGTTGGTTTCGCCAAAATTGAAAAGGTCAAGGACTAGTACACGGTTACCTGCGGCGAGTTGTTGGCTGGAAATGGAGGCCAGGCTAGCTCGCCCGTTGTCGCCCAGGAGAAGGACTGTAGCCTTGGGCTTGCCAGGAGGGGTGAGTTCGACGACGGGGATTGTCCATTCGCTGCCGAGGACGAGTTTCCATGCCGTCAGGTTGTAACCTTTGCCGATTTTCTTTGTTTCCACTTTGGTGGCTTCGGCTTTGTAAGCCCGGGTGTGGAGGACTTCATGGAGGGCGGGGATCGCGTATTTTGGCTCCATCTTCTCAGTGAAGGGGTCGGTGCTGGGGTGGGGGACGGGGAGGCCGTCCGCAATGATGTTGGCGATGTAGTTGAGGTTGAGGTTGTCTTCCGGCAAGGGGACTTCGAGCTTGGCCATGGATTGGATCTCCATGGCGGTATGGGTTTCTTTCTGCGAGATGGCATTGTCGCGGCCGTAGAAGGTGTAGCCTAGCATTTTATAGAGTTGGCGGCGGTTGTCCTCCTCGAAGTTGTGAGTCCCGGGATCTTTGTTGATGTGGGTGCGGAAGTATTTGTCGCGCCCCATGAGTTTGAATTTTGGCCTGGCGGCTTCTTCAAGCGGGGGAAGGGCGTGGGGGGCGGCGAAGCAGCATTGGTCCGTGGCGTTCTTAGTGAGAAGGAGGGCGCGGCCGGAGAGGAGGGCTGTGAGGTGTGTGTAGTCGGCGACGGTTGCGAGGTCGTTGGGGGTTTGTTCGCTGTCGCCAAGGTCTGAGGGATAGCGGGCGCGGGTTTTGAAGCTGGAGTAGCCGGCCACGGGGTTGGCAAGTTTGACCCGTGTGTCGAGGGCGCTGGTGAAGATGGTTTGCCAGCCCCCGCCGGAAAGGCCTGCGACCGCGACTTTGTCCTGGTCGGCGTTGGGGTGCTGGAGTGCGGCATCAATGGCACGGGTGACGTTAAGGTAGAAGGGGGCGATGCCGGAAACTCCGCAGAGGTCGAGCTGGGCGAGGTGGTAGTGGGACATGCGGTCGTTGAACTGCCCCATTCCTATCCACTCAACGTTCATGGCGATCATGCCGTTGCGGGCTTGGTGGATACAGCGGATTTGTTTGTAAGGGGCAGCCTTGCCCATGCTGTCATGGCCGTTGACGTTGATGACAACTGGAACCTTTTTGCCATCGGGGAGCTTTGCCGGTACGTAGAGCAGGGCTGGGCACCACCAGCCGGGGATGATCTCGAAACGGAGTTTCTGGATGGTGTAATCCGGGCTGGGGGAGAGGGTTTCGGAGTAAACAATTTTGGAGGGTTGTTTCTGCCAGAACGGGGCAAGGGTTCCGCGGAAAACTACCTTGTCGAGAATATCGTGGCGGAGTTTTGCCGAGTATGCCTGCCATTCCTCTGGATCCTTGATATCAGGGACGGTGGGGACACGTTTTTCTATGAAGACGCGGGTTTCTTCCAGGGGCTGGCCGGGATCCAGGATGGGGGCACCGAGTTCTTGTTCAAGCTCTTGGGTGGTTGGCGTCGCCGCTAGGAACCCAGGGATAAGGACTACTGGGAGAAGAAAGTTTTTCATTTTGGGAAAAGTCTTTTATTTTCCCAGGTGCTTGTCGGCAAAGTCTAGGTATGCTGTCCAGTCAAATGGTGTAACGTCGTGCTTGCCGGAGCGGATGTGGTAGCCGATTATGCCGTGGACGGGTTTGTCGATGGGTGGTTGCTCCTTGGCGGGGAATGTTCCTGCCCCGAGGAGACTGTAAACGGGGCTGGCATGGAAGGCGGAGAGGAATTCGCCTTTGGGGTCGGCCCAGAGGTCTTCGGCGGCACTGGCGATGTAGAGTGGGCGCGGGGCGACCAGGGCTGCGAGTTGGTGCTGGTCGACGGGGCAAGCGGCTTCATTGTCGTTGTATTCCTTGTATTTATCGACAAACCAGTGGGGGAAGGAGGTGTTGATGCGTTTGACTGTCTCCCCAAACTGCCTGCGGCTGATGGCGGCACCACCACAGCCGGAGTCGTTGGAGATCGTGATGGCAAAGCGTTCGTCCGAAGCTCCTGCCCAGAGGGAGGTCTTGCCAAGGCGGGAATGTCCCATGACGATGGCCTTTGTCGCGTCCACATCCTTGTCTTTTTCCAGGTAATCCAAGCCACGGGAGAGACCCCAGGCCCATGCACCAATGGCACTCCAGGAGTAGTTGTCGGAGAAGGCAGCACGTATGCCGTCAGGGCGGCCGTCCTTGTGGTCCGGCTCGATGTCGCCGCAGTATATGGTGGCTAGTCCGTAGCCACGGGAGAGGATTTGCTTGATGTCCCAACGGCTTTTGCGGAGGCCGCGGGTGGAATCATTGGCGTGGTGGTCCTTTATCCCTTCCTCGTTGGGTACCCAGGATTTCGGGGGGCGGATGTCCGGATCGTCGGAAATGGAGTGGTTTCCACGGAAGTTAAGGTTGAGGAAGGTCGGGAAGGGGCCTTTGCCCTTGGATGGCAGCAGGAGCAGCAGATCCATGCCGTGGCCGCTTTCCGCTAGTTCGATACGGACTTGCTTGCGGTGGTAGTCCTTGGTCCTGGTGTCGTCGAAGACCTCATAACGGATGGAGCAAGGGGCGGCCGGGGAGACCCCGTAGACGTGTTCCTGGAAGAGGGAGAAGATTTCTGGCCTGCGGATATTTTGCCAGGTTTTTGCGTCCGTCACCTTTTGTCCGGCCTGGGTGGTGAGAGGGTCGGGAAGGGTATGGGAGGGGACTTTGGCCTCGTCGTAATTGTAGCCTTTGGGCTGGGCGCAGAGGAGTGTGGCGGAGGCAAGGGTTGAGAAGACGAGGAAATTGGGATGTGGCATGGGAGGCTATGGGTTGGGGAACCTGAGTTGGTTGAGGTTTGTCCTGGCCTGGATGATGGGCCGACTTTTCAAGTCTCGGATTTGGAGCGTGACGGTTCCTGTTTCCCAGTCAACCAATACAGTGCCGAAATGTTCTTCCTGGTAGGGCGAGCCAAGGCGGTAGGGGTTATGGTCATTGGAAAACTTGCTTTTGATGTTCATGCCGCTGGCGGTGATGTCAAAGAGCGGGTAGGGGAGTGATTTTTCGTCCAGTGAAATTTCCCCTTGGTGGCGGTCGCCGCTAATAGTGACAAGACCGTTTGCTTTTGTCTTTTTAATAAGCGAATAGAGGCGTTCGCGCTCATGGGGGAGGTTTCCCCAACATTCCCAGCCATGTTGGTCGGAGAGGAGTTGGATGCTGGAGCAAAGGATGCGGAGGTCGGCCGGCATCCTCAATTGTCCTTCCAGCCATTCCCATTGGGTTTCGCCGAGCAAGGGGACTGATTTGTCTGTTTGGGGCGCATAGGGTCCAGAGCGGCCTTCGGTGTCTGGAGTCGGTTTGCCCGGTTTCTTGAGGTCGCCCCGGAAGTAGCGGGTATCAAGGAGGAGGATTTGGACGTGCCTTCCTTTTTCCCCGAAAATTTGCGCGGCATAGACGCCTGGGGTTGTTCTGCGCCGGGAGACCATGGGTTCTCCAAAAAAGTCGAGGAAGACCTTTTGTGAAGCCTCTTTCATGGCAAAACTTGCCCCGGCATCGTTCTGGCCGTAGTCGTGGTCGTCCCAAGTCGCCAATACCGGGCAATGCTTTTTAATGCGCTGGTATCCTTCGATCGCCCCGAGTTGTTGGTATTTTTCTTTCAGCTTCACCATGTCGGCGGTGTCGCCGTGGATGTTGTCCCCCAAGAAGACGAAGGCATCCGGGTTTGCTTCCAGTACAGCATCCCAGATGGGTTGCGGCAGGTATTGTTTGGCGCAGGATCCGAAGGCCAGGGTTTGGAAAGGTTTGGCAGTGGCCGTGAGGGACATTGCCAGGGCAAGGCTGACCGATAATATGCGGCGTTTCATCTGGATTCATGGGTTTTGATAGACTCCAGTATCCCCTTGGCAATGAATTAGTGCCTTCCCGCCATCATGCCCGCTCGTATCCTGAATTTGCTTGAAGTCCCAGACCGTCATGGCACCCAGTCCGGCGTCTTCAATATGCCGGGATTCGTCCAGGATTCGTTCGCAGCGTCTCGCGACGAAATTGCATGAGAAATACGGGTCAGGGTCAAAAAATAGATGTTTTTATAATAACCTTGCAGAGCTTAGAATAGAGGGCTTGTGTTGGACATTCCGGTTGGTTTCCTTGGTTGGTAGCTTGTTCAAACCAACCACTTTTTATCTCTTGATCGCAATCTTATGAGATGTTTGTGAAAAATTTGCTGAGGTTTTGAACAAACCTGGGGCAGACCCCCTCTTACCCGTCACAATTTCAGGGTAATCAGGTGATTCAAAACCGAAGCCCCTGCCGGTTAGGGCCCGGCGGGGGTTTTTTTATTGGGAAGGTGAACGGAGGGGCGGACTTCAGGCTCACTGTTCTCAGGCAATGATGTCTTGCACCACATTCCCCTCCAACCCGGTCAGCCTTAGGTCCAGACCTGCATATCGGAAAGTCAGTTGCTCGTGGTCCATCCCCAGCAAATGCAAGATGGTCGCGTGTAAATCCCTCATGTGTACACGCTTCTCCACCGCCACGCCTCCGACTTCGTCCGTGGATCCATGGGCGTATCCTGCCTTTACACCGCCACCTGCCAGGAAGCATGTAAACCCCCTTGGGTTATGGTCGCGGCCGTCTTTGCCCTGGGAAAAAGGCGTGCGTCCAAATTCCCCTGACCACCACACCAATGTATCCTCCAGCAGCCCCCTTTGCTTCAAGTCGGCCAGCAATGCCGCCACCGGTTTGTCCGTCGCCCTTGCGTGGTCCATGTGCTTGGGCATGTTCCCGTGTTGGTCCCAGCGGGGGGTGGCTGATTCGTCCGAGTAGTTCACCGCCACATAACGGATGCCCCGCTCGACCATCCGCCTGGCCAACAAGCATTGGCGGCCATAAAAATCCGTGGTTTTGTCCCCGATCCCGTAGAGGCTCTTTGTGTATTCCGATTCTTCGGAAATGTCCGTTAGCTCGGGGGCTTCCATTTGCATCCTCCAAGCCAGTTCATAGGATTGGATTGTTGCCTCCAAACGGTCGTCCTGGGGTGCTTTCGAGGCCTGGATATGGTTCAACCCTTGGAGCAAATCGAACCGCCCTTTTCGCTCGGCCTCCCCCAGCATCGCGTTTCGGATATTGTGGATTTCGGCGTCCTTGATGTCCCCGGCCCTCCCGATGGCCGTCCCTTGGTGGAGGGATGGGAGGAAGGCGTTGCCGTAATTCCTTGGTCCCCCTTTTGATGCGGAAGGAGCCAAGGAGACGAAGGCCGGCAAGTTGCTGTTTTCCGTCCCCAAGCCATAAGAAATCCAACTGCCCATGGAGGGGCGGACCAGGTTCGTCGCCCCGGTGTGGAGGAATAGCGTCGAGGGCCCGTGTGCCACACCTTCCGTATGCATCGAGTGGATGAAGCAAAGGTCGTCTACATGGGAAGCGATGTGCGGGAATAGCTCCGAAACGGGCTGGCCGCATTCCCCATAGCGTTGGAATTCCCAGAGCGGCTTCATCAGAGTACGTTGGCTCTTTTTGCCGAAGGATCCTGTCCGCACGCCCACAAAGTCGATCCTCTTGCCGTCGTTTGCGATCAACTCGGGCTTGTAGTCGAAGGAGTCTACATGGCTCGGCCCGCCTGACATGAAAAGGAAGATCACCCGCTTTGCCTTGGGGGAGAAGAGTGTGCTTTTGGCCGCGTAAGGGTCGTTTGTGGCTGCGGAGAGCTGGCTTTGGATGCCCGCCAGGGCCAAGGAGCCGAACCCGCAGGCGGAAGTGTTGAGGAAATCGCGTCGGTTCGTCATGGCCATGAATTGATGTTCTTAGTTCAGATAACGGAAATCGAGGCAGGCATAGAGGCTATGGAAGATGGCTGCCCAAGTCTCCAGTTCATCCGGTTTTTTATTCTCCTGCCCAAGGTACTCCAATGCAAGGGCTTTTTCCTGGGCGTCCGGAAGCCGTCCGAGGGTGGTCTTGTAGGCAAGGTCAAGCCGCTCGGTTAGCCCGAGGCGGTCTCGTTTCATCAGCAACTTTGCCGCCGCCGCCGCCTCGTCGAGGATGAACCGGTTGTTCATGAGGAAAAGTGCTTGGGTCGGCACAGTGCTGGCATTCCTTGTACCGCTGACCAGGTTCGGGTTCGGGAAGTCGAAAATGTCGTACATTTCCGGGATGTTGTTCCTGTCGAGCTTTGCGTACATGGAACGGTTTCCTAGGTTTTCTGTTCCTGGATCCAATTTCCCGCTGGAGACCAGGATCGTGTCCCGGATCGACTCTACTTGTAGTCTCCTCCGATTTTGCCTGGAGAAAAGTTGGTTTTCCGGATCCGTCTCCCAAGCCCGGCCTTGCGGGGTGGAGGACATCCGGTAGGACTGTGACAATACGATTTCGCGGACCAACTTTTTCGTGGACCAACCATTGGCGATGAAGTTCACCGCCAAGTAATCCAGGAGTTCCGGGTGGGTTGGGCGTTGTCCCGTCTCCCCAAAGTTGTCCGTTGTCGGCGCTATGCCCCTACCAAAAAGGTGCTGCCACACCCGGTTTGCATACACCCTGGCGGTCAAAGGGTTATCTGGGGATGCCACCCAGTTGGCCAGTTCCAGGCGGCCGCTCGCCCCTTCCTGGATGTCCGGCATCGGGGATTGCCCTGCTGGAGTGGCCGCTTCCAGGAACCCTCGTTTCACCTTCTCCCCCAAGTTCCGGATCCCGCCACGCAGGTGGACATGCCAATCCCCGGACTCCGTATGCTCGTTCACGGACATCGCCATCGGCGCGGTCGGGGGAGCGGCTTTCTTGTGGGCTTCGATCTCCTTTTTCAGCTCCGCGATTTCCCCCTTCAAAGCCTTGGTCTTTTCCTGTTTTCCTTCGTCCGCTTCCTTTTTCTGTTTCACCAATGCCTTCGGTTTGGCAACGACTTGGAGGGTAGACGGGACAGCCTTTACCGGGAGAAGTCTCAATGCGTCTGCAATGACCACGCCCCTTGTCCCCTCCGTCCCTAGTCTAACAACCTCGCATTTCCCCTCCTCAAAGTGGTATTTCCCGAGCGAAATGAATGTCCCCAAGATGGGCGGTTCCTCCTGTTGGTTGACTACCACCGTCTCCTCCCCGACATCATGTTTGACTGTGAACTTCGCGTTGACCGAACGGTTCGGCCCCGGGGCATAGGAAACCTGTACATCATACTTTCCAGCCTCCGGGATGGTTGCCGTCCAAGTTACCGATTGGCCTGTTTTGCGTTGCCCCTCGTCATGGAGATAGCCCTCACCAATGTAGTAGGGCGAATGGGTGGATTTTGTCCAGGTGCCCTCAATTTTCGCCAAGCTGTCATCTACCAAGATCCCTTCCAGGCCGGTTGTATCGAACATCTTTTCCCTGCCATTTCCCGTCTTGGGCAAAGGTTTCCCACCATTGAGTTTCTTCAATTCGTCCTCCAGACCCTTCAACCGCGCACTCAAAACCTTTGCTTGCTCTTCATGCCGCTCCCGCTCCGCATTCATTCCGTCCCGTAGTGGGCGTTCGATAAAGTCCGCCACGTTGCTGACCTTCATACTCTCCGTGCTCCGAAAAATCCCCGCCATCGAATAATACTCCTTTGTCGGCACAGGGTCGAATGGATGGTCGTGGCAACGTGCACAACCCATCGTCAACCCCAGGAACGCTCGCCCTACCGCCTCGATTTGCTCGTCCACAATCTCCATCCTTAGCAGCTCCTTGTCCTGGAGTTCGTAGTTGTGGGGACCGAGCGCCAGGAAGGTTGTCCCCACCAAATTTTCATTGTACTGCCCGTCTGAGTCTGAAGGCAGCAGATCCCCGGCGATCTGTTGGCGGACAAAGAGGTCGAAAGGCTTGTCCGCCGCATAGCTTTCCAAAACGAAGTCTCGGTAGCGGTAAGCGTTCTTGAAAGCGATGTTCCTGCCCCCTCCGGTAGTGTCAGCATACCTCGCCACATCCAACCAATGCCGGGCCCACCTTTCGGCAAACTGCTTTGTTCCAAGGAGTCGGTCCACGACCTTTGCAAAGGCATCGTTGGATGGATCATCCAAGAACGCATCAATCTGCCCAGGCGTCGGGGGAAGCCCCGTAAGGTCAAAATATACCCGGCGTAGCAAAGTCGCCTTGTCCGCCGGTTTGGCAGGCTCCAACCCCCTCTCCTCCAACTTTTGCAACACAAACCGGTCGATCCCCGAAACTGGCCAATCCTCATTCCGTACCTCCGGAGGTTCCCGATTCCCCAACGGCTTGAAAGACCAAAACTCCCGCGCATCCTCCAGGCTTTTGCTTCTCGGCTCCGAAGAAGCATGCAGCCCCTCCAAAGGCTCGTCCCGCGGATCCGGAGCCCCCATCAAGATCCATTTTTCAAAATCTTTCACCACCCGCCCCGGCAATTTGCCTGCTTTCGGCATCCTAAGGTCATTGTCATCAAAACGGATCGCCAAAAGCAACCGGCTCTGCTCCGGCTTCCCCGGGATGACCACCGGCCCACTTTCCCCGCCCATTTCCCATCCTGCTTTGCGGTCCAGGTACAAACCTGCCTTCAACTTCTTCGCCTGTGCCGAGTGGCACTTGTAGCAATTCTCCACCAAAACCGGCCGGATCTTCTTTTCAAAAAACTCCACTCCCTCGTCCGCCCCCAAAAACTGGCAAATTCCAACACCCAATACGGCAAATAGAGCAAATTTCCAGGTTATCAGCGGCTTCATACCAAAATGCGGCAGTCCCCCAGACATAGTCTGTGCAAACGATTTTACCCCAGGAACACTTCCGATCCTAAGATTTTCCCCAAAGTCGAAGCCTTGGCCACCCCCAGTCATCCTGCCCCAAGTCTTTCAGTCTTTCCAATCCTCATTTCACCATTTTTTACGCGGCTATTGCTCTGAAATGGGGGCTAACCAGTAGCTGAATTCTAGAATTTGGACTTCCAGGGGCGATGGGCAGACTGAACTCGAAGATTTCGCATCTTCCGCCACTGGTTCTTTACGCCACAATCTCCTTCACCACATGGCCATGGACATCGGTGAGGCGGTAGAGACGGCCCTGGAATTTGAAGTTCAGGCGTTCGTGGTCCATGCCTAGGAGATGCAGGATGGTGGCTTGGAGGTCGTGGACATGGACTTTGTCATGGGCGACTTGGAAGCCTAGTTCGTCACTGTCACCATGGGAGTAGCCGGGTTTAAGGCCGCCCCCGGCCATCATGACCGTGAAGACGTCTGGATAGTGGTCCCTGCCGAGGTTTTTGCCTTTGGCAGTGCGGCCTTCGCGGAAGGGTGTGCGGCCGAATTCCCCGCCCCAGACGATGAGGGTTTCCTCGAAAAGGCCCCTTTGCTTGAGGTCTCGGATGAGGGCGGCGACCGGTTTGTCCATGGTGGCGCATTTGTTGCGGAGACCATCCCCAAGGGCTGTCCCTGCACCGGTTCCGTGGAAGTCCCAGCCCCAGTCAAACAAGTGGACAAACCGCACGCCTTTTTCGACCAATCGGCGGGCGAGCAGGCAGTTGTTGGCCAGGCTTGCCCCGCCAGGTTGCGCACCATAGTCCTCCAGGATGTTTTTGGGCTCATTGGAAATGTCCATGACTTCTGGGACAGAAGTTTGCATCCGGTAGGCCATTTCGTATTGGGCGATGCGGGTGATGGTCTCCGGGCTCCCGAGTTCATCAGCCTGGAGGCGGTTTAGGGCGTTGAGCGTATCCAGGCCGCTCCTGCGAAGGTTCCGCGGCATCCCCTTGGGATCGGTCACATAAAGGACGGGGTCGCCTTGTGATCGGCATTGCACACCTTGGAAAACGCTGGGCAGGAAACCGCTCCCGAAGGAGTTTTTCCCTCCGTTCGGTTGTACCCCGCTGGAAATCAAGGCCACAAAGGCCGGAATGTCCTGGTTTTCGGAACCCAGCCCGTAGGATACCCACGAACCCATGCTCGGCCTGCCCGCGATGGCGCTCCCGGTGTAGAGCAACAATTCCGCAGGGGCGTGGTTGAATTGGTCGGTCGTCATCGACTTGATAAAGGTCAGATCGTCCGAGAGTTTGGCCAGGTTGGGGACGGCGTCCGAGAACCATTGCCCGGACTGCCCATGCTGCTTGAACTCGTGCGGGGTGCCCATCAATTTAGGCTTGCCGCTGGTAAAGGCGAAGCGCTTGCCTTCGAGGAATTGGTCAGGGCATTCCTTGTCGTCAAATTTCTGGAGTTCAGGCTTGTAGTCGAACAGATCGAGGTTCGGGGGGGAACCGGTCATGTGCAGGTAGATGACCCTCTTGGCCGTGGCCGGGAAATGGGATTTCCTTGGCTCTTGCGGGCTTGCGGGGTCGAAATCGACATTACCCTGTAGCAACTGAGCTAACGCGATACTGCCAAGGGAGAGTTTCCCCGATCCTTCGAGGAATTGGCGGCGGGTCTGGTGATGGTGGAAGTTGTTCATTTTCAATAATTGATAGGTCGTAAAGGGCGTATGAGTCTTATGGGACAGGACCCTCAACGTTTTTGTAAAACTTCGTCGAGGTTGAGGATGATGTTGGCTGCCACGGTCAGAGCCGCAAGTTCCGTTGCGTCCCCCCCGTCCGGTAATGGGCCGATTGGGTCGGTAGCCATGGTTTTGGCGGCGGCTGGGTCATTGGAATATGTTTTTCGGGCTTCTTCTAAGAGGTGTTGCACTTGCCGGGATTCCCCTTCGGACGGTTCCCGGGACAGGCAGAGCCTCCAGGCCAAATCGATGCGTGATCCGTCGCTTTTCCCACCTTCCGCAACAAGTCTGCGGGCCAACCCCTGGGCGGCTTCGATGTAGACCGGGTCGTTCAATGTTACCAAGGCCTGGAGGGGGGTATTCGTGGGGTTGCGCCGCAAGTTGCAGACGAAGCGGTTCGGTGCGTCAAAGGCGACCATGGAAGGGTAGGGGTTGCTCCTTCGCCAGTGGACATAAATGCCCCTCCTGTATTTGTCCTCGCCCTTGCTGGTTTGCCAATCCAAACCCGGCCCGAATGCCGCGCTCATCCCCATGCTGGGTTGGTACGGTTTGACCGGTTCCCCATACATTTTCCGGCTCAGCAAACCACTGGCGGCCAAGGCGGAATCCCGGACCATTTCCGCTGTCAACCGGAGCCTCGGGGCACGGGCCAAAAGTAAGTTTCCTGGGTCGTGTTCCAGGTGGGTGGAGCTTACTGACGAGTCTTGTTGGTAAGTGTGGGATGTAACTAGTAATTTCAAAAACTTTTTCCTGTCCCAACCCATTCGTACAATTTCTGTCGCTAGCCAGTCCAATAGCTCCGGATGGGTTGGCAATTCTCCTTGCGATCCGAATTCTTCACTGGTAGATACGATCCCCCTTCCAAATAAAGATTCCCAATAACGGTTTGCAAGCACCCTTGATGTCAATGGGTTACCATTAGAAACTAACCATTCAGACAATTCCAACCTTCCTGGGCTTTCCGATCCATTTTGGAATACTCTTGGGAGTCCTGCATCCACTTCTTTATCCGTAGCAAGGAAGTTGCCCCTGATTTGAATATGGGTCTTGCGCCGTTTACCCCCTTCCAGCTCTTTCAGGACGGGTACCGAAGTGTAGGGTTTCATGTCCCTGATGCTAGCGGACAGGTCGTCCAGCCTCTTTTGGAGTTCCTTGGTTGTTGGTATGGTGTTGATGTGATGCTCGAGAAGTATTTTCTTTTGTTTCTCTGATATCACGTCTTGTTTTATGGATAGTGTTTTGAAAATTTCTCCAGGAATTTCTTTTTCTAAATTCCTTTTTATGGACAGATAATGGATTTTGTTTATCTGATGTTTTGAAAAAGATTTTGAGGATAAACTTATGAAACCATCTTGTTTTGATGATATTGGTCTTTCGAATTGATGCCAACCCCGGCTTCCTGCGTGGGGTATCGGGTAGGAGGAAAGGAGGGTGTCGCCGGACAAGGTTTCCTCGTGGGAAGGATCCGGTGATTTGTCGATTTCCTTTTTCCAGATGGAATTGTGCTCTTCATCATAGAGTTCGAAACGGAACTTCTTTATCCTGGCTCCAGTCCCGCCATCCGTACGGTTCCAAACGATAACTTTCGAAATTGGCTTTACGGATCCTAAGTCGACTTCTAACCAAGGATCTTTACTTTCATCAGTGTGGGTTACGCTCTTCTTTGCATAATCTCCGTCCGTATTCCCATCAATTGCATACTTGGCAGGGCCATCATAGGCAGTGCTGACCTGGGATGCCTTGCCCTTCAAGGCGATATTTTCCGAACCACTGAATATTTGGACTTCTGCCAAGTGCAGGAATCCCTTGTTGGTAACATTATAGACCCGGACAAAACGGGCGGTTTTCCCTGGCTCCGCACCGGGTTTGACGAGTTCGAAGATGACATCCTCGGGAGTCGTTGGATTGTCGGAGTCCAGTGCGATCCCGTTAAACTCCCCTGTTGGGAGTTCGATGTGGTAGGAGACTTTGCCCCCATCCCGGATTTCCTTGAAACCTGCCTCCACCATTTCCACGGGTTCGGAGAAGCTGTCGAGCCAGGGTTGGAAGCTGTCCGGTACCTTCGATTTGTGCTCGGCCAACTCCTTTTGGAGGGCTTCCAAACGCTTGGTATCTTCCTCCTTTTTCCTCTTCTGCTCCGGGGAGAAAATCTCGATGGTGGGCTGCTCGTTCCGCTTGTCGGAATCTTCAGTGTTGTTGAGGATGGCGAAGAAGCGGAAATAATCTTCCTGGGAGATCGGATCGTACTTATGGTTATGACATTGTGCGCAGCTAAAGGTTGTGCCCATCCAAACAGCCATAGTGGTGTTGACCCGGTCTACAATGGCGGCATTCCGGAACTCTTCGTCATTGGTTCCTCCCTCGTTGTTGGTCTGTGTGTTGCGGTGGAAAGCGGTGGCAACAAGTTGGCTTTCAGTCGGGGATGGGAGCAGGTCGCCAGCAAGTTGTTCGATGGAGAACTGGTCGAAGGGCATGTTATCATTGAGTGCGCGGATGACCCAGTCCCGATAACCCCAGATTGTGCGGGGTTGGTCGTCTGCATAGCCAGCACTGTCCGCATACCTGGCAAGGTCGAGCCATTGGCGTGCCCAGTGTTCCCCATACGCGGGCGAAGCGAGGTATTTATCCACCAGGGCTTCCCAAGCTTCAGGGCTGGCATCCTTAGAGAAATTTTCAACATCCTCTGATGTCGGAGGAAGTCCTGTCAGGTCAAGGGATAGACGGCGAACGAGGGTACTGGGCGAGGCCTTGGGCGAGGGCTTCAACGGTGTGCCTTTGAGTTTGGCCTGGATAAAGCGGTCGACCGGGTGGCTTGCGCCTTCGACTTCCGGCAATGTAGGCCGGGTCGGCTTGATGTATGACCAATGGCCTTCAAATTTAGCTCCCTGGCGAATCCACTCTGCCAGGGTCTCTCGTTGTCCTTTGGAAAGTTTGGGAAGTTTGGATTCCAGAGGCGGCATCATGTCATCCGGGTCTTCTGTTGAGATCCTGGCGATGAGTTCACTTTTTCCTGGGTTGCCTGGCTGGATAATCCCGTCTGCAATGGCCTTTTTCCCCTCGTCAAGTCGCAGGTCTCCTTTCCTGGTGTTGGAGTCGGGGCCATGGCAATGGAAGCAATTTTGGGAGAGGATGGGGCGGATGTCCCTGTTGAAGGAGATAGGTTCTGCCCCATCAGCCGCTGATGAGAGTATTGCCAGTGCAGACAGTAGGGATCGGATGCGCTTCATTATAATTCCTGGAGAGGGTTTGACCGGGGTGTCCGGAATGAGGTTCATGTATAGATTAATAAAAAGGGGTTCCCTTGTTTGGGAACCCCTTTGTGACAGATAAATTGTCTGGAATAGGTCTTATTTGTGGACCTTATGGCATGCTTTGCAGTTGGTTGCCTCCTTCAGGGCATTGATGTCGTTTTTGTTCCACGCGGCAAGGATGGCGTCATTCTTTTCCTTCCAGCTGGCTGCATCGCCCTTCTCGGGTTTAAGGGTCGACAATTTCTTTAAATACTCGCCGAGCTTGGTCTTTTCTTCGGCAGTGGCAGAACCATCTAGTACTTTTTTCAGGAGGGGGGGTTGTTCCTTGGAACCCTTGAATCCTTTCTTCATGATTTCTTCGAATGCACCGTGTGCGGAAGCAATGGAGGCAAAGGAGAATAAAGCGGCAAGGATGCCGAGGGTCTTGAGGACAGTTTTCATATTGTTGGGATTGTATTGGATAGTGGTTTGGAAAAGCGTGCAAAACATGGCTTTTTAACCCCCTGGGCAAGGAGAAAGGCCAAATTCCCGAGTTTTCGGGCACTTGTTGTAGCCCGGTATCGATTCAATGGCGGACTCGCAAGCTCGACGCTCCACAAAGAATTCGAAATGATAAATGCGTTTTATGCTGTAGAGGCGGCATCTTGGCCAACTCCCAAAAGGAAGTTTCAAATGTAGATTGGACTCAATCCCCCTGAGCGTGGAACCGGATTTTTACATCTTTAACCATGTTTCATGTACCTGGTGGGAACAAATTCGGTCAGTTGGGCAGCGGTTCCTAGGAGTTCTCAAGCCAGCCTTTGGCCTTGGAGTTTGTAAAATATTTATGATTGCGCGATCATTTACCTTCCACGACTAGTCTTACTGGTAAACTCGCGATGCCGTTTTCTTCGCTGGTTTTGAGGTGGAATTTGCGGGTGGTTCCGGGGGTGACCCATTTGTCGCAGGTGATGAAGAATTCGCGTTCGGTCTGGCCTTCGGGAAGGAGAAGTCCGTTGAGGCCGATGTTGTCTACGTAGACTCCGTGGGGGAGGTTGCGGCCGGCGTCGTGGCTGCCGAGGGAGACGCGATTATTGAAATCGGTGCGGGTGAGGAAGGCTTTGGCGGAGACGGTTTGGCCTGGGCGGATGGTGAGGACTTGTGGTTCGATGCGGACTTGGAGTTTGGGCGGGCCGAGGAGTTTGAGGTTCTGGATGGCGGGGGCGTCGGTAGTGTATTCCTTTTCGTTGATTGTGGCGGAGGCGGTGACGGCGAGTTCGTGGATTGTCGGCTCCGGAGCGTCTTTGTCGGCGTGGATGGTGCCGTAGGCCATGGTTTGGCCGGGTTGGATGATGAGTGGGGTGGTGACGGTGAAGCCGCAGGGCGGTTTGGCGATGTCGATGCGGATTGGGCCGGCGTAGTTGTCCAGGCGGGTGGCTTTGAAACTGATTTCGCGTCCTGCGCCTTTGGGGATGCCGTCTTTGAATTGGTTGGTGGTGAGGGTGAAGCGGGGGTTGGGTTCGCGGACTTCGAGGGTGTATTTGTAGTTTTTGCCGTATTGGCCGCGAATGTCGGAGACGCGGACGAGGTAGGAGCCGGAAAGGGGGGCGGAGAAGGTGAGGAGGGAGTCTTTGCCGTTGAGTCGGTTGGGGTCGTCGTCGTTTTCAAAGGGGATATCGAAGACGGGGAGCCCGTTTGGCTTGGGTTGTTCGTACCTGCCCAGTGGTCGCACAATGTAGGCGGGTTGGCCAAGGGGATGGGCGAGGGGAGTGGTGCCGTAGAGGGTGTGGCGGTCGCCGTATCCTGGGTAGACGATGTAGCCGCTGTCCGGACCCCGGGGGTAATGCCAGAGTTTGATGACTTCCCCGTTGATGTAGAGGAGTTGGTTGAGGGTCATTTCCTCTTGTTTGAAGAGGCGGAAGTCGCCTGAGGTTTTGGAGTCTTTGCCGCGGAAGGTAAGCCAGGAGTCCCGGGACGCTTGGAGGCGGATTTGGCTGACGGGGTTGCCGTCGGGGTGGAGGATTTCGAGTTTGGAATCAAGGGGAGATTTGCCTCGGGCGGCTTTAATTTCAAAAATCCAGGGTTGCCCGCCGATGGCCTTGAAGGCGTAGAGATGGTATGGGGTGTCGAGGACGGCTTCTTCCTTGGCCGGGAGGCTCAATATTTTGTTGGGCAGGGGGAGTGGTTTGGGCTTGGTGGGCAACTGCTGGGTGGTTGGCCTGGGGAGGTTCCCAATTTGGGCAAGACCGGGGAGGCTCCAGTCTTTGGTGGTTCCGCTCGTGGAGTAAGTTGTGAGGATTTTGCCGTCCTTCGATAGTTTGTGGGAAATGATCTCTTCTTCGTGGGCGAACCGGACTTGGAGGAGGGGGTTGATGACGGGATTGCCTTTGCTGAGGAGTTGCCAGATGCGGATTTGTTTATCGGCTCCAGAGGCGATAAATTGCTCGCCGTCCGGTGTGATGGTAACGGTGTATTGTTCAGCAGTGGGTTGGGAACGGGTGTCGAGGAGGTAGCCTGTTTGGGTATCCCAGATTTTGATGGAGTGGTCTGCGCTGGCACTGGCGAGGGTGCGGTTATCGGGTGCCCAGCTGACGGAGTGGACTGCGCCGGTGTGTCCGGTGAGTTTGTGGATGGGTGTCCATGTGGCGGTGTCCCAGAGTTGGATGGTGGAGTCATAGGATGCGGTGGCGAGGGTTTTGCCGTCCGGTGCGAAGGCGAGGTTTGTGATGATGTCCTTTTGTTGGCCGGAGAGGGTTTGGAGGTGTTTGCCGGTTGTCGTGCTGTAGAGGAGGGCCGAGCCTTGGAGCCCTGTTGTTCCGGTGCCTGCGGCGAGGAGTTTTGAATCCGGGGAGAAAGCAAGGGCGTTGACTTTGCCGGGGAGGCCAGTGTGGGAAAAGTTGGAGAAATGGAGTGTTCGGTATGTGGCTTCGGCGTGGAACTTGCCGTCCGGGGAATAGGCAATGGCAGTGGTAGCCGGAGGGGATTTGGATGCGGGGAAGTCTGGGGTGACAAGGTTGGCGAGGATGGAGGTGTCCCTCGCGGGGCCTTTAGCGCCGGAGTTTATCCAGTCCAGGATCGCTTTGATTTGGGTCGGGGAAAGTTGTGGTTCCTTACGGGGTGGCATGTAGGGCTTTTTTTGGTGGGTGAGGAGCCGTGCCAAGTAGGATTCTTTTGCATTGCCCGGAATGATGGGGGGCTGGGTTTCGCCGCCTTTGATGAGGCTGGCGTAGGTTTCCACGGAGAGTTCGGCTTCTGGTTCGTCGTCATTGTGGCAACCTGCGCAGAACTGGCGGAAGATGGGGGCAATGTCTTGTTGGAAGTCCGGCGTTGCGGCAGGGAGAAGGGAAGTGGAGAAGAAGAACCCAAAAACACGGACAGACAGGGACTGGCAACGATGGGCACTGAATTTGGGGCAGGGGGAGATTTGGTGGAGCATGGGCGGGAGTCTGTGTTCGTCCGGGTTGTCCTTGAGGGTCTTTGCTGCGACGTGATTGTCCTTGTCCTTCATTTCTGGAAGAGGAATTCGCGGCTGGTCATGAGTGCCCAGAAGAGGTCTTCGACTAGCGGGCGGAGCTCTTTCTTGGAACTGTCCTTGAGGAGGGGAAGGAGTTGTTTCCGTTCATCGAGGGTGGGGAAGCGGGAAAGGCAGAGGAGGTAGGCTTCATTGATGATATTCTCCGGGGTGTATTCCAGGAGTTGGGTGACGCAGCTAGCTTTGTCCTGGAGTTGTTGGTTGAGGATGTCGCCGTTGGAGAGGTGGAGGACTTGGACCATGCTGGGTTTGTCCGAGCGTTCGCATTCGCAGGTAATTTCGCGTTCGTTGCGGCCGAAGGTTTCTAGGAAGTAGCTGGTGACGGCGGAGTCGAAGAGCTGGAGGGCGCGGGTACCTTCTTTGTAGAATTTGGTTTCTTGTGTGCTGCCGTCTGATAGTGTGATTTTTTTGAACTCAGTTTGGGCTTTGGTCACGGCTGTGATCGAGTCATGGAGGGTTTCGGCCATGAGGCGGCGTGGGTAGTAGCGGGAGAAGTATTTTGTGTCTTCGCGGTTGGCTTCGGTCGGGATGCTGGAGCGCCGGTAGGTGTTGGATAGAAGGATAATCCGCATGAGGGATTTGAGGTCATAGTTTTGTTCGGCCAGGTATGTGGAGATGGCCTGGAGGAGGGGCTCGTTGGAAGCGGGGTTGGTTGTGCGCAGGTCGTCGACTTGGTTTACAATTCCAACACCAAAGAAGGCGGCCCAGACACGGTTTGCGATGGCGCGGGAGAAGTATGGGTTTTCTGGCGAGGTTAGCCAGTCGGCCAGTATTTGCCTGCGGTCTTCGGGGGAGTCGATGGGGAGCGGTTTGCCGTCCAGTGGGGCAGGGGTGCGGGGTTTGCCGGTGCGGGGTTGGATGAGGTCGCCGGATGGGACGACATAGAGGGTGCGGTGGCCGTCACCGTTGCGTGCGTCGCCTCCCCAACCTTTGGCCCGGACTCGGGCAAAGAGGTTTGCAAAGGAGTAATACTGGTCATTTGTCCACTTTTCGAGTGGATGGTTATGGCATTTTGCACAGTTGATAGAGAGTCCCATGAAGGCTTGGCTGATGTTCTCAGCCATATTCTCGGGGTCTTGGTGGAGCGCATAGAAATTGGTGGCCCCGTTGGAGGTGCTTTCGCCTTTGGCGGTGATGACTTGGCGGGCAATTATGTCCCATGGGATGTTGTCTTCCACTTGTTTGCGGAGCCATTGGTAGTAGGCTTTGACGGCGTCTGGACGGAGGCGTTTACCAGTGATGAGGAAGATGTCGGCCAAGCGGTAGGTCCAGTAGTCAGTGAACTCTGGCCGCTCAAGGAGGTGGTCAACTAGTTTGTCCCGTTTGTTCGGGCAACTGTCAGAGAGGAACTTGCGTGTTTCATCCGGGGTGGGGAGGTTGCCAATGGTGTCCAGGAAGGCGCGGCGCAGGAATTCAGAATCCGTTGAATAGGGGGATGGTAGGAGGTTGAGCCGGGCGAGTTGGGCATCGACCTTTTCGTCAATGAAGTTGCGGGGCGGGGTAGTGCCTATATCCAGGGCATCCGGGGTGGTGGGCCAGGGAGAAGTGATCCGGGCAATGGCAATTTGGCTGGAATACCATGCGGTGATTGCACCTTCGCCGAAACCTATGACTGTGGCTTCTCCAGTTTCTTTATTGATTTTGGAAAGAGTGGCATCAGTGGAGTTGAATATTGTCCAGGGGGTGACATTGCGGCTTGAGCCGTCGGTGAAATGGGCAGTGACTTCGTAGGCCTGGCTTTGGCCTTTTTGGAGGAGGGCTTCGGAGGGGGAGATTTCGATACTCAGGACTTGAGGGTCTTCCTGGGAGGGGGCGGGAGCGCCTTGCTGTATCCAAGTGGCGATGGTTTTGTAGTCG
>JAYPDO010000032.1:23525-31390 GCA_038125285.1 Opitutia bacterium
GTCGGAGGAGCCTTCGTGGAGGACATTGCCTCATTTGGGTTTGATCGCTGCGGTTGGCTTTGTGAGTAGGAGGCTCCTGGCTGGCTCGGCTGGTTCGACGCGTCGTCCGTTTGCGTGCCTCACCACATTATAATGGTCGGTTGCCGGGTCGTAGGCATTGAGGGAGAGGCGGAAACCTCCCTTCCCTGCAATGGCTCCATGGCAGCCTCCACTGTTGCAACCATGTTTGGAGAAGATGGGGAGGATGTCGTGGCGGAAGGAGATTGGGGTGGCTGCGTTGAGTAGTGCCGGGAAGGCGATTAGGAAGAGCCCGATGGCACGGACGGGTACGGGCGGACACGCACGGACACGCACTGGGGGGGCGGAAGACTTTCGGTTGTTGGCGCCTGTGAAAGTCCTTGGTTGTCCTTGAAAGTCAGCGTTTTTCATCTCAGGCAAAGAGTTCGTGGATAGGGTTTGCCCCGAAATCGACAAGAGGGAAGGGGCGTCCGGCGGGGCCTGGCAGGATGGCTTTGGGGTTCAGGCCGAGGCTTTGGAAGATGGTGGCGACGACGTCGGCGGGTTGGATCGGGCGTTCTACGGGGAGCCCGCCGATTGGGTCGGATTTTCCAATTGCCCGGCCACCTTTTGTCCCCCCTCCGGCGAAGGATACGGTGAAGCAGTTGGGCCAGTGGTCTCGGCCTCCGGCAGGGTTGACTTTGGGGGTGCGCCCAAACTCGGCGAGGGTGGTGACCAGGGTGTCGCCGAGAAGGCCACGTTGGTCCAGGTCTTCAATCAAAGCGGAGTAGCCTTGGTCGTACATTGGTGCCACTTGTTCCTTCATTTGCTTGACGGAGATGAAGGGTTTGGAGCCGTGGATGTCCCAGGATAGTTCGTTGAAGACGGTGAGGAAGCTGTTGACCGTGACGAGCCGGACACCGTTTTCGACGAGGCGGCGGGCAAGGAGGCAGCACTGGCCGAAGCGGTTCAATCCGTATCGTTCGCGGGTGGATGGTTTCTCTTTGGATAGGTCGAAGGCGGCTCGGGCTTGCTCGCTAGTCATCATGCGAAATGCGGCATGGAAGTTATCGTTGAGAAGGCGGGCGTCTTCGCTGGCCTCGAAGTTTCTGACCGTCCCGTCCACAATATCCCGCATTTTGCGGCGTCTGTCCAAGCGGGCAGCTCCAACTAGGTCAGGGGGGAGGAGGTCTGGGACTTTGAAGTTTTCCTTGGAAGGGTCGGCGTTGAGGGCGAAAGGGTCGTGGGCTTTGCCAAGGAAGCCTCCGGCCTGGCCATTGGGAAGGTTTCCTCCGCCGCGTCCCATAAGCTCGGGGAGGACGACGAAGGGAGGTATGTCGGATTTCCGGCCTAGGAGATGGCTCGCTACGGCTCCGGCGTGCGGGGTTTGGATGCCGCCCGTGAAGCGGCGTCCGGTCTGCATGATCTGCCAACCTGCGTCATGGACTGCTGCGCCCCCGTGGAATACCGAGCGGACTAGGGAGAACTTGTCGGCGATCTTGGCGTGGAGAGGAAGGATTTCGGAGATGTCGATGTCTAGGGACTTGGTGCGGATGGGTTTGAACGGCCCCCGGATTTCGCTTGGGGCGTCAGGCTTCATGTCCCAGAGGTCTATGTGGCTAGGGGCACCGAGGTTGAAGATCATGATGCAAGCCCGGTCCTCATGTCCTGGACTGATGGCTTCCTGTTCCTTGGCGGCAAGGAGTTGGGGGAGGGAGAGACCGGCTGCGGAGAGGGAACCGATTTGGAGGAATTCCCTTCGTTTGAGGTGGGTGCCGCCGCAGATGGAGGCGTTTTCTTCGGCAAGGAAGTCGAACATTTTTAGACAGGATTTGCTGGGTGTATTGGATACAGGGAGATGATGTTGGGATTTTGCACTTTGTTTCCAAGTGGAAAGGATAGGAATAGTCTTGATGCCTTGGACTTTGGCCTTGTATTCCCTTCAATATGAAAAAGTTCTTTCCCCTCCCTTCCGTTGTCCTTTTTTTGCTCCCGATCTTGGCACATGCCGGGTTCACTGTTGAAAAGTCGGAGGCCGGGGCAATTGTGAAGTTTGACGGGAAGTTGGTAACGGAGTACGTTACCAACCAAGCGAACAAACCGTTCCTTTGGCCTGTCATCGGACCGGGCGGGGTGGAGATTACAAGGGCGTACCCGATGAAGGATGTGGATGGGGAAAAGAAGGATCATCCCCACCACCGTTCGGTTTGGTTTGGCCACCAGAAGTTCAACGGGTTCGATACTTGGCATGAACCCAGGACGATTACCGAGCGGGGCGGTTCGAAGGAAGTTCTGGAAAAGCGGTTGGCCGGGTTGGGGGCGACTGTTCACCGCGAATTTGTAAAGCTGGAAGGCGGGAAGGAGGCCGCTACGATTGTGAGCCGGAACGATTATGTGGGGAGCAATGGCAAGAAGCTCTTGGCGGACGAGCGGGCTTTGGTTTTCCGGATGGGGGATGGGAAGTTGGTGCTTGATTATGACATCGTGTTCAAGGCAGAGCATGGGGATTGCCCAATTGGGGACATGAAGGATTCCGGTTTCTGTGTCCGTGTGCCGACATCAATGACCGTGGATGCGAAACAGGGAGGGAAAATGGTGAACAGTAACGGCCAGACCGACAAGGACACTTGGGGCAAGAGGGCTGACTGGGTAAGTTTTACCGGACCGGTGCAGGGCAAGGAGATGGGGATTGCCATCCTTAACCATCCTTCTAGTTTCAGGTATCCTACCCCTTGGCATGCACGCACTTACGGCCTGTTCACAGCCAATGCTTTTGGGACTAAGTCGATTGCCAAGGAGGAGGACGGGTCGTTCGATTTACACAAAGGGGAAACCTTTGCCCTCCGGCACCGGGTGATTTTCCACGAAGGCAATATTGAAAAGGCAGGGATTGCCAAAGAGTGGGAACAATACTCCTCCCTAAAGTAATGCCGTAAGCCCGCTATGGGGTAGGGGGATCTGATGTAAAGGAAAAAAGCAAACTTTTTTGAAAAAGTTTGTCTAACGGTGTATAGTAGTATTCGTGCGTGCTGCTCTACAGCACACCCCCCACCTAAACTACTAAAACCAACCCGAAAATGGAGGATTTGAAAAATGGCAGCTTATCCTTATCAGATTATCAATATGCCGAAGTTCACAGGGAATGCGGATGACAAGTTGAAACAGGCCAACCTTTGGGCAGCTCAAAACTGCCCTGGCCGTGAATTTACGCTGGAGGAGATCGCCAAATTGATGGGCGTGACCCGTGAGCGTGTCCGTCAAATCGAGTTCCGTGCGTTGCGGAAACTACGTCATCCAACGCGTAGGGTTATGCTGACTGATTGATGCGATCAGGGATCTACCTGCGGAGAGTGGCTTGGCCAGGATTGCCGAAAGGTAGCCAAGGCCAAGCCTTCTTTTTTGGGTCGGTTGCCGGAACACCTCGAATCGCAATGATTCGTAAACTTTGGCCTGGATGATCAAAGCGGGCGTTCCAGGATTGTGACGCTGATGAAATCCCCGAATTTTTTGCCCGCTTCGTGGAGGACGCCGACTTCGCGGAAGCCGGATTTCCTATGCAAGGCAAGGGATGCGTCATTTGGCAGTGAAACCAGGGCATAAGCACGATGGAGATCTGGGTGCTTCTCCAAAATTCCGAGCAACTGGATGTATAACTTTGAGCCAATTCCCATGCCGGTGGCTGTGCTGTCCAGGTACACACTCGTCATGACTGAGGTGTAGTATGCTGCGCGCGAGTGGTAGGGGACGCTACAGGCATACCCCAGGAGTTCTCCAACCGTTGAAGTTGCGACCAGGATTTGGTATGGGCCGGTGTCTGTGAATTGTCCCATCCATTCCATGCGATCTTGCGTGGTAACCGGATCTACGTCGAAGGTGGCGATAGAGTTTGAAATGTAATGGTTGTAGATCCTGGCGATTGTATGGGCGTCCCCAGAAATTCCTTTGCGGACTACAAATTCTCCTTGTGCCATGGTCAGTAAATGGGGTCAGTGGTAGCCGAGTTTGAATCGCTCCATCATCCGCTTGTTGTTGCGCATGCTTCTGGCCTGGCGGGCTTCCTTGGCCATTTTCCTTAGTTCCTTGTATTCAATTTCCTTGATTTCTCCTGCCTCCTTGGCTTTTTCGATCAGGTTGAAATGGAGGCCATGGCGGAGAGGGTCGTGGATGCCCTCCGCATGGGGGTTTTTCAACATGAGGGCATGCCACTGTTTGCTAGATTCCTCCCCTTTTTTTGCATCGAGTTGGATGAGTTCGCGGATGTACTCGGCTTTGGTGATATGGTCGTTGGAAAGGTGGTTCTCTAGCCTCTGGATGTCTTGGTAGTATGTGCTTTTAGGTGTTTGTTCCGTAGTTTGGCATGCGGGAACCAAGGCAAGCAACATACAGAGGATAGCCGGGGGAAGGATGGGTGGTTTCGGGAGTTGGAATCTCATTGCCACCGGGAATACTGGCCAAACCCTGCCTGTCCCTGCAACCTGGATTTGCCAGATGGGGAAAATATTGTTACTTGGAGCCTGGGTGTTGCGGCATTCCGGAATCCGCGCTTTCCATTGCCGCGAAGCAGAATCCCAGGCTTTTGAGGTTGTCCTTGGCGTTATTGTTGGGCTGGCGGTTTCCTTCTATGGCGCAGAGAAGTTCACCCATGGTGCCTTCAAAACCGTTTTCAAACCAGCATCCCTTGAGGGCCGGGCTGGCATATCCGGCTTCCGTCCACAGGTGGACAGTTTGTTCGTTCAATCCAAGGCCTGTAGCCCTGAGGGTACCTTTGCTACCGCAAATGGTGGTGGTGTCTTGCTGGCCGAAGCGGACATGGGCATTGAAGTTCATCCGGACTTGGGTACCCTCAAAATCGGCGACCACTTGGGCGAGGAATGGGGGTTTCATCTTCTGGTAGGATGTGTGCTGGACGGAAGCGTAGACGCTCTGGATCGATTTTCCGGGAAGGAACGCGCAGGAGATATCAAACCAATGGATGCCGAAGTCATAGAGTAGGAGATGGTGGATGTCCTCAAAGTGGGTGCCGGTTGTCCAAGTGTGGTCAAAGTGCAGGTTGAAATCGATACTGGATACTTCCCCCAAAATTCTGGCTTCGAGGGCTTTGCGGCAGTATGCAAAATGGGGTGCGAACCGGCCATTTTGGTTTACGGCCAGGCTGAGGCCACGGTCTTCTGCTAGGGATACCAGTTCCTCCCCGAGAGACAAGTCCGTTACGAAAGGCTTCTGGCTCAGGACATGCTTTCCTGCAAGGAGGCAGTTTTTGAGGATTTGGGTGCGGTGTTCCGCGTGGAGCGCAATGTCGACCACCTTGATGTCATCCCTGGATGTAATGTCCGCCGGGTCTGAGGTGACAAGGGCATCAGGATAAAATTCGCGGGCACGGTCGTTGGCGCGTTGGGCATCGATGTCGCAGATGCCGACAACGTTCAATCCCATGGCACGATATGCGCGGAGGTGGTATTCCGCGATCCCTCCTGCACCGATGAGGGCGATGGGGATGCTTTTATCCCTTGGTTCGGGTGGGAGGTAATCCAAGTCCGGGGCGGGGATCTCTCCGTTGTCCTGGATTTCACTGAGGCCGTAATCCGCCATGGGATGGGATCAAAGGGTGATGATCCTTCGTTCTTCCGCGCTCCTGTAGGCAGCATCCACCAGGAGTTGTCCGGTCCTCGCGACCTCCAGGGAGAGCGGGCCGGTGATCTTTTCCCCGTTGGCAATGCAGTGTGTAAAATATTCGATTGGGTTTTGGAAATCGAGTTCGCGTACAGGCTCGTCGTAGCCTTCCGGGTGGTCACGGTCCTGCATCCTAAGGTATTCGCAGTAGTCCGGGCAGGTGATGGTCCCATCCGTGCCCTTGATGACGAACCCGCAGGTGGGCTGGGGTTGGTTAATCCACGGGTCGGTAAAAGTGCCCCAGCGGGTTTCGAATTTGGAGAGGCCGACATCGTAGCGGACCATGGTGATGCTGTGTTCGTCCACTTCTAGGCCTTGGGGGACATTTGCCATGGTTTGGACTTCGAGGGGCTTGTTGTCCCCGTGGTACCAAGTGCCGAGGGTTGTCCCGTATCCGAGGTAGTCCAGGAGGGATCCCCCTCCCCGCTTTTTGCTGTACCACCAGGATGCGGCTTTTTCTTCGGTAGTGGGGTTGGTGACGACTTTGTCGGCTGAGTGGTAAAGGGGGCCGCGGTTGCCACCATAGTGGGAAATTTCGGTGACCTTCCCGATCCTGCCTTCCTGTATGAGCTGATGGGCGGTGTAGTTGCCCCGGAGCCAGCGAAGTGGCCAGTTGATGGCCAGTTGTTTGCCGGTTTTCGCCATTGCTGCGATCATGCGGTCCGCATCGGCCAGACTGGCGGCAAAGGGTTTCTCCATGAGGATGTGGACACTATATGAGGCGACTTTCTCCGTCCACAAGGCATGCTCGGCCGTAGCCGGGCAGAGGATAACGATGTCGGGCTGTGTCTTTTCCAAGCACTCCTTGTAGTCGGTGAAGACTTTTTCGGGCGGGAGCCCAAAGTTGTCGATGGACGTTTGCATGCGTGCCGGTTGTTCGTCACAGATGCCGACAAGTTCGCTGTAAGGGTGTTCATGCACCATGCGGAGCAGGTCGCCCATATGCATGTGGTCGAAGTTGATCCCGGCGATTTTCATCATGGTTTTGGGAGATATTACCACATTCAGGTGGCGGTTGGAGGGGTTACAAGTTCTGGCTGTAACCGATGGAGAACCCGTAGGATTCGGATTCGCGCACGCGTTCGCCCTGGATCTTATTAGAGTCGTGGGAGGTGGACACGGCGGCATCCAAGAAGAAGTGGTGGATCCTAAGGCCTAGCCCGCCGGAGAACAACCAGACGGTATCCCTGGCCGCCGAGTCTATGCCTGTGCCCAAGTGGAGGGCGAGGTATTGGGAGAGGCCTTGTTCGATCCCGATTGAGAAGAGGCGGCTGCTGTAGTCCTCAATGATAGGGGATTCGTTTTCTAGGATGTCCAGGTCAACGGCTAAAGTACCCGGGAAGTCCTCGCTCAGGGAATAGCGGTAGGCCGTGCCGATCTTCATGGAGGGGTCGAGCCGGATTTGGGAGCGACCGGCAGGGGCGTCGAATTCCGGGGAGAGGAGGTTTTCCACCATGATGCCATGGCTCCAGCGTTGGCCATGGGTGATGAGGAACCCCAGGTCGAGGTCGAAATCGTTGGAGTGGACGACGTTCGAGTACTCCTCTTCGAGGGCGTCGAGGAAGTTTGCGGAATCACTGGCCGGGTCGGTAATCCCGAAGTGGTGTGTCGAAACCCTACCATGCATGTATTTTAGGGTTGGTGCAATGTGAAGGTGGTCTTCGATAAAGGAGAAGGAGTATGCCCATTTGGCTTCCTTTAGGTCGAAGTGGGTAACATGGATCCCGGACAAGTTGGACAATTGGGCTGGGGAATCTGCCAATGCTCCCCGTTGCCCAGCGGCTGTGCCCACAGGGGAATTCAATTCTTTGACCATTTCCCCGAGAAGGTTGATCGAGTCTTCGGAAAGGTCGTTCGGGTCTTGCGAGGGGATGAGGTTGGCTGTGGTCGTGAGGAGGTTCTGGACATTGCCTTGTTGGGCTGCGGTCTGGCTGGCGACCGGGATGCCCGCGTCCTCAAGGATCCTCTCGACCAGGGTGCGGTTGGAAACGGCGATGGGGGGAGAGGTCGGGGAGTTGGGATTGAGGTGGCTTATGGTCAATCCGTCGTTGAAGAATGTCTTTTTATTACCGTTACTGTCCATGCCGTAGAAGGCACTTCCCGGTTGGTACCGGGCAGCAGCCCCCATGAACTTGCGGTTGGACAGCTCCATAGACCAGCGGTTCCAGTTGATGTGGAGGCTTCCCTGGCTGGTTGTT
>JAYPDO010000033.1:0-30508 GCA_038125285.1 Opitutia bacterium
AACCTTACCCGGATATGCCCTCACTAATGCAGCCAGCTTTCGGTCGCTACGGAAAATGCTCTCCTCCAGCACCATCTTCGACGAACTGTTCTGGGAAAAAATGAAGTCATAACCAATCGCCCGAGCCCCGACTTTTTCATCCAGCAAATACTTCCCGGCCTCGGCAAACACCCCCCTGTCCCAGGGACGCTCCCCAATGTCCGGAGAACTGACCGCCCTCTCGTCAAAATCCACGTAAACGACTTTGGGCGCCGCACCATTTCCAGGAAGCGGGGGCAACCCCGCAGGATCCAACTCCAGCTCTCCCCGGTATTGGAACCGCAAGTCCAATAGCCCCTGTTCCAGCTTTTCAACGCTCCCCGACTTCTCCAGGGCTATCCACGCAGCCGGGATCAGGCTATACGCAAAAATTTTTATTAGGTTCTCAACACGGAAAATCATCCCGTATGAGTAGGAACATTCGCTACCCTTGCAAGGCCAGGCTCACCAAGAGAACCTAGTGGGATACCCGCCGGATTACAATACCTCGACAGGTATGGTTACCTCGTCATATCCGGGCATACGGATCACCAAGCTCCCAGTACCGGATTCCCCGCCCTGGACGTTCACACTCACGGTCCTGGCACCTCCGGGAATGATCACCTCGGGCATCTTGATGCTCTTCGGGATATCCGTCTTCACATCAATCAATAATCCGTTAGGAGGAGCGGCAAATTCAATTTGGAAGACCAGCAACTCAGACTGCCCGGTCTGGAGACGGAGCATCTTGGGCACAACATTTATACTGGACGCATCCACCCGGAAATTTCCGAAAGGCTCCTTGCCGTTGGCACCTTCGAGAAAGACCGGGTAAATTTGGCTGGATTCCAATTTCGGCACCACGAACTGCAACTGGCTGTCTGAAACAAAAGTTGTCACAGCTTCCAGGTCACCGATGTGGATCTTGTCGAACTCCGTAAAGCCACGCCCCAATACTGGGATTGTCGAACCGACTGGACCCCGCTCGCTTTCCAGGGTAATTACGTATCGGTTAGAGAGCATGAATTGCTGCACCTCGCTCTTGACCACCTTCTTATCCGTTCCGCTAACCTGACGGACATCATATTTGACTTGGTAATAATACTTAGCACCCCTGAGGTTCCCTGGCAAACGGTAGTCAAACTCCCAGATGTCCTTCCCGGCGTCGCTCTTGTGCATGGGGAAAGTCTCCCCATTGATCACGATTTCCGCCTGCATGCTGTCCCTGACCACAGAACCGTTGCGGATGTCCGCATCCAGGCTCAAAGTGTAGATCCGAGAAGGATTCTGCGGGATCTTTGGATTAGAGAGGTTGCGCAAAGTAATGTCGCGGCAACCGCCGAAGAGGCACAAAGCCATTGCGAAAATCAAACGGGAAGGAATAACAGTTGTCTCTTTCATGGATACCCTATCTTCAAATGCCTTACCGGATCTCGTGCAAGCCAAAGCTCAAAAAGATCTTTCCTTGGGGGTCTATGTCCATGTCCCTTTCTGTGCCTCGACCTGCGGATTCTGCGCATTCTACCAAGAGACTCCCCACCGCTCGGATTTGTTAAATTTTTTAGAAACCATCCGGCAAGAATTCAATAAGACCGCCCCAGTACGGAGGGTGGATACCGCCTTTTGGGGCGGCGGTACACCCGGCGTCCTCCCTGCAAAAGACCTGGAAAAACTCGGCAAATTTCAAATCGATGCGCTCGGTGCCCCGACAACAGAGTGGACCATCGAACTCGCCCCCTCCACAGTAAAGCCAGACAAACTCGCCGCGCTCCGTGACCTGGGTATCAACCGCATATCCCTCGGCGTCCAAAGTTTCGACGACCAAATGATCGAAAGGCTCGAACGACGCCAATCCGCCAAAATGGCCCTCGATGCCTACGACATGGTGCGCGATGCCGGGTTCGAAAATGTCAACATTGACCTCATGTTCGCCCTCCCTGGCCAAACCGAAGCACAATGGCTCCAAGACCTGGAAAAAGTCCGCCATCTCGCACCCGAGCACATCTCCACTTACTGCCTCACCTTCGAGGAAGACACCGCCCTCTATACCAAACTCTCCCAAGGCAAAATCATCCGTGACACGGAGCAAGAAGCCGCCTTCTACGAAATGACCTGGGAAACCCTCGGAGGGATGGGACTCCACCAATACGAAATCTCCAACTTTGCCCGCCCGGGCCAGGAATGCCTCCACAACCTCAACACCTGGCGCATGCAGGAATGGATCGGCTTCGGCCCCTCTGCCTCTTCCCAATACCAAAACCGACGCTACTCCAATGATGCTAATTTGGAAACATGGACAAGAGGAATCGAAAATAATCAGCCTGCCTTCATGGACTGCTCAACCCTTACCCAGGAAGAGCAGGCTATCGACAGCCTCATATTCGGCCTCCGCATGAACCAGGGTGTCGACCTCACAGAACTCCACAACCGCTTCGGCCTAAACCTCTGCATCCCCCCCCTAGAAAGCCAACTAGACCTTTGGGTTCAAGAAGGCCTCGCCACCCAAATCAACACTACCTACGCCCTCACCCTCCAAGGCCGCCTCCTAGCTGACCAAATCGCCTCCGAACTCCTGGCTTTGAATGAGCGTTGATGAAAAAGGATTGTTGATTCTTGAAGTAATACCAATCTGCATTTGTAACTTCCCCTTGGAAGTTTTCCAAGGTATTAGCGGAATCCTTCCGCTTTGGACAATCATGGGCGAGTTATAGCGGCACCGCTACTACAGTGTAAAACCACCACCAGATTGGTGTAAACATACAGACACCCGCGCCTACCCAATTCAAAAATCAAAAAAACAATCCTCAATCGAGGATTCCCCTAACCCACCCAATCCCCCCAACCACATCCACAAACTCACCGTCCAACTGCGCCTCAAACGCCGCTTTCAAAAGTTTCCCCATCCTCGGCCCTGGCGTAATCCCCATATCGATTAAATGCCTTCCTTGTAATATGGCCTTCGGCGCAGAGTCCTTTACCGATAGTTCAACCGCCCTCGCCATCAGCCATTCGCCTTCGGGTATGGGCCGCACCCAAGGTTTCGGAGGTCGGCCGCCCTTGTCCGCTGTAGCCACCCGAACCAAACGGTCAATCCGCTTTACCCTCCCGGCCAACCTCCGGATCGCTGCATTTCCCGCTTTTTCATAAAATTCATACGGAGCCATATGATCCCTCACCAATGGCAACACCTCGTTAAAAAGCTGCGTCTGGTTCGTCATCCGCCGCAAAAAACTCTCTGCCCTAGGCACGCCGGCCTTTGCATGCCCTGGAGAACGGATCCGGCCGTCCACCTCCTCAGAAACGGCAGGCTTTCCGATGTCATGGCACAACACCGCCAATCCGACCACCAAGTCCTCCCACTCCTCCCCGGTTCGGATTTTGGCAAATGCATTGAGGCAGTGCAGCGTATGAGTCCACACATCCCCCTCCGGATGCCATTCCTGATCCTGTCCACACCCCACCATCGCGTCCAGCTCCGGATAAAACCGGATCCACCCACAATCTTTCAAAAAACCAAGCCCCTTGAAAAAGTCCTTCCCCTTCAGGATGAGCTTCTTCCACTCCACAAACAACCGCTCCTGACTTAACCCCTCCTGCGTTAAACCCTTACTCAATCCGATCGTCTCCGGAGCCACCTCCAGGCCAAACCTGGCAGCAAACTGCATCCCCCTCAACACCCGCAACGGGTCTTCAGAAAACCGTTCCGTCGTATGCCGCAACACTCCCTTCGCTAAGTCCCCTGCCCCACCATAAGGATCCACAATCTCCCCATCCGGTAACCGCGCATAGATCGCATTCACCGAAAAATCCCGCCGCGCCGCAGCTTCCTCCACGGACATATACGGATCGCCCTGCACGACAAAATCCGTGTGCCCGAGCCCAATTTTCTTCTCCCGCCGGGGTATGGCGACATCCACATCGTGGCCCCGTAACCCGATGATCTGGAACGACTTCCCGTACAAGTCGCACTTGAAATTCTCCGTTAATATTTTCACCAACCTCCCTGGATCCACCCCAAACACCTCGACATCAGCATCAGGCGATTCCCCGCATCCTTCCGCCAAAGCATCCCGAACCCAACCACCCACCAAATACGCAGTCCCCCCTTCCCGCCCGACCAACTCAGCAATCCGCAAACAAGGATCCGCAGCAAGGCCGGTTATCTCTACATGGGTCGGGGTCATGAGCCAGGAACTTTTTGGAAATTCACCCAGGATGTTCAAGAAGGAATCCGACAGCTAGCTGTCCTACTATGGGTGTCCATCGTAGAGCAGCCTACCAGGGCTGTTTTTTAAACTCACTCCACCACCCCAAGCAACAACTTCTCCCACTCCGCATACTTCCCCAAGTACAACTCCCAGTCCCCGACCGTTGCCGGTTTCCTCCCACTCGGCAAATACTTCGAAACCTCCCACCCGATGTACAGCAACCCCGGTTTCCCATTCATCTTTGCCCAGAACTTCTTACCCGCATCCCCAGGAAACAACTGCCTCTCCAACTCGCGACCCACCACGATCTTCCCGCCCCCATCCAAATACTCCTGAACCATTTGGTAATCCGCCTCAGAAAAGCCACTCGGTTCCATCTTCGCCCGGGTCGTGCTTCCCATGTAAACCACAGCCAAATATTCCCCTAACCTGGATACCGGTAACCACTCCTGGTCAAACACCTCCACCTCATACCCAGCCTTCTCAAGTGCAAATTCAACAATCTGACCGTCAAATGCTGGGTAGCCCTTGACCAGGGCAACCGACTTCCGGCCTTCGGGAACCTGAACCCTCCAGTTTGGGAAGAAGAGCCGATCCTCCCGCTTTTCCTTGGATGGCAATCCATCAGTCAATTTGAATCTTCCTCGCAGCCCTACCTGGACGTAATCCCACGCTTCTTCAACTTCCGGTTCATTGATAGGATAAGTGTCCCCTTCCGCCCATTTGGTTTCAGCAAACTGTTCCGATTGCCGGAACTTCCGAAGGAACTCCTCTGCCCCGGCACTCCCAACCTCCGCGGACCAATGAACATTGTCTTTGGCAAAAAACTCCACGTCCCCAGAAGGCATCACCTGGCCGGGATTCCCCTCCTCGTGTACAAAAACATTACTCTCAATCCTACGGAAAGTCCCTTTGCCCATTCCCCTGGCGAGGCCTGCTCCATAATAATTCCTCCACGGGGATCCTCTCATCCGGACAAAGTTTTCCTTAAAAACCATCGGCGCCCACGCTGGACTGCCATGGTCACCAACAACTCGCCCAAAAGTCTGGACAGGCCCATCATCAGGCTCCTGGTAAAGCACAGGATCCCGAAGGTCGATCATGTTGCCCAGGATATCGACGCCGCCGCCGCAATTCTTGTCACCCCGCTCATTTTCAGTCCTTTGCCTTCCATGGCCTACCCCAAAGGCAAAAACGGTGAGGACACGGCTGATTCGATTTTGAGAAATCTCAGCTTGGTTACCATTCGTATGCCCATCATACCCGGCAGTACATGTCAGGAAAAAACCATCGTCGCTCACGTTGTCCATCAGGCAGTTCGAGACCGACCACTTCAATACATTTCCCAGAAAAACCCCATCAACTGAATCGGTGAATTCACAGTGGGAGAAGCGGAACATCTGGTTGCCACGGGCTGTTGGATTCCAAGGGCTGGCCGAAACAAGTTTGGCTTCGATGGACCTGTATTTCAGGCTCCATCTCCAAGACCAAGGGGCAGCAATACCACGGAAAGCACAATCAACGCACTGAATTCCAGTGGTTTCCATAGCGCGCAAAGAAGCCGAACCGCCATAAAAAGTGACTCCATGCATGGTAATGTTCCCACATCCCGCTATGTTCAGGGCCGAAGAACAGGAACCCCGGAAAACTAAATCCCTCAAGATGACATTGAAGGCACCCCGCAGTTCAAACGCCGGCGCACTCCCATCCGCGATGACCAACTTCAACTTCCTCGGATTCGTCTCCCCTTTGTAGTTATCACCTTCCGGCAGAGCCGGATGATTCGTATGCGCCAGGCGGATATGGATTCGCTGGGTTTCCGGATGCAGGAACACTCCCGGCCCGCAGTATAAGCCGTTGCCCGGGGCGGTCTTGTCCCCCTCCAGGTTCCGGAAGAGGTTGTTGTCGCTTCGCAAATCCGTAAGAAACCGGTATCCATGGAGGGGCACCATGGAGTCCCCGAAATTTCCGAGCAAGTTTGTCGAATCCTTCCGGCAGGGACTGTTCGGGAAAACCGACTTCGACCGGAACTCCCCTGGAGCGCCATCCACTAAAGGCTCCCAAGCCGTTTCCGGCGAATCCCAAAACTCTGCAAAGCCACCATCAATGACTGCCAACTCCCCAGGATAACTCCGGATCGTGATGGGGTTGCCCCCAGACCCCCGTATTTCCGCCGATACCCGTTCATGGTAAATCCCGTCCCGCAGATATAAAGTGTCCCCAGGTTTCAAAGCATGGATCGCCCGGTTGACAGTCTTCCAAGGCGAATCCTTGCTTCCCTGACCATTGTCGTCCCCCTTCTTCCCATCAACAAACCATCCCCGCCCTTCCGCCATCGGAGTTGCTGAAACCTCAGGCAAAGGTCGCAGCGGCGGATGGGAAAACTGGCCGTGAAGATGCGCCCAACCATTAAGCAGGACCAATGCAAAAAGGGAGAGGCGATTTCCAATCGCCTTCAAAACCGCCCCTCCAGAAACGCCACTCACGCCAAAATATCCTTCACCACCCTCGACGGCAACACCCCGGTCAACTTCTGGTCCAATCCCTGGAATTGGAAGCTCAACTGCTCATGGTCGATGCCGAGTTGGTGCAACAAGGTCGCATGGAGGTCGTTAATGCCGACTGGGTTGTGCGCCACATTGTAACAAAAGTCGTCTGTCTCACCATACTCCGTACCGCCCTTGATCCCGCCGCCAGCCAACATCCCTGAGAAACAGCGCGGATGGTGGTCCCTGCCATAGTCCTCGCGGGTCAGATTTCCCTGGCCGTAGGGAGTCCGGCCGAACTCCCCGGCCAGGACGATCAATGTGCGGTCAAATAATCCGCGCGACTTCAAATCCTGGATCAACCCGGCGAAGGGTTGGTCGATGTCGAAGGCTTGTCCTGGAAGCTGTTTGGGCAGAATCGAGTGGTGATCCCAGCCCCGGTGGAAAAGTTGCACAAAGCGGACTCCGCGCTCCACCATCCGGCGGGCGAGCAAGCAATTCCGGGCAAAGGAACCGTTTTTGTGGACCTCGGGGCCGTAGAGGTTCATGTCGCACTTGGTCTCATTTGAAATATCGGTCAACTCCGGCACGGAGGTCTGCATCCGGAAGGCCATTTCCTGCTGGGCGATGGTAGTCTTGATCTCGTTGTCGCCTATTTCGGTGAAATGCTTCCGGTTGAGCTGGGCGGTAATATCGAGCATCTTGCGCCGCATATCGCGGTCGATGCCCTTCGGATTGGAGAGGAAAAGGACAGGGTCGCCATTTGTCTGGAAGGCAACGCCCTGGTGCTTGGTCGGGAGCGGGCCACTACCCCAAAGCCGTGCATAAAGCCCTTGGACGTTCCGTTGCCCTCCCGTCCAGAAGGCCGAGGTCAGCACGACAAAGTCCGGCAAGTCCTTGTTCATCGTGCCAAGGCCATAACTGAGCCATGCCCCCATGCTCGCACGGCCTGGATTTTCGGAGCCTGTGCATACAAAGGTCTTTGCAGGATCATGGTTGATCGCGTTGGTATTGAGCGTCTTCACCACGCACAAATCGTCCGCCTGTTTTTGCAAATGGGGCAGCAACTCGCTGATCCAAATGCCGCTTTTCCCGGACTGGACAAAATTGTATTTGGAGGGTGCGACCAGTTGCTCCTTGCCCCGGGTCATCGCCGTGACCCGTTGCCCCATGGTCACACTCTTGGGCAGGGGTTGCTTGAATTGCTTTTCCAAGTCCGGCTTGTAGTCAAAAAGGTCGAGTTGGCTCGGTGCCCCAGCCATAAAGAGGAAGATGACATGCTTGGCCTGCGGGGAAGGGTTGGTCGCGGCGGAAGCATTCTGCGGGAGGAGGCTGGCCAAGGCGGTCGCGCCAAGGCCTGCGCCCGAATTGATGAGGAATTGGCGGCGGGCGAGAAGTTGGTTCAGGTCGTTCATATCGGACAGTATAGTTGCGAGTGATATTCAAAAGCCCTCATCCTGTTCTTCTTGTTAATCCTGCCAGAAACTTAGACAGGATGGACAGGATAGACAGGATAGATTGGCGATGGGTCATTGGCGCGTTTTTGTGATGTCGAGGTTGTACATGCTGTTGACCAGGACAGTGAAGGCGGCGAGCTTGCTTTCAGGGACACCTTGGGGATCGGCGCCATGGAGGAGTTCTTTTGCCATTTCTGGTGAGGCTGCATATTGCTTTTCAATGCTCGCAAATGCCGTTTGTAAAAGGCCGGCTTCATTCTGGTCTGGGACATGGGAAGTCACTGTCTCATAAGCGACTGCGATTGGATCTTTTTCGCCGGATTTCAATATGTGGACAGCCAAATGCCGGGCGGCTTTCAAGTACTCCTGTTCGTTCATCAACAGAAGGGCTTGCAGTGGGGTGTTCGTCCTTTCCCTGCGGGCGATACAGGCCTCGCGGGTAGGGGCGTTGAGGATGGTCATTTGGGGCGGGGGAAGGCCGCGTTTCCAGAAGGAGTAGAGGCTGCGACGATAGATCTTGTCCCCTGTGTCCGCAACGTAGGCGCGAGGAAAAGAACTCGGGAGCGCGACAGCCATCCACAGCCCATCCGGCTGCGGGGGTTTTACACTTTTTCCATACATCTCGGTGTTCAGCAAGCCGCTGGTTGAAAGGATTTGGTCACGGATGATTTCGGAGTCGAGCCGGTAGCGGGAACCCCGAGCAAGGAGGCGGTTGTCCGGGTCGGCATGGAACTCTTCGGGAGTGGCGAAGGAGGATTGGCGGTAGGTCGCGGACATCACGATTTGCTTCACCAATGCCTTCACATCCCAGCCGGACTCGCGGAATGACCACGCGAGGTATTCGAGCAATTCCGGGTGGCTCGGCCATTCCCCCATCGCACCCAAGTCCTCGGAGGTTTTCACGATGCCGACGCCCATGATTTGCTGCCAAAACCGGTTGGCTGCAACCCGGGCGGTCAAGGGATGGTCCTTATCGGTAAACCATTTGGCCAAGTCCATCCTGGATGGCGGGCTGGAAGGGTTTTTCATCGGAGGAAGGAACTCCGGTGTGGCACGAGACACTTCTTCGCCCGGTTTCTCGTAATCGCCACGCTCGAAGATAAAGGCTGGCCGTACTTCCGCACGCTCTTTCATGACCATCGCGGCGGGGATCGTTAGCATCAGGTCGTCCCGCTCTTTTTGATTCTTTTTGAGGGCTGATTCAGTTTCTTTCAGTTGCTTCTGCAGGGGCTTTTTAGCTTCCTCATCCGCAGCACCCAGCATCTTCTTTATGGCCGTGATCTCTTCATGGGTTGCCTTTTCCTTCCTCTGAAAACTGGCCAATTGCGCTTCCTGTCCAGGGCTTGGCAGGTCGATGTACGGAGGCTGCAAACCCCGCCGGAAATCCGTGCCGCTACGGCCACCTGTTTCGGCGTTGGCGTCGATATTGTTGAAGAAGGCGAAGAGTGAGTAAAAATCCTTCATCGTCATAGGATCATATTTGTGGTCGTGGCAAACTGTACACTCGACCGTCATCCCCATGAAGGCGGTGCCAACGGAGGTAACCCGGTCGATCACGTTGCGGGCAAAGCTCTCTTCAGGAAGGCGTGTACCTCGATCAATGATCATATGCAAGCGGTTGAACCCGGAGGCGGTAAGCTGGTCATTGGTGGGCTCAGGATAAAGGTCGCCCGCAAGTTGGTATTTCAAAAATTCATCGTAGGGCAGGTTTTCGTTAAATGCTCGGATCACCCAGTCGCGGTAAGGGGTGAGGTCGCGGTAGTGGTCGTGATGGATGCCGTTGGTATCCGCAAAACGCACCAGGTCCAGCCAGTATTTAGTCATGTGTTCGCCGTAATGGGGCTTGGCCATGGTCCGACCGACGAGCCGTTCGTAAGCACCGGGCGATTGGTCCCCAAGGAATTCTTGGATTTCTTCCCGTGTTGGGGGCAGACCGGTCAAATCCAACGAAAGCCTACGGATAAGCGTCCGTTTGTCCGCTTCCTGTTTTGGGCTTTTTCCATTTTCCCTGAGCTTCCGCAGGACAAACGCATCAATCTCGTCCGTACCCAACTCTGAGCCTCCCACTTTGGGCACATCCGGCTTCCGGATCGGTTCGAATGCCCAAAAACCCTCGTATTTCGCCCCTCCCTCAATCCACTTTTTGAACAACTCCTTCTCCTTGGCAGAAAGGGGCTTCTTGTGGGAATCGCCAGGGGGCATCAGGTCGTCCTCATCCTCCGTCGTGATCCGGTACCAAAGCTCGCTCTTTTCCAAGGAACCCGGCACCAAAGTCACAGTCTCCCCGCCCGTCCTGAACGGGCTGTGCGGCCCGTCTGTAACATCCAACCGCAATTTCCCTTTCCTATCCTTGGCTGCAGGACCATGGCAATGGAAACACCGGTCCGACAAGACAGGCCGAATGTCACGGTTGAAGTTGACCGAATCACCAGCGGACAAGGCCGAGGCAAAAAGGAAGGCTATCAAGAGTCTTTTCATCGGTATGGTTCTCATAGGGACACTGCCGCACTTCAGGATGTCTGACACAAAAACTAAGGAAATAATGGAGGGATCAATCCATTTTTGGAAACTCTTCCTGGACAACAATCCATTCAATAAAGTCAATCTGGTCACAGCTTTAAGTTTGCCTCTCCCGAATCCAAGGCATCCAAGTACAGGTAAATGAGCAACATTAAGTTGATGGCCGCCGCCTGGATTTCCAGTCTCCTGGGAAGCCTAACTTGGGCACAACCCACAATTATAACCGTCCCGGGCACCTGGGAATCGGCTGGCCACAAGCATGACGGCATTGCCTGGTACCGTTGCTATATCAAGGTGCCGGACAAGTGGGTCTCCGAATCCTCCAGTAGCCTCTACGTCCAGTCCGTCACCCTGAAGGTGCAAAAAGTTTCGGCGGCTCACGAGGTCTACATCAACGGCCAAAAGGTCGGCTCGGCCGGGAGTTTACCGCCCGATTTCCGAAGCGGCCTCGAAGTATCCTCGCGCTACAAAATCCCGCCGGGAATCCTCCAAAAAGGCTCATGGAACACCATTGCCTTCTGCATCCATGACAACGGCGGCCAAGGTGGTTTCCTCGGGGAAGCCCCCGTCATCTCCAGCTATTTCCAGGAGTGTGTCCTTGCAGGAGCATGGGAATTCCAAAAAGGCGACGGCTCAACCTTAGCATCCTATGCATCCAAGGACAAGCCCGCCCAAGCCACTTTCGACCAATTCAGGGACGCCGTCACCGCCATCGAGCGACCAGAGCAAGTCCTCTCCGGCACCCTCTCCAGCCCCCAGGAAACCCTTTCCAAGATGAAGGTCTGGGACGACCTCGAAGTGGACCTCGTCCTCTCCGAACCCCTCATCGCCCAACCCCTCCAGATGAGTTGGGACGAACGAGGCCGCCTCTGGGTCGCCGAATACCGCCAATACCCTTTCCCCTCCGGCCTCAAGATGGTCAGCCGCGATAAGTTCTACCGCGCCACCTACGACAAAGTCCCCCTCGCACCGCCCAACCACGACCCTGGGATGGACCGCGTAAGCATACACGAAGACATGGACGGCGACGGCACTTACGACAAGCATTCCGTCTTTGTTGACGGCCTCAACCTTGTCACCGCAGTCGCCCATGGTCGGGGTGGCAAATGGATACTCAACCCACCCTACCTCCTCTTCTACCCGGATGAGAACCGCGACGACATACCCGACTCCGGCCCCGCCGTCCACCTCGCGGGTTTTGGCCTGGAAGACACCCACTCCGTGGCCAGCAACCTCACCTTCGGCCCGGACGGCTGGCTCTACGGTGCCCATGGCAGCACCACCTCCAGCAAGATTACCCGCCCAGGGGTTTCAGAAGAATCCAGCTACATCGAAGGCTCCGCCATCTGGCGCTACCACCCCCTGACCCGAAAATTCGAGGTCTTCGCCACCGGCGGCGGCAACCCCTTCCTCATCGAGTTCGACTCCCAAGGCCGCGTCTTCGCAGGCACCAACGGCGGCAACTCCCGTGGCTACCATTACTGGGAAGGCGGGCACTACAACAAAAGCAACACCGGCAAATACGGCCCGCCCCCCAACCACTACTCCTTCGGCGAACTCCCGGACATGGGGCACCCCAATGTCGCCCGTTTCACCCACACCTTCGCCGTCTACGAAGCCACTGCACTCCCCAAACGCTACCACGGCAAAATGTTCTGCGGCGACCCGCTCCACCGCAACATCGTCCTGGCCAAACGCTTCCCGGACGGCTCCACCCTCCGCACCGAAGACGAAGGTTACCCCATGGAATGCGAAGACCCCACCTTCCGCCCCATCAACGTGAAAGTCGGCCCGGACGGCGCGGTCTACATCGCCGACTGGTGCGAAGAGTACATCGCCCACGGCCTGCACTTCCAAGGCCAGGTCAACCCTACCAACGGCCGCATTTGGAGGCTCCGCGCCAAAGGTTCCAAGCCCGGCATCCGCCCGTTCGACCTCTCCACCTATCCCACAACCCGCCTCCTCGGCCTCCTCCGGCACAAGGACGAATGGTACCGCCAAACCGGAAGGGAACTCCTCGCCCAACGCGCCGACCTCTCCGCCACACCCAGGCTAGAAAGGCTCGCAAAAGGCAAAGACCCCGCCGAAGCCCTAGAAGCCATCTGGTCGCTACACACCCTCGGCTCCTTCGGCCAGGAATTGGCTGATGAAACCATCGAGTCACAAGACGAACACCTCCGCACCTGGACCATCCGGCTCGCTTGTGAAAACGGGGACATCCCCGCCACCTTCGCCTCCCGCCTCGCCCATCTCGCGACCGAAGACCCCTCCCCCATCGTCCGCGCCCAGCTCGCAGTCTCCTCCAAACGCCTTACCGCCGAACAAGCGCTCCCCATCGTCCGCAACCTCCTCCGGAACAATGCCGATGCCAAAGACCCGCACATCCCCCTCCTCGTCTGGTGGGCCATCGAAAAACACTGCGCCACCCAAGCTGACGAACTCGCGGGCTGGTTTGCCGAACCCGAAACCTGGCAACTCCAGCTCTCCAAGGAACACATCCTCCAGCGCCTCATGCGCCGCTTCGCCACAACAGGCAAGCGCAAGGATCTCCTCATCTGTGCCAAACTCCTCGACCACGCTCCCGACAAAGCCTCCGCCGAAATCCTCATGGCCGGTTTCGAGGAAGCCTTCAAAGGCCGCATCCTCCCGCCACTCCCGGATGAACTCAACGAGGCCCTAGCCAAAACGGACGTATCGAGCCTTGCCATCCAAGTCCGCCGGGGCGACAAGTCCTCCCTCCTCAAGGCTACCCAAGACATTACCGACAACCAAGTTCCCCACCAACAACGCCTCCGCCTCATCCAAACCTTTGGGGAAATCCACCACCACCCTGCCGTCCCTTCCCTGCTCAGGGTAGCCACGGACACCAAGGCCAAGGAAGACATCCGCCAAACCGCCCTCACTTCGCTCCAACGGTACGACGACCCTAAAATCGGGGAAAAGGTCACGGCAAGTTATCCCGCCCTCAATGCAAGCCTCCGCACCACCGCACAAAACCTCCTCACCTCCCGCACATCCTGGACACAGCGGTTCCTAGAAGCCATCGACTCCGGCAAGATTGACAAATCCAGCCTCGGCACCTCCGTCCTCGACAAACTCAAGCTCCTCGACGACGACCCTACAAAAAAGTGGCTCGCCCAAAACTTCCCTCCCGCCGCGTCACCAGACTTCGACAGCGAAATCCAACGCATCCACACCGCCCTCAACTCAGGCACCGGCAACGTCTACGAAGGAGAAAAACTCTTCACCGCCCTCTGCGCCTCCTGCCACAAACTCTTCCACAAAGGCGGACAAATCGGCCCCGACCTCACCAGTTACCAACGCGACGACCTCGGCACCCTCCTACCCAGCCTCGTCAACCCCAGCGCCGAAATCCGCGAAGGCTTTGAAAACTTCACCCTCACCACCAAGGACGGCCGAATCCTTAATGGTTTCCTCGCCGACCAAGACAATAACGTCGTCATCCTCCGGGGCTTCGACGGCCAGAACCTCTCCCTCCGCCGCGACGAAATCCAAAAGCTCCAACCCCTCGGTCAATCCCTCATGCCCCAAGGCCTGACTTCTGCCCTCGACGCCCAACAACTTCGCGATCTCCTCGCCTACCTCCGCACCGGCCAACCTGTCAGCAAGTAATCCGGGGCGGCGAACTTCGGTCGCCGTGTGTAGGACGGTTCCAATCCCCGCCACGGTGACCAAGGTTCGCCGCTCCACTATCCATCTTTCCTCCAAATCGTACTCCCCAACAACCCCCACTCCGATTCCACACACACCTCTTTCCAAAACCCCGCTTCCCCAATCAACAATTCCGGCCCCTCCAGGCAACGTGCCGAAAGCCCAGTCACAGGCCGAAAAAACCGGTACATCGACCACAGGATAACCCGCGCCCGCAAACGTCCCAACCCCTTCTCCGGGCAGGCAAAGTCCGCCACATGCCAAACCCCGCCCGGCACAACCCCCTCCCCTAACTTCCCCACCACTTCGGCAAGCTGCCCCCCTTCAAAACAATCCAGGAAAAAGTGGGTAGCCAAAAAATCATACCCCGCCCCAGGAGGCTCCCAGTCCAGAATGTCCGCATGGACAAACCGCACGTCCAATCCCTCCGCCTTCCCCTTCGCAACTTCTTGCATCCTGGCACTCGCATCGACGCAAGTAATCGCCCCCGCACATCCATACTTGCCCAGCACCTCCAAAAACCGCCCGTGCCCTTCCCCCACCAGCAACAACCGCTCCGCACCCAATGCCGCGTCCAATCCATGCATCCGGCAACGCTGGAGTTTCCCCTGGGCAAGGAACCGCTCCATCCAACGGTAATGGGGAGCCAGGATGTCGAAACTCATGCAAACGAGGGACGCGCCGCCGGGACGGCCTTCCACCACAAGTATGCGGCCAATGCCCCGCATCCATAAGCCAACACGTCCCAAGGGTCGCCCACCAGATGCGAAAACAAAAATGGCGCAACCCCTTCCGCAATCGCCGCCCAAATGAACAGGTGCAACAACACCTCCCGCCCCCCCGGCATCCCGTCATGTTTCCGCAAGCCCAACTTCCTCTGCAACCAAAGGAAAACGGGGAGACCGCAAGGAATAAGGAGCAAGTCGTCAAAATATCCGGTCAGGAACGCCGAACCCGAAACCGGGGCAATCCACCACCGGTTCAGGACATAGGCCAAGCCACAAACGAGGAAAAGCCTGTCCCCCAAATAACGAAAAGTCCCCACGGCCTACAGCAGGGTACAAATCAACAAGCCGCCAGCAATCGCAAGGAGGACATTAAGAAGGAAAACGGTCATAGGAACTTTTAGGTTTCGAAGGCACCAGGGATTGGGTTTTAAATTGAAAAGGAGTCAATACCAGAACCCCGGACACCTTCCAGTTATCTGCCAAAAAACGACTTCCCCGTAGCAGAATTAGCAATAAATCCCGACCTTCCGCAGCAACAACCTCACGCCTCACTCATAATGCGCCCACATCCGCAGCACATGCACGACATTTTCCTCCACGAAAAGCTCTTACACCATCCGGTGCTGGATGTTAATTCACCTGGAATAGCAACCCGACAAATCCACGACCAACGCCTCATAACGCGGTGGATTCTGGAACGGCTTTTCCCTCAAGATATCTAGCAAAGCAGCCGCTGGCCCTTTCAGATTACCCTTCTTCAGCTTCTTGGCATCCTTTTGGGCCCGACGGGAGAAAACGATTTCATGACTCACCAATCCAACTCCTTCGAGCCAGCCCGAATGCCCTCCACCCTGGTATGCTGTATGGAATCCACCATCCCCGGGACAGAATGCAAATGAAGGGTTTCCTGGATTGCCCTCCAATCATCCTCCGATAACAATACCGCATTGCCCCTTTTTCCAGAAATCTGAATCGGTTCATGGGAATCGTTCGCCTCGTCAATCAAGGAATAATGGGAACTCCGGGCTTTTGTGGCGGTGATGCTCGTCATCTGAACTAAACGTACGCAAAAGCGTCCGCCATTCAAGTCCAAGCCGACATGGAAATGTTCACAAAGGTTCAAGAAATCTATGGCATTTCCGAAAGCCTGTAGTTACTCCCATTCAAATTTTAAAATATCACAATGAAACACGCCCTCGCGACACTCCTCCTCTTTGCCCTCACGGCCAACCCCCTCTTCCCGGAAGACTCCCGTCATGCCAAGCCCGTAACCTTGAACGACTACCATCCCTTTCGCAAAGTCGACTCCAAGGAGGCCTGGGAAAAGCGTCAAAAGCACATTGTCCAGCGCATCAAAGTCGGGTCAGGGCTTTGGCCGGAACCGACCAAGACACCCCTCAACACCAATTTCTACGAGAAGCGGAATTTCGGGGACTTTTCCATCACCAACGTGCGCTTCGAATCCTTCCCCGGCCATTGGGTCACCGGCAGCCTCTTCCAACCCTCCGGCGACTCCCTAAAAACCGGCCTACGCAACGGCAAACGCCCGGCCGTGCTTTGCCCCCACGGCCACTGGAGCGATGCCCGTTTTTACCACACCCCCGAAGCCCGCGCCCTGCAAGCCATCGCCAACGGTGAAGAACGCTTCCTCAATGCCGCGCATAACCACATCCGCGCCCGCTGTATCCAGCTCGCCCGCATGGGTTGCAACGTCTTCCACTACGACATGCTCGGCAACTCCGACTCCATCCAGTTCCCCATCCACCGTCGTGGCCCACGCCCGCACCTCGAAAGCAAAACCCCGGGCGAATGGGGACTGCACAGCACCATGGCCGTCGCCTACCTCCAGACCAATTTCGGCATCCAGACCTGGAACAGCGTCCGCGCCCTCGACTTCCTCCTCACCCTACCCGACACCGACGGCTCCCGCCTCATGGCCACAGGGGCAAGCGGCGGCGGCACCCAGACCCAAATGCTCGCCGCCATCGACGACCGCATCGACGCCTCCTTCCCCTGCGTCATGCCCTCCACCGCCATGCAAGGCGGCTGCACTTGTGAAAACACCCACTACCTCCGCATCGGCCAGGGCAACATGGACATCGCTGCCGCCGTCGCTCCCCGCCCGCAAGGCATGACCGCGGCAGACGACTGGACTATCGAACTCAAGACCAAAGGCTACCCCGACCTCGTCGACCTATACGGCCTCGTCGGGGCAAAGAACAAATACGAGGCCTACTTCGATATCCACTTCAAGCACAACTACAACCACGTCTCCCGGACGCACATGTACAACTTCGTCAACCGCCACTTCAGCCTCGGTTTAAAAGCCCCCGTCCTCGAACGCGACTTCCCCCTGATGGAAAATCCGAGTTCACCGTCTGGGATGAAAGCAACCCAGTCCCCGGAGAAAAAGGGGGCCCAGCCGTAGGCGACGATCACGAAAAAGCCCTTCTGAAATGGTGGGCACAAGACGCCCAGGAACAACTCTCCGACACTAAAACACGACAGAGCATCCTCGCAGGAGCCCTCGAAGTCCTCATTGGCCGTGAAATGCCGACGGCCAACGAAGTCGAAGCCAAACCCGGCATCGGCATCTCTTCCGAACTCATCGACCAAACCCAGCTTGCCCTCCTAAACAAGACTCACAACGAGGAAGTCCCAGCCACCCTCCTCTCCCCTCCCAAACCAAACGGCGAAACCATCATCTGGCTCCTCCCTGAAGGCAAGGCCGGCTTCGACAAAGGCTACCCTCATGCCAACAAACTCCTCGGCAAAGGTTTTTCCATCCTCGTCCCTGACCTCTTTGGCCAAGGCGAATCCGCCCAGGAAGGCACGGACTACTCCACAAACCCTAAAGTCCAATACCCCGGCGACGCCACCAAACCCGGCGAAGGATGGCGCCTTTCCTCCGCCTACTTCTACGGATACAACCACAGCCTCTTTGCCAAACGCGTCCACGACATCCTCACCTGCGTCGCCTACCTCCAAGGCTCGGGCAAAGCAAAGGAAGTCCACCTCCTCGCCGTACAAGGCACGGGACACTGGGCCGCCGCAGCCCGTGCCGTGGCAGGCCCGCAAATCGCACGCGCCGCCATCGACACCAACGGTTTCCGCTTCGCCAACCTCTGCGACCAATGGCACTCCGACTTCCTCCCCGGAGCCGCCAAGTACGGCGACATCGGCGGTTTCCTGGAACTCTCCGCCCCCCATCCGCTGATATTGTTAGACAACGACAAAGCCCTCCAGGAACAAACCCGCCAAACCTACGGAGATAAGAGTTCCGCCTTCCACTCCGCAGAAAACATGGAGGAACTGGTCAGGTTCATTTCCAAATAAGGAACGGCAAACTGATCGCCGACGTGGGATTTACGAACCCGTTATCTATTTTATACACGGCGACCAAGTTCGCAACTCCGTGTAGCAGCTTGCCCCTCACCCTAATTTCCCTAAACCACCCAGCATGATTCCCGCCATCATCCTCGGCATCTTCGCCCTCCTTTTCATCTGGCTGGAAATGCCCTCCACCATCAAGGCCGAGAAGGTCAAATCCGAATGGGAAGCAGGCTCGAACAGTGCCAAGGGTGTCCTCATCGTCATGCGCGACATCGGTTTTTCCGTGGCCTCCTTGGCCGTTATGCCCAAGACCACCTCCAAGCCCAAAATCGGTGAATCCGACGGCGACAAGGCCGCCTTCCAAAAAGGTGCGACCGGAGGCAAAGAGGTTTCGGCATCAGAATCGCTTTCAATGGCAACAGAGGCCCCGCTCCCCCCAGTCCTGGTCAAATCATCGGACAAATCGACGGCTATGACTGGCGCAGTGCCCCCGAAGCCGAAAAGCGCAAATACTGTGAATAGACCGTGGCAAAGTTATACAAACTCCACGGCACGAACTTCACCGCCGACTTCCTCTACAACGCCCTGGAAAAATCCTATGACCCCTCGGACAACACCAACATGTTCCGCCCCCACGGCGAAATTGTCCAAATGGTATTGCCGAGGGAGATCCATCAATAAAGGGAGCACATGGACATTGACCCCCGGCAACCCGCCAAAACCATCCAGGACTTTACCCGCCGGCAGTGGATAAAGGGCGGCGGGGCATTGGCCGGTTCCCTCCTCTGGCCTAGGTTGCTCCAGGCAAACCCGGACGCATCGGCCAAACGGTGCATCCTCATCTACCTCCAGGGTGGCCTCTCCCACTACGAAAGTTTCGACCCCAAACCCAACGCGCCTTCAGCCTACCGGGGCGAGTTCGGTACCATCCGCACCTCCATCCCCGGAATCCATTTTTCGGAGCACCTGCCCAAGCTCGCCAAACGAGCCCACAAGTTCAACCTCATCCGTAGTGCCTACGTCGACTCCCCGAGCCATCCTGTAGCGATTTACCAGACCTTGACTGGCGTCCCCCTGGCCGCCGCCAATGTCACCGGGACTAACCGCAACTATGTCCACCCTTCCGTCGGCAGTTGGGTCGCCAAAACTTTTGCCGGAAAGACCAAAGGATTGCCGCCCTATGTCGCCATCCCCCACTCCGGGCAACTTGGCATCCGTGTACACTTCGCCTCCTCCGGAAGCCTCGGGGCGGAGTTTGAGCCCATGGAATCCGGCATGACGCCCGATACCGCCAAAGCTCCCTACCTAGCCCCACAAAGCCTCGCCCAATCCAGGGAAAACCCGCTATCACGGATACACGGCCGTTTCGGCCTGCTCAACACTTTGGAAGGCCAACAGAATTTACCGGAGTCCGTGACGGGCCTGGGGGACTACCACCGGCATGCGGCGGAAATGATTTCAAGTGGCAAGGCAGCCCAAGCCTTTGACCTGAACCAGGAACCCGCCAAAGCCCGGGAGCGCTACGGCGACCACCTCTGGGGACAACAAACCCTTCTAGCCCGCAGGATGGCAGAGGCCGATGTCCCCTTCACCCTCCTCAACTACACCCTTGACCAAGAACGGGGCCAGGACTGGGACACCCACAAAGACAATTTCAACATCATGCGGGATGTCCTCCTCCCTCCCATGGATCACTCCGTCAGCATCCTCCTGGACGACCTCGAAGAACGCGGCCTGCTCGGCACCACCCTGGTCGCCATGTATGGGGAATTCGGCCGCACCCCCAAAATCAACCGCGACGCCGGCCGCGACCATTGGGAAAAGGTTTTCAGCATCTTTCTAGCCGGAGGCGGCCTCAAATCCGGCGTCATCCTCGGCTCCAGCACCACCGCGGGCGATGTCCCCAAAGACCGCCCCGTCCACTTCAACGAAGTCCTCGCCACCATCTACCACCAACTCGGCGTGCCGTTGGTGGATTCCGTCATGGCACCCGACGGCCGCCCCATCCCCATCCTGACCAGCGGCAAGCCGATTGCGGAGTTGATTGCCTGAGCCACTCAACGGCGGTTACAAACCGCCGCTCCGTCACGGCTTCACTTCCTTCGGCACCAACAGCGTCTCCGGGGACGCCGCGAGATAATTAGGCGCATTCACAAACCAGAAATTCTTCGGGGCGAACCGGGTGAAATGCCACGCCTGGCCGTCCAATCCTTCCGGCACTTCGACTTCCACGTACTTCCCGTTTTCTGTGACTACCCTGGCCACCGTGCCGTCGGGTTGGTGGAGATGGGGCTGGAGGTTGCCTTCGAAAAAGAACTGCAACCGCTTTGTGCCCTTGGGGACAAAGAAGAATAGGGGTTGGCGGAATTGGCCGAGGTGGAGGATGCGTTGACCTCGAGGGATGGCAAAACAGAGCGGCGTACCTTCCTCTGCGGAGATGCCCCAGCCCCCGCCGAAGTCGTTAAAATCTATCCAGAGCAGGCCGGTGGATTTTGGGGTAATCTCAACAGGATGGTCCTGGCCATCCTGGGGGAAATTGCCTGTTCCCAGGAGGTTCCCCAGGGCGTCGGTCACTTTCCAGATTCCGTCGGCACGGTCACGATAGTGCGGGATGACCCCCGTCGTGATGGTGAACTTCACGGTTTCCCCTGCCTTGCCATATGCAACGTAGCGCTTCGGACGTTGAAAGAGGTGGGACAAGGGCTGGGGACCTACTTTACCATGATGGGCATTGGCCAGGCCGGATGGGACGAGGTTTTGGGAAAAATCCCGCTCCAACAGCTTCACAGGTTGGAACCGGGCGAGGTCGGCCTGGAAAACTCGTTCGGTCTCTTCCGCAGTGACCGGTTCGTCTGACTTCCAAGGCTGGGCCTCTTTGGCGCGGTAGGATAGCAACGGGTCTTCAAATTCCTTGGCGGCATCGTCAGTCCAGCTTTGTCGCATGGCGGCCCAATGGTTCATGTAGGAGTAGCGGGTGCGGTAACCCCAGGACAACCCATCAAGCGTGAAGGCTTTCCGGCGTTCCTTTTCGGCCTTTGGAAGATGGCTGAGTTCCCAACGGACACGGACGTAATGCAGATATTGCTGGATGTGACGAAGCCGGGCGAGGACATCGGGGCGCCCTTCCGACAACCCGACGGCTTCCTGGACATCGCGGAAACCTAGCGCGAGAAGGTGTTCGGAGAGCAAGGGCTGGTTCCCCCCGTCAAACCGTTCGTAATAGCTCCGCATCGCACAGGCCGCCGGACCAAAGGCCTTTTCGTAAAAGTCCGCCAAGACTTCGTCTGGGTCGGCATCCGGGGTCCACATCAATCGGTTGGCCAAGTAATACCCACGGCCATTGAGCCCCCAGTTGTTGCTGCTTTCGCAGGACACGCTGGTTGCCCCGGCCTTGGCGTAGTTGCGAAGGTTGGCGGTCATCTTGGAAATGTCGTTGGCGCGGCCACCGGGAAGTTGGTCAAAGTCCCATGGCCAGACCGAGAGGTATTCGTAGAAGCCGATGTTGCGGGTCTTTTGCGGCCAAAGCTCCAGCAACTCGTCGAAGGAGTATTTGCCCCGGACAAAGCCGTTCGTGCTTTGCACATAGACATTGGGCTCCAGTTGGAAGGAAGGCGGCTCGCAATGGTCGCTGTAGGCCAGCATCCCCACCATCTTGCCCGGATACGCCTTGTCCACCGCGCGGGCAACTTCGTTGGCCAGCCCGAAGACCCGCTCGGAAACACTCCCCATCGCGACACACTTTTCGCATTCGCAATGCCCGAGGCCGTCCGAGGTCTCCATGGAAACCATGTCGTGCTCAGGAAACCGCTCCAGCTTGGCCAGTGCCCAATCCGTGCAGATTTTGCGGACTTCCGGGTTGCTGACACACAATTGCGGCCCTTTGCGTTCCCCCTTGACCAGCGCATAGAACTCGGGGTGGGCATCAAAAGTCTTTTGGTTCCCGATGATGACGGATTGCCAGGCATGGCCACATTGGATTTTGAGGGATTCGGCCATGCGGTTATGCCTTGCCCAAGCTTCGTAGTCTTCCCGGCATCTGCCTTCCCGGTGGTCAAAACATCCATAGCCCCACCATATCCTCCGGGACGGGATGACCGGGCGGTCGATGACCTCAAAATCCGCCACAATCCTGACCAACTCCGGAACGATTTCCCACTCCTTGGCCGGGAAGTACCAACGGCATCCCAAGCGTTCAAGGAAGGTGAACACGGCATGGGACGCGCCCAGCTCCGTGGCACCGACCAAATGGAGTGATTCCCCGTCGGGATGGATGACGAGAGACTCCAACCCGTCATGGGCGCGCCGGATTTCCAAATCGTTGGCAAACTGTGGAAGGGGAAAGTGTCCGGTGGTTCCGATGTAGATGCCGGGCTTGGCGGCCGAATTTGCCACCATGATGTCAAAACTGTGGCCCGTCATCTTTTCAAGGTACCCGGAGAATTCCTTGGCAACCGCCAGGGTTCCCTCGGAAGCGGACGGGTGCAGGATGATGGGCAACCGGGGACGGCCATCGAACAACACCGTGGCCGGGCTGGCGGAAAACACGAGGTTGAAGAAAAGAAGGAAAACGCAGGTTACCCAATTTTTCATGACGGATTCGACTGTTTGGGAAAGCCTTCGGCAAGGCCAATCGGAGCGATGAACTTCGTTCGCCGTGTATAGGATGGTTTATATGGACAATCGAAAGCCCCACAACGGCGACCAAAGTTCGCCGCTCCGACTCTTGCCACATGCCCGCAAAAGCCTCCATTCTCCCAGCATGAAACCAGCCCTTTACACACTCCTCATCCTGGCCACTGCCCTCTGCGCCAAGCCCAACATCCTCCTCCTGGTCAGTGACGACCAACGCCCGGACACCATCGCCGCGCTGGGCAACCCCATCATCGAGACGCCGAACCTAGACAAGCTCGTCGCCCGGGGCACGACCTTCCTCAACGCCACATGCAGCAACCCCATCTGTACCCCGAGCCGGGCGGAAATCCTGACCGGTTGCAGCGGTTTTCGTAGCGGGGTAACGTACTTCGGCGGGAAAATCCGCCCGGAATTGCCCACCTTGCCCGGTACGTTGAAAGGACAGGGCTACCACACTTGGTACGTCGGCAAATGGCACAACAACGGAAAACCCCGCGACCACGGATACACGGACACGCTCGGGCTATACTCAGGCGGCGGAAGGAAATGGTACAAGCCGCAAAAGGACTGGAAGGGATATGAAGTGACGGGTTACCGGGGCTGGATTTTCCAGGATGAAGACGGCAACAAGTTCCCGGAAAAGGGTGTCGGGTTGCAGCCTGGCATCAGTGAGGACTTTGCCGATGCGGCCATCGAATTCATCCATCGGAAACCGGAAAATCCCTTTTTCCTGCATGTCAACTTCACGGCACCGCATGACCCGTTGCTAGTCCCGCCCGGATTCGACGGGAAGTACCCGCCGGAGAGCATCCCCCTCCCGCCGAACTTCTTACCACAGCACCCTTTCGACCATGGAAATTTCGACAGTCGTGACGAGCAGATGTTGGGTTGGCCGCGCCCACCGGACATGGCGAAGAAGAACCTGGCCGTGTACTATGCCGTAATCACCCACCTGGACCAACAAGTCGGCCGGATAATGGAGGCGTTGGAGGAATCCGGGCAAGCGAAGGACACGGTCATCATCTACACCAGCGACCATGGGTTGGCCGTCGGGAGCCATGGCCTGATGGGCAAACGAAATATGTACCACCACACCATTCGCGTCCCCTTGGTCCTGGCCGGCCCGGGCATCCCGGAAGGAAAGCGGACCGAAGCCCTGTGCTACCTGCGCGACCTCTTCCCCACCATCTGCGGGTTGTCCGATGTCCCGGCACCTCGTTCCGTAGAAGGCCGGAGCCTTGTCCCGGTCATGGACGGGAAGGCGGAATCAGTTTACGACGAGATTTACGGGATGTTCCGGGACAAGCAGAGGATGGTTTGGGACGGGCGATGGAAGCTCATCCACTACCCGCAGATTTGCCGGTTCCAGCTTTTTGACCTGGATACAGACCCCTTTGAAAAGCACGACTTGATTGACAATCCCGGTTACCGGGACACCCAGGTATCGCTGAAGGCCAAACTCGCCAAAAAATTCCAAGAATGGGAATCCGCCCAAGCCCAATGACCATGGACCATATCGCCTCCCTCGAAAACCTCTACTCTGCCGTCGTGGCCGATGTCCTCGACAAAATGGGCTACCGCAACCAAATCCTAGGTGCTGGAATCCATGCCTTGACCCCGGCCAAGCGGGTATGCGGCAGGGTCTTTACCGCCAAGGCGGAGTCGGTCGATGCCCTTCCCGAAGAACCCTATAAACTCGAAATGGCCGCCATCGACACAATGCAAGCCGGGGATGTCCTGGTGGTGGACGCCCAACACAACGACAAGGCTGCGTTTTGGGGGGAGTTACTCAGCACGGCATGCCAAGCGAAAGGAGTACGCGGGGTCGTGATGAGCACTTGTTGCCGGGACATGTGGGCCTTGGAGAAAATGGGCTTCCCGGTTTTCGGAATCGGGATGAACCCGGCAGACAGTTTTGGCCGTATCGATGTCACCAGCATCTTCCAGCCCATCGAAATCGACGGGGTGAAAACAAAGAACGGCGACTACCTATTGGGGGACTTGGACGGCGTGGTCATCATCCCCTCCGAAGCCGCCGAAGAAGCCATCCGCAAGGCACAGGAAAAAGTCTCCGGGGAAAACACGGTCCGCGAAGAACTCCTCGCAGGCGTGCCCGTCGCGGAAGTGTTTCGGAAACATGGGATTTTGTAAAAGGAGCGGCGAAATTTGGTCGCCGTCGTGGGACATTCGGAAATTCCACAAACCATCCTATACACGGCGACCGAAGTTCGCCGCTCCTTTTACTCCATCTCCCGGACGACGCGGAAGCCGGTGTAGCAGAAGGCGTCCCCGGCTTCGCCGTAGCTTTTGGAGGCACAGCGACTGGTTAGCGGGCCAGTGACCCAGGCACCTCCACGCATGACGCGCCAGTCGCCAAATTTGTGGTTGGGGGTATCGGAGGGACCTTGGGGGTCGGTTATAAGGGGTAGGGTTTCAGGTTCGTCATGGTTGAAGTTGGCCTTGGTGATTTCGCTGTAGTGGATGGCGTGATATTTGTCGGAACACCATTCCCAGACATTGCCATGGGTGTCGTGGATGCCCCAGTTGTTGGCCTTGAGGCTCCCGAACGGAGCGGTGAAAGCGAAACCGTCGCCGTCGGTGCCATAGAGGTCTTTAATGCGCTGGCGGAGGGTCATGCCGGGGACGGCCTTTTCCAGTGTTGCGTCAGCGACGTTGCCGTAGGCGTAAATCGTGCTGGCGGAGTTTCCGCCGAGGTAGCTTGTGGTCGCCCCTGCGCGGGCAGCGTATTCCCACTCCCCTTCGGTTGGAAGGCGGTAGGTGGCCTTTTCCTTTCGACTTAGCCAGGCACAGAAGGCGGAGGCGTCCTTCCAACTGACGCAGACAACGGGATGGTTTTCGTCTTGAGGGAAACCGGGGTTGCGCCAAGTGCAGTCAGGCCTTGTCCCGAATTGTCCTTCCCCTTCTTCCTTTACTTCGGGAAGGAAGGCAATGGCACCTTGGCCGTTGGTTTCGGCAGTGGTTTTGTAAACAGTATCTTCAACAAACTTGCGGAACTGCCCAACCGTGACCTCGGTGGAGGCAAACTCGAAAGGCTTGGTAATCCGTACCCGGTGACGAGGCCGTGAATCATGCTCGCCGACCCCGCCAGTAGTGAGCGGATGGTTTTGCCGGAGATGGTCGCCCTTGATGGATCCCCGGATGTACTCGCCCGGCTTGATGCAGACGAGCTTCATGCCAATGGTGTTGGTTTCGGCGGAAATTGTGCTTGCGAAGAAGCAGCCGAGGAGAAGGGATGCGAAGGAAGTTTTCAATTGCTGAAAGGAAGGGGCGTTACCGAAGGAGGGCAACGGGAAAAGAATCGGCGCGGCGAACTTTGGTCGCCTAGTATGAAATGGTTTTGGAAAAGTTCGGAAGTCCCACAACGGCTACAAGGAAATCGCCGCTCCGTTACACCAATGCATCCACGATTCCCGTGCTGTCGTGAAATTGCGCCGGGGTTTCGACCCTAATTTGGTTCATCATGGTTTTCCAAAGGTTCGCCAGCGGAGTGTTCTTGGGTAGGCCGAGGTGGCCTTGGTGTTTGAGGCCAAGTCCAGTGCCCCCGGAGACCATGGTGGGAAGGAGGTCGCGGCTGTGGCCGATGCCCATGCCGCTGCTGAAGCCTAGGGTGGAGTGGTCGAGGAGGGTTTTGTCGCCTTCCTTTATGGATTTGAGGCGGGAGAGGAAGTGTGCCCAGTGGCGCATGTAGATGGTGTCGGCCTTGGCGAGTTCGTCCAGGTTCTGGGCGTTGTTGCCGTGATGGGTGAGAGAGTGGTAGTCCTTGGAGAGTCCCCATTCGGGGTAAGAACCACCCTTCAATTCGGTGCGGACGACATAGGTAACAACACGGGTGGAATCTGTTTGGAAGGCCAGGGCGATGAGGTCGTACATCAACTTGGAGTATTGCTCGTAAGAAAAGTCCTTGTTGTCCTTGCTAGGCGGGACGACGGAATCGTAATCCCCGATGCCGGTGAGGTCGGGGTCGGGTTTTTCCTTGGTGGACCATTGGACTTGGCGCTCTAGTTCCCTTTCGAGTACGCGCAGGGAGGAAAAGTACTGTTCCAGGCGTTCCTGGTCGGACTTGCCGAGTTGTTTGTTAAGGCGTTGGGCGTCTTCCATGACCAGGTCGAGGACGGATTGGCGTTGGCGGAACTCCGAACCCTGATTGGCTATTTCTTCGGTAGTTGGCGGACGAAAGAGACGGTTGAAGAGGACTCTTGGGTCGTTTTCGGCAGGAAGGGGGACGCCTTGCCGGTTCCAGGATAGGGTGGCGAGGTCTGGGCCGCCGTAACCTGTGCCGCGTTTGATGGACATTTGCAGGGACGGGAAACGGGTGTCCTTGCCAATGGCCTCGGCGGCAATTTGATCCATGGAAATGCCCTGCTTCTTCTCGCGGGCTATCCCGGTGAGGAAAGGATAGGTGCCTTTGTGTCCCCCACCCTCCCGGAGGTAGATACCGGAAAAGACAGTGAAGTCGCCCCGGTGTTTTTCGAGGGGCTTGAGGATTTTTGGGGTGGTGAAATTTTTGCCAAAATCCTTAGGGAAGAACTCCCGGACATTCATCCCCATCCCGAAGTAGAAAAGTCCGAGGCGAGGGACAACTTGCGGCTCGGGCAGGGCGAAGACGGAGGACGGCATCATGGCCTCCAGGTAAGGGAGGGAAAGGGCGGTTCCGGTTCCGCGTAGAACTGTGCGGCGGGGGATGGCGGGGGACTTTTTCATGATGTTGGAGCGGCGAACTTTGGTCGCCGTGTGGAGGATGGATTTTGGTAAGGTTCGGAAGTCCCACACGGCGACCGAAGTTCGCCGCTCCGTTTTGGTCTTCGCATTCATTTACTTCGGAAAGCCCCGGAAAGGACAAGTGCCTGGGCGGCGGAGTGGAAAGTGTCGCCGTTTTCGCCCATTGCCCGGGCAATTTCGTCGACGGTGGTGCGGTCAGGTGGTTGTACAGGTCGCCCGAGGGCGACGAGGAAGAGCTTTTCGGCAAATGCCCGGCGGAAACGGTCTTTTTGTTCGTAGAGGAGGGCTTTGAATTCTTGGAAATTGGAGAAGGAGCGGCCATTGGGGAGTTTGCCACTGGCATCAATGGGCGGAGTATTGCCCCCAGTGAAATCTTCCCCGTTTTGGCGGTCGCGCCATGCGCCGGTGATGTCAAAATTTTCCAAGGCGAGGCCGTAGAAGTCGATGCCCCGGTGACAACTGGCACAGGCTTCGATTTGCTGGTGTTGGATGAGACGGTCGCGAACAGTCAGGCGCTCGCCCTTGATGTTGGGCTCGACTTCCCCTGCGTTGGGCGGGGGCGGCGCAGGAGGGTCGTTGAAGAGGACTTCCCGGACGTAGACTCCCCGGTTGACCGGCTTGGTGCGGATGCCATCGGAACCCCTCAGATGGATACCGGCCTGGCCGAGTAGGCCGCCGCGGACAGAACCTTCGGGGAGCTTCACTTTGCGGAAATCGTAACCACGGATGCCTGGGAGTCCGTAGAACTTTGCAAGGGGTTCGTTGACCATGGCAAAGTCGGAATCGAGGAAATTCAGGAGGCTCAACTGCCTCTGGAAGACTTCCCTGAAAAACTCCAAGGGCTCTTGCTGCATGTATTCCCGGATTTTGGGGTGGTTTTCACGGTAAAACGGACGGTAGATGGTTTGGTCCGGCTCGAAGTCCATGAATTCCCCGGTACGCAACCACTGGGCGGCAAAACCTTCCACCAACGCTTCGGACTTCGGGTCGTCCAACATCCGGGCAACCTCATAGGCAAGGGTCTCAGGTTGGCTGAGTTTCCCGGACGCAGCCAAATCGAAAAGTTGGTCGTCGGGCATGCTGGACCAAAGGAAATAGGAAAGGCGGGCGGCTAGTTCGTAGTCGCCCAAATCCGGGGTGTCCGGCTCGGAAAGGTAAAGGAACTCCGGTGAGGACAAGACATAAGTCAGCCCCACCCGGATGGCATCCGAAAAGGGCAACCCGCGTTCGAGTTCGCTCCCGATCAAACTGGCAACCCTCCCGATCTCTTCCTTGGAAACGGGCCTACGGAAGACCCGGGGCAAAAACTTTTCAAATATCTGGAAAGCATACTCCAAATCCTCGGCCGCCCCGTCACCTTTGTAAAAGAGGGATGCATGGCTTTGGGGAGGCCATTGGTCGTAGAGCGGGCCTTCGATTTCCACCCAGTCCACGTAAAGCTTTTTGAAGTGCGAAGGCTCCAGCAAGCCAAGACCCGGACGGCTGCTCCCCATCCATCCTTCGGACTTCTTGCGGGCGGCAAGGCGGAGGGCGGTTGCATGGTCGCCCCTTAGCGAGGCTTCTTTCATCAGCTTGTCAAAACTGAAGTAACCGGGCATCCCAACGGAAAAGGCTTTCTCCGGCCCTTTCAACTGCTGGAGTTGGGACTGTTGGGTGCGTTCCGCACCGTTTTCTATTCCGACAGAGAGGTAAACCCCGCTGCTTTCAGCAAGGGAAACCATGGGCAAGGTCACTTCAAACACTTCGGGGGAATCCGGATGGGCAGTCACATCGACCTCCATGATGCGCCCCCGGCGGTCTTGTGTCCTGACTACATACATCCTGACAGGCTCGCCATCGGCACCTAAGTCAGCAGACGCCCTGACCCGGATGGTGTACAACCCCTTGACCGGGAACATCTGCTCAGTGCCTGGATACAGCAACCCGCGGGCAGTCCGGGTATTCCCAACCAGGAGTTCTACATCGTTTTCCCGGCAAGTGCAACCGCCATGGCCACAAACATAGGAAAAGCCACTCCCTGGCTTGGCCATGTCCTCCATCTCGAAATGGGCGAGGTGGGTCGGATATTCGGGCGGCCCTTCCACAATCGCCATACCGGCTACCCTCTTGGCGGCCTCATAATAGTTTCCCAACAAGGAGGAATCCATCATAAGGGAAGACGCGACCTTGTCGAAACCCTCGTAAGTGGGGTCGGGCGGGAGCAATTCCGAAGGGTCGTCCCCAGGGAGGAAATGCATCCCTAACAAATCTCGGATGGTGTTGGAATATTCCATCCGGTTGAGCCTGCGGAGCCCTTTGCCGTTCCCGGCTACCTTCCGCGTGGAAGCTGCACGGAGTTCGGACGCAATCCACCTCACCACCTTTTCCAGGGCAAGGGAATCAGGCCGGGGCTCTTCCTCCGGCGGCATCTCCCCGAGGTTAAGGCTATCCATCACCTCGATCCACTGAGCGGCTACATCAAGGGAGTCAAAGTCCGGAGCCAATGTGTCCAATCGCAACTTCGCCTTCTGCTTCTTCAGGCCATGGCACTGGACGCAGTGCTTCTCTAAAAAAGGGCGGATGTCTTGGTCGTAGGGATTTGCCACGGAGTCATATAACCACACTAGAGCAACGAGGAAGGAGCTTATGAAAATCCTGGGTGACATATCCTGTTTCTTGGATGGCGGATGCCAACATCTAGGGAATAAAATAGTGCGGAGTGGGACAGAGCGTTC